>NZ_JBFAPA010000006.1:195995-460578 GCF_040675465.1 Actinocrispum sp. NPDC049592 | reverse complement strand
ACTTGTGGAAGTAGTCGGTCCGCTCGGCGTGGTTCTTCTTGGCCCACCGCACCGGGAAGCACCGTTTGGTGTTGGTCTCCGGGTTGGCGGGCAGGCCACGTCCCCGCGCCGGGGAGGGCTCAGGCCTTGGTCGTGGCCCCCGAGCGGGCCCGCAGGTCCAGCTCGATCTGCTCGAGGCTGCGCCCCTTGGTCTCCGGGACCAGCCACTTGGTCAGCACGAACAGCACGATGTTGATGCCCGCGAACACGAACATCGACCCGCCGATGCCCAGCGCGCCGGGCGCCGAGATGAGCGGGAACACCGCGCTGACGATGCCGGTCGCGGCCCACAGCACGACGCTCGCGATGCCCATGCCGGCCGCGCGGGCCTTGAGCGGGAACACCTCGGCCATCATCACCCACACCACGGCACCCCAGCCCAGCTCGTAGCCGACCAGGTAGAGCACCATCAGCACCAGCATCAGCACGCCAACCGTGCTCTTGTCGGTCACGCTCAGCACGGTCCACCCGGCCAGGCCGAGGGTGATCACCATGATCACGTTGCCGATCAGCAGCAGCGGCTTGCGGCCCCACCGGTCCACCACGAACACCACCCACGCGGTGAACAGGAACTTCGTGACGCCCAGCAGCACACCCGACAGCAGCGCGGCCTGGGTGGCGAAGCCCAGGCTGATCAGCATCGTCGGGAAGTACGCGTTGATCGCGTTCACCCCGCTGAACTGCTGGCCGATCGCCAGCAGCAGGGCGACGATCAGCATCGGCCGCACCCAGGGCTGCCACAGGTCGCGGAACCGGCCCTTCTCCCGGTCCAGCGCCACCACCTCGCGGATGGTCTGCATCTCGGCCTCGACGTCGGCGTCGCTGCCGTGCGCGCTGACCAGCACCGCGCGGGCGGCGTCCTCGTCACCGTTCTTGACCAGCCAGCGCGGCGACTCCGGCAGGATGTTCAGGCCGAGCAGCAGGATCACGGCGGGCACGATCGCCCCGGCGAACATCAGCCGCCAGTCCGCTGTCGGGCCGAGCCAGTAGCTGGTCAGGAACGCGATGAGGATGCCGAGCACGATGAAGATCTGGTTGAGCGAGCCCATCGCGCCGCGCAGCCTGGCCGGCGCCAGCTCGGACAGGTACGTCGGCACCGTCGAGGAGGACAGGCCGATGCCCAGCCCGATCACCAGCCGCGAGACCACCAGCAGGAAGAACGACGGCGACAGGCTCGCCGCGATGGTGCCGATGATCACGATCACCGCCGCCAGCATGATCGTGCGGCGGCGGCCGAACCGCTCGTTGACCCGGCCGGACAGCAACGCGCCGACGATCGCGCCCACCGACAGGCTCGCGGTGATGATGCCCTGGTCCAGCGCGGACAGCCCCCAGAGCTTCCTGATGAACGGCAGCACGCCGGAGATCACGCCCAGGTCGTAGCCGAACAGGATGCCGCCCAGGGCACCGAAGAAGTACAGCGTGGTCCGGCCGATGTGCCGCGCCGGTGGCGCGGAACTCACTTCCGCCATGTCCGAATCACCCGTTTTCCACGTTTCGGCGCTGTTTTCAGGCAGCGTCGAACCCGATATGTACTCAAGGTGGCGGCGGAGTCGTAGGGACAATTCTCGCTAGTCGTTCATATGGTGTTCGGAGACTAGCAGACGAAACGGGCCCGGCGGAGAGCTGAATGGCCGGGCCCGTCTCGAAGGAATGTCTGGTTCACAAATGAGAAAATTGCGTTGGTCCTAGCGGCCGAGTGCTCGCTCCAACTGCTTCTTCGTCATCTTGGAGCGGCCCTTGATGCCGCGCTGGCGTGCCTCGTTGTACAGCTGGTCGCGGGTAGGGCCCTTCGGCCCGTTCTTGCCGGACCGCTGCCCGCCGCGCTGCTGCGGCGACTTGTCCTTGACGGAGGATCGGCTGGCCGTCTTGGACTCCCCGGACTGGGCGCGGTTCTTGTTCACGGTGCGGGAAGCGATCTCCTTGGCCCGGCGCTCGCTCGCGCCCCGGTCCTCGGCGGACTCCTTGATGTGCTCGTACTGGCGTTCCCGCTTCTTGCTCCATGCCTGCGGCATCGCCTGCCTCCTCTCGTCGTTGAACTGGCAGTACCCGGATGTCGCGGCGTTCAACCGTTTGCCGCAGCGCACGGCGGGCACCCGTTGCACATGGATTCCGCGGCGAATGAGGAGGAGTCGTGTTCGGTGGAACTGTCCTGGTACTCGATCCCATCGGGGCGCCCGTCCACGGCGAGCTGCCGGCCACCTGGCGGGACCTGGGGGAACGCCGGAAGGTGGTCTGGTGCGGACGAGGCGCCGACGGTTTCTGGGGCGAGGCACGCGCGGCGCTGGACCAGCTGACCGGGCCGGTCGACATCGTCGCCGCCGGAGCCTCGGTGCCCGCGGCGATGACCTTGGGCCGCGAGCACGCGAACACCGTGCGGTCGGTGCTGCTGGTGGATCCCGCCGCGGCCGAGCGGACGGTGTCGGCGGCCGAGGCGCGGGCCGCGGACGCGGTGTGGCAACAGCATGAGGCGAGCCGGATCCGGGCGATGGCCGAGGAAGGCGTGCGCGTCCGCGTGATCGCGCACAGCTGGGCCGGCGACGGTGACCGCCGGGATGCCCCGTTGCCCCTTGGGCATCCGGCCGTTGTCGAACGCGTCAAGGCCGAGATCTCCCACGAAAGCCCGTCGATGCGGGGCGTGCTGGACATGCCGGCCAAGATGACCGTGCTGGACCAGCCCGCATCCCTGCTGCAGACGGTGATCGGCAAGATCCTGCCGTCCCGCAAGCTGCGCGACCTGTTGCACGGCACGTGGCTGGGCCACCCGGTGCATCCCGCGTTGGCGCAGTTCCCGATCGGGATGTACATGAGCGCGACCGTGCTGGACTTCATGCCGGGCAGGCACAAGCACGCGCCCGGTGTCCTCATTGGACTCGGCGTGCTGGCCAGCGTGCCGACCGCGGCGGCAGGTGCGGCCGACTACACGCACGCCACCCCGGAGCAACGCCGGACCGGGCTCGTGCACGCGCTGGTGAACAGCGCCGGGTTGCTGTGCTACATCTCGTCGCTGTGGGCGCGGCTGCGCGGCCACCGGATGTCCGGCAAGGGCGAGGCGCTGCTGGGGCTGACCCTGGTCAGCGCGGGCGCGATGCTGGGCGGCCACCTGTCGTTCCGCCACGCGATGGGGACCAACCACGCCCAGGACGTCCCGTACGTCAGCCCTACGGAGTGGTCCGATCTCGGCCCGGCCGACCACTACCCGCAGCGGCAGCCCACCCGGCGGCTCGTCGGTGACGTGCCCGTGGTCGTCGTGCGCGACGGCGACGACTTCTATGTGCTGGCGGACAAGTGCAGCCACGCGGGTGGCCCGCTGAGCGACGGGACATTGCGCAACGACGGCGAACTGTGCATCGAGTGCCCGTGGCACGGCAGCACGTTCGGCCTGATGGACGGCGCTGTCGTGCACGGTCCGGCCACCGCCCCGCAACCGGTGTTCGACACCCGGGTCGAGCAGGGCCACCTCCAGGCCCAGGCGCGCACCTGGGGCTGACAGTGTCTACATAGGACGTTCAAGATCCTTGCAAGGTGCCTCTGCCAGGCTTGTTCTCGCAGCTCAAGGGCGAGACCACCGGGGAGGGGCACCATGCTCTGGGAGCTCGCCGTCGAGTTCGACGGCATGCACGGTGACACCCTGCGGATCGCGGCGCCCGGCCGGGCCGCGCGGCACCGCCAGGTCCGCACCTGGCATCCGCTGTCCACGGCCACGCTCAACCGCGTCGTGACGAGCAAGCGCGTGGTCTCGGCCATGTGCATGCTCTGCCCGCGCGGCGACACCGGCGCGGAGGACGCCGTCCCGGTGACCGACCTGCATGGCCCGATCAACGAGCTGGCGCAGCTGCTCGGCTGGCCGGGCAGCAGCCGCAGCCACTGGCTGCTCGGCGACGCCGCCGGCCTGATCGACCCGGTGTCCGCGGTGGACAGTGGGGTGAGCGTGATCATCCCGGCGCGCAACGCGCACGGCACCATCGACGCGACCGTGAAGTCGGTCATCGCGGCTTTCACCGCGATGTTCGCCCGGCCGCAGTGGGAGTGCATCGTCGTGGACGACGCCAGCCCGCTGCCGGTCCAGGTGCGCAGCCGAGAGTGGCGGGTGTCGGTGCTGCGTAACAACCAATGGCCGTCGGTGCCCGCGCACGGCGTCGGCCTGCGGCGGGCGCGCTACGACACCGTGGTGTTCTGCGACCCCGATGTGTTGCTGCCGGCGAACTTCTTCACCGCCCACCTGCCGTGGCAGTGTGTGGCGCCGAACATGATCACCGTCAGCCTGGACGAGCAGGGCGGATGGCGGGCGATGGCCTGCTCGGCCGAACTGGCCGCGCAGCACCTGTTCCCGCCGTCGGCACCCGAGGACATCGAGGCGCAGTCCGCCTCGCTCGGCTGCTTCGTGCGCCCCGTCCCGCAGGCGCAGGTGATCAGCGCTCGAGCGCTGCAGCCCGGTCGTCGGCCAGCGTGAACTGCTGGGTCAGCCCGGTCAGCTCGATCGTGCGGCGCGTGGTCCGGTTGCACACCAGGCGGACCTGAGTGCCCTGGCGTTCCGCGCTGTCGCGGGCCGCGATCAGCGCGGACAACCCGGCCGAACCGAGGAAGTCCACCGCGGACAGGTCGACCACCAGCAGGCCGGGCACCCCGGCCAGGGCACGGTCGAGCTGCGCGCTGAGGTCCGCGCCGGTCGCGAGGTCGATCTCGCCGCGAAGGTCGAGCACGGCCGTGTCGCCCACAGTGGTGTGCTCATACGACAAGCCGAACTCAGGCCCCGATGGGTCCAGCATCGCTTCCTCCCGAACGTCTCACCTTCGGGCGCCCAGGTACCCGGCGTCCGGGATGTTGAAACCCTCGCCTGGCTGTGGTGCCCGTGGGGGAGGTCGGGATAATGTAACGCACCTTCGTTACTGACCAGTCACGAACGGCTACCGACGGTGAGGCGTCGCAGCGGGAAGGGAGCACGCCGTGGGTGAGAGCGGCGCGTTGCTGCTGCGGTACCGGGTGGCGCAGGAGTCCGATGCGACCATCGTGCAGGTCGCCGGCGAGATCGACCTGGCCACCAGCGACGAGTTCGCCCAGGCGGTGGCCCAGGCGCTGGCCGGGAGCAGCTCGAAGGTCGTGGTCGACCTGCGGGATGTCACGTTCATGGGGTCGATCGGGCTGAGCGTGCTGCTGAGCGCGCACCGGGACGCCGAGCAGGCCGGGCGGTCGCTGCGGGTCGCCGACGGTGGCGCCATCGCGCACCGGGCGATCACCATCTCCGGCCTGGACCAGGTGCTCGCCGTGTTCGGGACGGTCGACGACGCCGTCCGCGGTTAGCCGGGCGACCATGCCGATCCGGGTGCTGCTCGTCGAGGACCACGACATGGTGGCCGAGGCGATCGGGCTGGCCCTCGACCAGGCGGACGGTATCTCGGTGGTGGCCCGCGCGGACTCCATCGCCACCGCGTTCGCGCAACGCTGTGACCCCGACCTGATCCTGCTGGACCGCCGCCTGCCCGACGGTGACGGCGTCGAGGCGATCAGCGACCTGACGGCCGTCACCGGCGCCCGTGTCCTGGTGCTGACCGGTGAAGCGACCGCTGCCGTGGCGACCCGCGTGGCCGAGGCGGGCGGCTCGGGGCTGGTGCTCAAGACGTCCCGGCTGGAGGAACTCGTCGGCGCGGTGCGGAAGGTGGCCGCCGGTGAGGCGGTGTTCGACCCAACGCTGCTGGCGAGCGTGCTGGCCCGGCTGACCGGTCGCGTGCCGGGCAGCAACGCCGCGCTGACCCCACGCGAACGGGAGACGTTGCTGCTGCTGGCCGAGGGGCACAACACCGCCGACATCAGCGAACGGCTCGGCGTGGCCCGCAACACCGCGCGCAACCACGTTCAGCGGATCCTCGAGAAACTCGGCGCGCGCTCGCAGCTCGAGGCGGTGGCGATCGCCCGGCGTGAGGGCATGCTCGACTGATGCATTTGCACTAGAGCGACTGTTGCGCATGCGTCTCGTGGCTGGGGAAGGTGTACCGGACAGTGCTTGGGTGGACACTTTTGCCGTGCGGTACGACGTCGAGCTGCGGCTATCCCGGGATCCGGCCAGCGTCGGCGCGGCCCGTGAGCTGGTCCGGTCGACGGTGACCGGCCCGTGGCTGGACGATGTCGTCCTGGTCGTGTCCGAGCTGGTCACGAACGCTTTGCTGCACGGGTCCGGCAATCCGGTGCTCCGGTTGTGCGGGGGCGGCAACCGCGTGCGCGTCGAGGTCCAGGACACCAACCCGGTGCTGCCCGAGATCCGCGAGTCCGGCCAGGACGGCGGCTGGGGCCTGCCGATGGTGGAGCGGCTGTCCAAGGAATGGGGCGCGTCCACCGTTCCGGGCGGCAAGATCGTGTGGTGTGAGCTGGTGGCCGCCGGCTGACGTGCCAAGCTGGAGCGGTGACGACCCCCGCCCCGGCGCCGGACGCTTTCCGCCTGATGGTCCAGAGCGTGGTGGACTATGCCATTTTCATGCTGGATCCCACTGGTTCGATACTGAGCTGGAATGCCGGTGCGGAGCGGATCAAGGGATATCGCGCCGAGGAGATCATCGGCCGGAACTTCGCGGTTCTCTACCCGCCCGAGGACCTCGCCGCGGGCAAACCCGAGCGTGAGCTGGAAATCGCGGTGGCGCAGGGCCGGTTGGAGGACGAGGGCTGGCGGCTGCGTAAGGACGGGACCCGCTTCTGGGCAAATGTCGTGATCACCGCCTTGTATGACGACTCCGGGCAGCTGTGCGGGTTCGGCAAGGTCACGCGCGACATGACCGAGCGACGCGCGGCCGAGGAGGCGCTGCGGGCCAGCGAGGAACGGTTCCGCCTGGTGGTCCAGGACGTCGTCGATTATGCGATTTTCATGTTGGATCCCGATGGTTCAGTGCTCAGCTGGAATGCCGGTGCGGAGCGGATCAAGGGATATCGGGCCGACGAGATCCTGGGCCGGAATTTCGCGGTGTTCTACCCGCCCGAGGACCTCGCCGCGGGCAAACCGGAACGTGAGCTGGAAATCGCGGTGGCGCAGGGCCGGTTGGAGGACGAGGGCTGGCGGCTGCGTAAGGACGGGACCCGCTTCTGGGCAAATGTCGTGATCACCGCCTTGTATGACGACTCGGGCGAGCTGCGCGGGTTCGGCAAGGTCACGCGCGACATGACCGAACGACGGACCGCCGAACGAGCCCTGAGCGACCGCGGCCGCCTGCTTGCCCACATGGTCGAGGCGCAGGAGGCCGAACGCCGCCGGATCGCCTGGGACGTGCACGACGACTCGATCCAGGCAATGGTGTCCGTGGCCATGCGCCTGCAGCTGCTCGCCGGCAAGCTCCCCGCCCACCACGCCGCCGAACTGACCGCCCTCGACGACGCCGTCCGCGACACCATCACCCGCCTGCGCGACCTCGTCCGCCACCTCCAGCCACCTCCACTGGACCAAGGCCTCGCCGACACCCTCAAGGACCTCCTGGCCGCCACCGGCATCCCCCACACCCTCACCTACACCCTCCCCGCCGACCCACCACAAGAAACCGCGATAACCCTCTTCCGCATCTGCCAGGAAGCCCTGACCAACACCCGCAAACACGCACAAGCATCCACAGTGGACATGACGGTCAAAACAGCCGACAACGGCATCCTCGTCCAAGTGCACGACAACGGAATCGGCCCTGGCCCCGCCGCAACCCGCACACCCACCAGTGACCACTTCGGACTGATCGAGATGCGCGAACGAGCCGAGATCGCCGAAGGCTGGCTCACCATCAAAGCCCCGGAAACAGGCGGCACAACAATAGAATTCTGGCTCCCCACCCCCACCCCATGACCCACCCACCCAGACCTCCCGCGCGTGCCCGCCCCCAGACAGGACACGCAACCAACCCAACCACAAGGATCCGAAGGATCCCTTGCCGCTCTTGGCGGCCTGCCCGTCCGGCGAGGACATCTCTTTCTTTTCTTTGGCGCCCTACCTAGCGACGAGCGCCGATCCCATCCAGCAAACAGTCCAGCCCAAGCTCGAAGCGCTCATCGGACGTCATCTCAGGCATGTCCTGAACCCACTCCACCAGTGAGTCGTTGGCCATTTCCCCGGTGTACGCCTGAAGATCCTGAGTCGAGGCGATCCCAAACCGTTGCAGCATGGCGATCTCCCGACTCACACTCATCGCCGTGCCAGTCACGTAGTTGTCCACCAGCGACGCGTACACGACCGCTGGGGTGAGGCCCGCGTTCTGCAGCACCGTAAGCAGATAACCCGCCCGCCGCATGGTGTTCGGCCCAAACGGCGGCCGGCTGTCGACCAGTTCCGCATACCACCGATGCCTGCCGATCATCCGCCACAGACCCAACGCGACACCCCGGACATCTGCCCGCCAGTCCGGACCCGGCTCGGCCGGGACGTCCACCTCAGCGGACACGGCGTCCAGCATGAGGTCAACGAGCCCATCCTTGTTCAAGACATACCGATACAGCGACATCGGGGTGGACACGCCGAGAGCGTCGGCGACCCCGCGCATAGTCAACCCCGCGACCCCCTCAGCGTCAGCGAGAGCGATCCCGGCGCGCACCACCTCCGCCCGAGTCAGCGCATGCTTGCGTCCCGGCGGCTCGGGATAGTGCCACACAAGTGAAGTTGCCATCACCCGGAGTGTACCGCGTACAGTGGAGTGTACAACGTACATTCTGGAGGGAACATGCAGCTCAAAGGCATCAACTACGACACCGGCTTCGGTGGCGCGACAGGCGACCGGTCCCGCGTGGAGTTCGACCCGGCCGCCGTGCGCCGAGAACTGGAGATCATCGCCACCGACCTGCACTGCAACGCGGTCCGGATCAGCGGTGACGACCCGGACCGCATCACGCAGGCCGCGCACGCCGCCATCGACGCGGGACTGCAGGTCTGGTTCGCACCCTTCCCGATCGACCTGACACCCGCACAACTAGAGCCCTACTTCGAACGCTGTGCCCGTGCCGCACAAGAGATCTGGCAGCGCGACCACCACACCGTGCTCGTCCTCGGCTGCGAAATGTCCTTGTTCTGCAAGGGCTTCGTCCCCGGCGAAGTCCTCTTCGAACGTCTCCGCAACGCAATGGACCCCCAAGCCTGGGCGAACTTCACGCCGGAGACCGATTTCACGCGGATGCTGGCCGGTCTCCTCAAGCAGGCAAGAAAGAACTTCAGCGGCGGGATCACGTACGCCTCCGGCGACTGGGAGGAGATCGACTGGTCGGGCTTCGACTTCGCGAGCGTCGACCTGTACCGCGACGCGGGCAACGCCGACCGGTACGCCGAACGCGTCCGCGAGCACACCACACACGGAAAACCGTTGGTGATCACGGAGTTCGGCTGCTGCACCTACCAGAGTGCGGCCGAGGCGGGCGGCATGGGCTGGGCGATCATCGACTACTCGGCCACGCCGCGCGTGCTCAACGGCGACTACGTCCGCGACGAAACCGTTCAGCGGGCGTACTTCGAGGAGTCGATGGACGTCTTCGAGGCGCAGGACGTGCACGGCGCGTTCTGGTTCACCTTCGCCGGCTACGAGGCGGTGTCCGCGGCCGGGCCGCGGCGCGATCTGGACCTGGCGAGCTACGGCGCGGTCAAAGTCCTGGATGGCGAGAAAGGCGTCCGATATCCGGACATGACATGGGAGCCGAAGGCGGTCTTCGACGCCATCGCCGCCCGGTTCGCGGCGGGCGTGAAGTAGCCCGGATTTGTTTCGGAGTTTCCGGTGCGGTGTGTTTCTTGTTAAGGGCGGCCCGATGCCCTGCTTGGGTGATTACACAGCCGGGTTGGTTCGCCACGCTACGTATCTGGGAATGTTTTTCCGGTGGCGGTGATCACGCTGGGTACTTGCCGGTCAGAGCGGAAATCTATGGCACCCGTCTGCCCCGGTCTTTCGGGTTCGCTGTCACCGCAGGTCACGACGTGATGACGCGGGAGTCCATTTCGTGACCCGATTCCCCACCGTCGGCGCTTGACGGGTACTGTCACCCACCGTAAATTCTCGCCAAATCTTTCGGATAATTGGGTATCGGGGGGCACGTGGCCGACCTGCTTCGGACAGAGCTGACGTCCGGAGAAGCCGCTCTTGGTGGCCAACCCGGGGGCAAGCGCAAGCCACCGGCGGGCAGGTCGCCGGGGCAGCTCGCCTGGCGCCGATTCCGCCGGGACAAGACCGGCGTGATCTCCGCCTGTGTGGTCCTCTTCTTCTTCGTCGTCGGGCTCGGCGCGCCGGTGATCGGCTGGCTGTACGGCAAGAACCCGGACACGCACTACGGGCTGGACCGCCCGGGGCTGCTCACCGACACCGGCATCCCGGTCAAGCCGAACGGCGGCATGGACTCGGAGTTCTGGTTCGGGCTCGAGCCGCGCCTGGGCCGGGATGTGTTGATGCAGCTGGTGTACGGCATCCGCACGTCGCTGCTGATCGCCCTCGTGGTGGTGGCCATCGTGACCGTGCTGGGCACGGTGATCGGCATCGCCGCGGGCTATCTGGGCGGGCGCACCGACTACATCGTCGGGCGGATCATCGACATCCTGCTGGCCATCCCGTCGACGCTGTTCTACATCGCGTTCATGCCGGTGGCGCTCGCGTTGTTCGTGGCGCCCGGCAAGGAGGCGCCGGTCTGGCTGCGGTCGTGCGCGCTTGTGTTGCTGCTGACCGTGTTCGGCTGGACCCGCATCGCGCGGCTGCTGCGCGGCCAGGTGCTGTCCCTGCGCGAGCGCGAGTTCGTGGAGGCGGCCCGGGTGTCCGGGGCGGGAACTCGCCGGATCGTGTTCAAGGAGCTGCTGCCCAACCTGTTCACGCCGATCCTCGTGGTGGCCACGCTGGACGTGCCGGCGATGGTGACCACCGAGGCCGCGCTGTCCTACCTGGGCGTCGGCATGGTCGAGCCGACCCCGGACTGGGGCCGGATGATCCACGACGGCGGCGACTACCTGCAGACCGACATCACCTACCTGGCGTTCCCGGGCATCGCGCTGATCATCTTCGTGATCGCGTTCAACCTGCTCGGCGACTCCGTCCGGGACGCGCTGGACCCCAAGTCCCACCGGTAGACCAACACCGCTAGGCCATTCCCGGCGCATTGAGTAACAGGGAGAGAGATGTGAAACGCACGAAGCTAGTGGGTACGACGGTGGTCGCGGTCACCGCGGCACTCGTCGCCGCCGGGTGCAGCGCGGGCGGCCAGAACGCCGGAGGCCCCGCCGGGCCGAAGGTCGCCGAGGCCAAGGTGTCGGTGGACAAGGACGGCTCGCAGTCCAAGGGACCGGCCAAGGACGTCGAGGGCTTCCGCAAGGGCGGGAACATCAACATCCTGTGGCGCCAGGACCTCACGCACTACGACCCGGCCAACACCAACTCGTCGCCGGACATGACCACGTCCGAGATGATCCTGCGCCGCCTGACCATGTACAAGATCGACGGTGACAAGACCACCCTGGTCGGCGACCTGGCCACCGACACCGGGCAGAGCACCGACGGCGGCAAGAGCTGGAAGTACACCCTCAAGGACGGCGTGAAGTACGCCGACGGCACCAAGATCTCCAGCAAGGACGTCAAGTACGCCGTCTCGCGCGCCTTCTCCACCAAGTACGCGCAGGGTTTCCCGTACATCCAGACGTGGCTGGCCGACAGCGACGACTTCTCCAAGGTCTACGCGGGTCCGTACGAGACAGGCAAGCAGCTCGGCGACGACAAGGTCGAGACGCCGGACGACAAGACCATCATCTTCAAGTTCTCCAAGCCCCGCCCGGACTTCCCGTTCGCCGCGGCGCTGCCCACCACCGTGCCGGTGCCCGAGGCCAAGGACACCAAGGAGGCGATGGACCAGGACGTGTCGGCCATCGCGACCGGTCCGTACAAGGTCGCCGCGCACGAGGTCGACAAGAGCCTGAAGCTGGTCCGCAACGAGAACTGGGACCCGGCCACCGACCCGATCCGCCACCAGTACGCCGACTCGTACACCTACCAGTTCGGCCCGCAGATCACCGAGGTCACCGACCGGCTGTCCGCCTCGGCCGGCGATGACAAGAACTCGTCGAGCATCTACTCGGCCGTCGCGCCCGAGCGGCTCTCGCAGGTCATGCAGGACCCGAAGCTCAAGGCGCAGGTCATCGACCTGCCCACCTCCCAGGTCAACGTGTACTCGATCAACATGGACCGGGTGAAGGACATCAACGTCCGCAAGGCGTTGCTGGTCGCGTTCCCGAAGGAGGCGGCGCGCACCACGCAGGGTGGCCCGTACTACGGCGACTACGCCACCACGGTGGGCTCCCCGGCGCTGCTGGGCTGGCAGAAGTACGACCTGCCGGGCGTCACCGACGTCGACCCGAAGGGCGACCCGGAGAAGGCCAAGAAGATGCTGGCCGACGCGGGCAAGTCCGGCTACGAGATCTCCCTGGGCTACACCCAGACTCCCAGCGCGGAGAAGGAGGCCCTCGTGGTCGCCGACGGCCTGGAGAAGGCCGGCTTCAAGGTCAACAAGCTGCCGATCCAGTCCAAGGCGTACCTCAACACGCGGGACAAGAAGGACAACAACCTGGACCTGTACTGGTCCGCGTGGGCCCCGGACTGGCCGACCGGCGTGACGGTGTACGGCGAGCTGTACGACGGCCGCAAGATCGGTGACGGCCGGCCGAACAACAGCCACATCAACGACCCGGCGATCAACGCCGAGCTGGACCGGATCATGCAGATCAACGACCCGGCCGAGCAGGGCGCCGAGTTCAACAAGCTGGACAAGAAGATCATGGAGCAGGTGCCCCAGATCCCCTACGTGTACCAGCGCCGCCAGGTGATGGTCGGGGCCAACGTGGGCGGTGGCTCCGGTGACGTGCACAACGTCATGAACATCAACAACCTCTTCCTGAAGTCCTGACGCGACACCGTGCCGGGGCGGCGGGCCCGCCGCCCCGGCACGGGCGCACCCCTGGAGAGAAAACCTTCCGATGCTGGCATTCCTGGTCCGCCGCGTGCTGGGCGGGATCGTCATCCTGGCGATCATCAGCCTGATCACGTTCCTGCTGTTCTTCGCAGTACCGGGCAGTGAGGTCGCCGCGTTGTCCTGCGGCAAGGCGTGCACCCCCGCGATCATGGAGGAGATCCGCCACAGCCTGGGCTTGGACAAGCCGGTGCTGGTGCAGTACGCGATCTTCATGGGCGGGATCTTCGGCGGGCGGCAGATCGGCGACACGTACTGCTCGGCGCCGTGCCTGGGCTACTCGTTCGTCAACCGCCAGCCGGTGTTCCAGACCGTGGCCGACCGGCTGCCGGTGACCCTGTCGCTGGCCATCGGCGCGGTGGTGCTGTTCCTGCTGTTCGGCGTGGGCCTGGGCATGTGGGCCGCGCTGCGCAAGGGAAAGCTGGCCGACAAGCTGGCGATGGGCTTCGCGGTGATCGGCGGGTCCATGCAGATCTTCGTGCTGGCGCCGTTCTTCCTGTACATCTTCGTCTACAGCACCGACCTGCTGCCCCGGCCGACCTACGTCTCGTTCTGGGACAACCCCTTGCAGTGGGCGACCGGGCTGCTGCTGCCCTGGCTGTGCCTGTCGATCATCTTCGTGGCCTACTACGCCAGGCTCACCCGTTCGTCCATGGTGGACGTGCTCAACGAGGACTTCGTGCGCACCGTGCGGGCCAAGGGCCTTGGCACGCGCCAGGTCTACGTCAAGCACGCGTTCCGCGGCGCGATGATCCCGGTGGTCACCATCCTCGGCCTGGACGTGGCCACCCTGTTCGCCGGCGCGATCATCACCGAGCAGTCGTTCGGGTTGGTCGGCGTCGGGCAGCTGGCGGTCAACTCGGTGCTCAACTCCGACCTGCCCATGATGATGGGCGTCGTGCTGCTGGCCGCGACCGCCGTGGTCGTCTGCAACATCATCGTCGACGTCGTCTACGCCGCCATCGACCCACGGATCAAGGTGTCCTGAAGATATGAACGACGTCATCCTGTCCGTGCGCGACCTCAAGGTGCACTTCTCCACCGAGGACGGTGTGGTCAAGGCGGTCGACGGGCTGTCCTACGACCTAACCAAGGGCCGCACGCTCGGCATCGTCGGCGAGTCCGGCTCCGGCAAGAGCGTGTCGAACCTGGCCATCCTCGGCCTGCACAACCCGGAGAAGACCGCGGTCAGCGGCGAGATCACCTTCGAGGGCAAGCAGCTCGTCGGCGCGCGGGAGAGCGAGCTGCAGCGGCTGCGCGGCAACCAGATCTCGATGATCTTCCAGGACCCGCTGACCTCGCTCTCGCCGTACTACACGGTCGGCGAGCAGATCGCCGAGACCTACCGTCGGCACACCGGCGCGGGCAAGTCGCAGGCGCGCAAGCGGGCCATCGAGATGCTCACCAAGGTCGGCATCCCGCAGCCGGACCGGCGGGTGGACGACTACCCGCACCAGTTCTCCGGCGGCATGCGGCAGCGCGCCATGATCGCGATCGCGCTGTGCTGCGACCCGGCGCTGCTGATCGCCGACGAGCCGACCACCGCGCTGGACGTGACCGTGCAGGCGCAGATCCTGGACCTGTTGCGGGACCTGCAGTCCGAGTTCAACACGGCCATCATTCTGATCACCCACGACATGGGCGTGGTGGCGCAGATGGCCGACGACGTGCTGGTGATGTACGCGGGCCGGTGCGTGGAACGCGGCACCGTGCGGGACGTGCTCAAGGCGCCGGAACACCCGTACAGCTGGGGCCTGCTGTCGTCGATCCCGTCACTGAGCGGTGACGTCGAGGTGCCGCTGGTGCCGGTGCGTGGCACGCCGCCGAGCCTGATCGACCCGCCGTCCGGCTGCCCGTTCCACCCGCGCTGCGACTTCCGTTCCCGGGTGCCGGGCGACCTGTGCGTGACCAAGCGGCCCGACCTGGAGCCGGCGAGGGGGCACGGCTCCGCCTGTCATCTGTCCACTTCGGACAAGCGGCTCATCTTCACGGAAGAGATCCAGCAGCGGCTGGGCTGAGGTGGAACAAACAGTGACTGAGACACTGCTCGAGGCACGCGGCCTGAAGATGCACTTCCCGGTGCGCGGCGGCTCGATCATCAAGCGCAAGGTCGGTGTGGTGCAGGCGGTCGACGGCGTCGACCTGGACCTGCGGGAGGGCGAGTCGTTCGGCCTGGTCGGCGAGTCCGGCTGCGGCAAGTCCACCACCGGGCGGCTGATCGCGCGGCTGCTGGAACCGACCGAGGGCACGATCACCTACGCCGGCCGGGACATCACGCACGCCAGCCGCAAGCAGCTCGCGCCGATCCGGCCCGAGATCCAGATGATCTTCCAGGACCCGTACTCCTCACTGAACCCGCGGCACACCGTGGGCGGCATCATCGCGGGCCCGATGGAGGTCAACAACATCAACCCGCCCGGCGGCCGGCACAAGAAGGTGCAGGAGCTGCTGGAGACGGTTGGCCTGAACCCGGAGCACTACAACCGGTACCCGCACGAGTTCTCCGGCGGCCAGCGGCAGCGCATCGGCGTGGCCCGGGCGTTGGCGTTGGAGCCCAAGCTGATCGTGGCCGACGAGCCGGTGTCCGCGCTGGACGTGTCGATCCAGGCTCAGGTGGTGAACCTGTTGCAGCGCCTGCAGCGCGACATGGGCATCGCGTTCGTCTTCATCGCGCACGACCTGGCGGTGGTCCGGCACTTCTCGCAGCGCATCGCGGTGATGTACCTGGGCAAGATCGTGGAGATCGCCGACCGCGCGGACCTCTACAACAACCCGCACCACCCGTACACCCACGCGCTGCTGTCCTCGGTGCCCGAGGCCGACCCGGACAGCGAGAAGCACCGCGAGCGCATCCGGCTGACCGGTGACGTCCCGTCCCCGATCAACCCGCCCTCCGGCTGCCGGTTCCGCACCCGCTGCTGGAAGGCCCAGGACATCTGCGCCACCGAGGAACCCCCGTTGGTGCAACTGGAATCCACCACCACGGGCCACCTCGCGGCCTGCCACTTCCCGGAGTCCCGCCAAGTCATCCCCGACGCCGAAGCCCTGGCCGACTAACCCGCGTGTCCCACACTCGTAGCCCCCGTGTCCCACACCCACGGAGGGCGTGTCCCACATTCAGCGCCCCCGAAATCCCCCCGGCGAAGTCCTGGGGGAGATTTCGGGGGCCACGAATGTGGGACACGGGGGCCGTGGGTGTGGGACACGCGGGGGTTAGGGTTTGAGGAGGTAGGCGTCGATGATGGTTTCGGTGACGCTGTTGCCTGCTTGATCCTGGGCCGAGGCCTTGAGGGACACGGACTTCGCGCCTGGTGGGTGGAACAGGACCGTGAACGTCCTGCCGTCGAGGGTGATCAGCGGCGCCCGTTGCCAGGATGCGCCTTGGTCGTGGGAGACCTGGATGGATGTCGGCTTCGCCGGGACGCCCTGGTTGTGGTTCACCGAGACCGGCACGATGCTCGGCAACACACGCGACGCCTGGTTGCGACCGTCCACTGTGGGCGCGAACTTCAACGCCATCAACGGCAGCATCTGCGCCCCGGCGTCATCCGGCACGGTGTCGGACGTGAAGGTCCAGTCCGCCACGACCCGGCTCGTCACGGCCGCCGCCCGGGTGACGTCCACGTGCAGCTGGAAGGTTCCTAGACCCGGTGGCACGTTGAACAACCCGCTCGCGCTCGTGCCCCGGCCGATCTCGACCCCGTTGCGGGACAACGAGGAGGTCCCGGTGAAGAGCGAGTATCCCTCACGGTTGTCGCGTGAGTCGGAGAACAGCGGGATCTGGAAGATCATCGTGTCCCCGGCCCGGCTGGCGTACCGGGTCGGCCTGCCCGGGTAGGACGGCAGGTCCGGGCCGAGCACCGCCAGGTTGTACGAGTCGGTCGCGGTGCGCACCCGCGGGAAGCTCGTCGGTGCACTGCTGAACAGGTTGCGGACGTACCCATCGGCCTGTTCGCTGAAGAACGTGTCCCACGGCGTTTCCGGCGAGTAGTACTCGGTCAGCGTGTACGGCAACGGCTTGGTGATCATGTCCTCGCGGGTGCCGACGGTGCCGGGGCGGGTCGCGCCATGGGTGCTCGTGACCTTGACCAAGTCCTTGTCCCGCACCGGAAGCACCGGGTCGGTGGGCATCCGGCCGTTCACGTCGGCGCGCACGTTGTACAGGTACGGGCTGGCGTTGAAGCTGCCGTCCTCGGCCTGCTCGGCGAACCGGCCACCGACCGAGTACCGGAACTGCCCGGTGGCGGTGGTCTGCGACGGGCTGACCACGATGTCCGAGTACTCCCCGGGCTGGATCTTGGTGTCCAGGAAGTCCTTGCCGCCGTAGGTGGTCGACCGCGCGAACTCGACGAACTTCTCGCCGGGCCTGGCGCGTGGGCGTTCCAGCGTGATCCCCGCAGGCTTGCCGCGCCGCGGGTCGACGGTGACCGACTTGGTGGTGTTCAGGTCCAGGTCCGGCTCGATGAACACGGCCAGCTTGCCGTCCACAGTGAACACTTGCGACTCGAGGTAGTAGTGGTCCTTGGGCACCCGCAGGTGCACCGTCCCGGACGCGTCGAACGGCACGTACTGCTCGGGTTTGGTCAAGCTGACCAGCCGGTATGCGTAGTCGGACGTCGGCTTGCCGTCGGTGTTGATGAAGTTCAGCGTGACGTCATAGCTTTCCACCTCACGCGTGACCGTGATCGGCGTGCGGATGTCCCCGGCCGTGACCACACCGGTGTAGATCCCGTCCGGACCGTTCACAGCGAGGTTCGTGGTGACCGTCGCCTGGCCGGAAGCGCCGGGCGCGAGGGTCAGCGAGGCGGGGGAGACGGTGAACATCCCGGCGGGAGCGGGCTTTCCGGCAGGATCCCTGACGTCCGCGGCGAGGTTCAACGTCACCGGAGACGTGCCGGAGTTGTGGTAGGGCAACGCATTCGCGATCGGCTGGTCGTCGGTGTGCGGCCAGCGCACGACTCCGTTGCTGATGCTGCCGACCGACGCCTGCACGGTGGACGAGACCGCCTTGGCCACATCGACCCGCCCCGCGCCCTGTTCGAACACGGTCAGCGAGGTGTTCGGCTTGGCCGAGCTCATCAGCGCCGCTTTCAGTCGCGGCGCCTTCCAGTCCGGGTGTTCGCCGGCCAGGATCGCCGCCGCCCCAGCGACATGCGGGGTCGCCATCGACGTTCCCGATATGACCACGTGGTTCTCGCCGACGTGCTGGTGCGTCTGGCCGATCACGCTGTCCTTCGCAAGCGCCGCAACGATGTCCACACCGGGAGCGGTGATCTCGGGCTTGATCGCGTTGTCGTGGTAGCGCGGCCCACGGCTGGAGAAGTCCGCCAGGTTGTCGTTTCGGTCGACCGCGCCGACGGTCAACGCGGCATCGGCGGCCGCGGGGGAGCCTGGCGTGCGGGCGTTGTTGCCCGCGGCGACGACGAACAACGCGCCCGTCTCGGCGGTGAGCCGGTTGACCGCCACGGACACCAGATCGGTGCCATCACTGGGGGTGTCGTCACCCAGCGACATGTTGATCACCTGGGCACCGCTGTGCGCGGCCCACTCCATCCCGGCCAGCACACTCGACTCGGTGCCGCTGCCGCGGTCGTCGAGAACCTTGCCGATCAACAGTTTCGTGTCCGGCGCGACGCCCATGTACGGGTTGTTGCCGCCGGTCACGATGGACGCCACATGCGTGCCGTGGCCGAATTTGTCGACGGTCCCGCTCGGGCTGCCGGTGAAGTCCTTGGCCTCCGCGACCGCGTCGGTCAGGTCCGGGTGCGTGGGGTCGATGCCGGTGTCCAGCACCGCGACCGTTGTGTTCTTCCCGGTGTATCCGGCTTTCCACGCGGCGGGCGCGCCGATCTGCGGCACGCTGTGGTCCAGCGTGGCGTGCATCGGGCCGTCCAGCCAGATCCTGGCGTCGCCCCGGGCGTTCCAGAACGCCGTGTTCTTGCCCGCGCGGACCGCCGATCCGTTGACGCTGGGCAGTTCGCGGACGGTCAGGGCCGCTTTCGCCTTGCTACCGGTGACGATCAGCGGGATGTCGCCGCGGTCGGCGTCGCCGTAGCCGTCGGCGAGCAGCTCGGTGACGTTGAACAGGCGGGGGTCCACCCGGCCCGAGCGCACCTGGGCGAGCGCGTCGAACGGCGTGACGTGGACGTCGCCCCGCACATCGCGCTGGGTCAGGAAGCCGACCTTCTCCCGGCCGGGCGCCGCGTGCACGCGGGCAAACCCGGTCGAGTCCAGCCGGACCTGGTCCCCGGTGACCAGCGTGACCGCCATCGCCGGGCCCGGCGATGGCGGTGGTGGAGGGGCTGGCGGAGCGGCGGAGGCCGGTAACGCGGGTCCGGCGAGACCCGCGGCCACGATCGCGGCGGCGGCGATCGCCCGGGTCGGCTTGTCCCTCATGCACCCTCCTGATGATCGGATGACGGCTCCTTCATCAGTACCGGTTCAGACAGATGCTCACGCCCCTTCCCAGTTGACGGTTAACTCCTGGCGAGTCGAACATGTGTTCGAAAATTCTGCTAGGGTCCTCCGAGTGTCAAGATCCATCTCGCCGGTCGTGGTGTTCCTGCTCGGTCTCAACCTCCGCCCGGCGGTGACGAGCCTCGGCTCGGCGTTGCCGGACGTCGTGTCAACGCCAGGGATGACCGGAGTGATCGCCGCGATCCTGGTCGCGCTTCCGTTGTGGGCGAGCGGGTTCGGCGGGTTGATCACGCCATGGCTGCAGTCGCGGCTCGGCACTCGCTGGGCGGTGACGTACGCGCTGGTCGTGGTGTTGCTGGCGTTGATCGTGCGGGTGGCGGACGGGCCGGTGCTGCTGATCGCGGGAACGGCCTTGGCCTGCCTGGCGATCGCGATCATCGGCACGGTGCTTCCGGTGCTGGTCAGGGCATCGCAGGGCAAGCTGAGCGCCTGCTACACGCTGGCGCTGGGGTGTGGCAGCACGGCGGGAGCGCTGATCACGCCCGCGGTGCCGTCGTGGCGGATCGGTCTGGCGCTGTGGGCGGTGGTGGCGTTGGTGGCCGTCGGGTTCTGGCGGTGGCGGCCCGGCATGGAAATGCCGGAAATCCCAGCTCAGCCGGTGCAGAACCCGTTCGCGCTGCGCCGGTCCGGCACGGCATGGGCGCTGACCATCTACTTTGGACTGACCTCGACGGTGACGTTCGTGGTGATGGGCTGGCTGCCGGCGATCCTGCAGGCCGCCGGCCTGTCGTCGGGGGTCGCGGGCGGCTGCCTCGCGCTGTCGATGGTGCTGGGCCTGCCGATGATGTGGCTGGTCCCGTTGTGGGTGCGGCGGTACCGGTTCTCGCTGGTCATCGGGCTGACCGCGCCGACGATGCTGGCCATCGCGGGTTTGCTGGTGGCGCCCGCGGCCGCGCCATGGGTGTGGGCGACGGGCCTGGGTATCGGCATGGGTGGGATCGCACTGGCGCTGACCAGCATTCCGTTGCGGTCCGGTGACGATCCGGCCGTGACGACTTCGCTCTCGGCGATGGTGCAGGGCGCCGGATACCTCATCGCGGGTCTCGGTGCGCTTTCGTGCGGACTGTTGCACAGCGCCGTGCGATCATGGCACGGTCCACTCGTGATGATCGCCGTAGTCCTTTGTGGACAGGCTGTGGCCGGGCTCATTGCCGTTCGCCCCACGGTGATCCGGCCCGGTGACCGGGCCATCCGACCTGTCAACACGGGGGTCCGTTCACACTCCGGTATTTTGCGTCGTATGCTTCGCGCCCTGTCGGTTTCCTCAAGGGAAGTTTTCAATGTACGGGGGCAGCGATGAATTACCCGTCGAGCGGTCCGTCCCGCGAAGAGGAAATTGCCGGTTGCATCCGCTTCTAGATGGTCAGATGATGGCTTCGGCAGGAAGTGGCGGCCAATTGCCTGCGGCGGCCGGCGGCGCGTCCGGCGGGAAGGTGGGTGGCGTGCGCAGGTGCTGCGTTCGACCGGCCGTCCCATGAGGCGAACCAGGGCTGGGCGCGACCCAGCGGGACGGGGCAGGCGTACCCGCATCTGGTACAAGCTGGCCGTGATCGGGCTGGCTTTCACAGTGCCGCTCGCCGCCGCCACGTATCTGCTGCTGAATGCCAACAGCAAGCGCATCGAGTTCAGCGAGAACGAGTTGCGCGGCCTGGAATACCTGCGCCCGCTCGGTGCGCTGCTGCCCGACCTTGCCCTGCACCGCACCTATGGCCGCCAGGTCCTCGACGGGCAGCGCCCGGCCGGCGATCTGGAGGCCCGCAAGCAACGCGTCGACGAGGACTACGCGCAGCTGATCGACGTCGACGCCCGCCTCGGCAAGGATCTGCGCACCACCGGCACCGATCTGAACGCCAGCGCCCTGCCCGCCACCCAGGAGCGCAACTGGCGCACGTGGAACGGCACCCAGCCCGACAAGGCGGGCAACGACTCCGCGCACGCCCTGCTGATCTCGGACGTCCGCACCCTCATCGGTTACGTCGGCGCCACCTCCAACCTGGTGTCGGACCCCGAGCTGGCGACCTACCACCTGGCCGACGCGATGGTCGTGCGCGCGCCGGAGCTGGTCGACCGGGTCAGCCGGCTCGGTGACGACGTAGACGACGTCATCACCGCCAACAACATCTCCCTGTCCGACCGCACCCGCGTCGCGGGCGAGATCTCGCTGCTCGTGCAGCACGCGGACGCCCTGCAGGACGACCTGTTCACCACGTTCCGCGCGGGCAGCGGCAGCCCGGGCGCCCAGGCCCTGCGCGACGACCTCGGGCCGCGGCTGCGGCTGGCCTACATGGCCGTGACCAACCTCGGCACGATGACCACCCGCGACTTCGTCGACGCCGGCACGATCCAGCTCGACCGGGCCACCTACGCCCGCGCGGTGGACCGTGCGGTGAGCGCCCTGACCTCGTTGTGGGGCGCGCTGTTCCAGCAGGAAACGCTGATGCTGCAGCAGCGGCAGGCGAGTGATTCCCAGGACCGGACCATGGCACTGCTGGCGGTCCTCGCCGCTTTCGTGATCACCCTGCTGCTGACCGTCTGGCTGTCCCGGCGGATGAGCGCGGACGTCGGCGCGGTCGCCCGCGGCGCCAAGGAGCTGGCCGACGGGGATCTGACCAGGCGGGTCGACGACGTGCGCAGCCGCGACGAGATCGGCGACATGGCCGAGGCGTTCAACGGCATGGCGCAGCGCCTGCAGGAGATGGTCGAGGAGCAGCAGCGCTCCGAGGAGAAGCTGCGCGCCGAGCACGACTTCGTCGACGCGGTGCTCAACGTGGCCGGCAGCCTGATCATCGTGTTCGACCGGCGCGGGCACATCATCCGGTTCAACCGGACGTGTGAAATCACCACCGGGTACTCCGCGGAAGAGGTGACCGACCGGCCGTTCTGGGAACTGTTCCTGCCGCCGGAACAACACGCGCCCGCGGCTGAATTCTTCACCGACGTCTCCGACGACACATTTCCGCGCAACTTCGAGCACACCTGGATCCGGCGCGACGGCCGGGAATTGGTGGTCGCCTGGTCCAACGCGGCCCTGCACGACGAGAAGGGCGTGGTCTCGCACATCATCGCGACGGGTATCGACGTCACCGCCCGCCGCGCCGCCGAACGCGAGCTGCGTGAGGCGCAGGAACGGTTCCGCCAGGCGTTCGACAACGCCTCGATCGGGATGTGTCTGGTGGATCTGCAGATGCGGTTCATCCAGGTCAACCGGGCGCTGTGCGAGATGCTCGGCCGCAGCGAGCGGGAGCTGCTGACGCTGACGGTCAAGGACGTCAGCCACCCGGAGGACTACGGCGACAACGCGATGGGCGCGGAAGGGCTGCGCGCCGGCGGGATCGAGCCGTACCACGCGGAGAAGCGGTACTACCACAAGGACGGCCGGGTCGTCTGGGGCCTGATCACCGCGTGCGTGGTGCGTTCGGAGAACGACACGCCGCTGTACTTCGTGACGCAGATAGAGGATGTCACCGAGCGCCGGGAGGCCGAGGCCCGCCTGGTGCACCAGGCGTTGCACGACGCGCTCACCGGTCTGCCCAACCGGGCGCTGCTGATGGACCGGCTGCGGCAGGTGCTGGCGCGCTCCGAGCGGCACCCGTCGCTGACCGCGGTGGTGTTCATCGACCTCGACGGGTTCAAGGACATCAACGACAGCCTCGGCCACGACACCGGCGACCAGGTGCTTCGTGAGGTGGCCCAACGGATCGAGCACCACGTGCGGCCGTCGGACACCGTCGCCCGGCTCGGCGGTGACGAGTTCGTGGTGCTGTGCGGGGACCTGCGCGCCGAGCAGAACGTCGTGGAGATCTCTGAACGGCTGACCAAGGCGCTGGCCAAACCCGTGATCGTGGGCGGGTTCGACGTCGAGGTGACCGCGAGCATCGGCATCGCGCTGTCGGACGGCGAGACGACGCAGACGCCCGAGGAGATGCTGCGCAACGCCGACGCGGCCATGTACGGCGCCAAGAAGCAGGGCAAGAACCGGTGGGAGATCTACGACGAGTCGCGCCGGGCCCGCGCGGTGGACCGGGTCGCGATCGCCTCCTCGCTGCGCCAGGCGTTGCGTGACGAGAAGTTCGTGCTGCACTTCCAGCCGGTGATCGACATGGACTCCGGCGCGCCGGTGGCGGTGGAGTCGTTGGTGCGCATGGACGACCCGGCCCGCGGGTTGCTGCCGCCGGGCGCGTTCATCCAGGTCGCCGAGGACAGCGGGCTGATCGTGCCGATCGGCACCTACGTGCTGGAGCAGGCCTGCCGCCAGCTCGCCTCGTGGCGTGCGGAGGGCGCGGTGTCGCCGGACCTGCGCGCGGCGGTCAACCTGTCCGCACGCCAGGCCACGCAACCGGATCTGGCCGCCACCGTGGCGAGGGCGTTGGCGGAGGCCGGTTTGGAGCCGACGGCGCTGGCGCTGGAGCTGACCGAGACGGTCCTGATGGAGGCGGACAACTCGACCCTGCGGCAGCTGGAGGAGCTGCGGGAGATGGGTGTCGGGCTGGGCATCGACGACTTCGGCACCGGCTACTCGTCGCTGAGCTACCTCAAGCGCCTGCCGGTCAGCATCATCAAGGTGGACCGCTCCTTCGTGGCCGGGCTGGTCACCGACCCGTCCGACCGGGAGATCGTCACCGCGGTGATCCGGCTGGGCCAGGCGCTCGGGCTGACCACGATCGCCGAGGGCGTGGAGGACATCGCCCAGTTCACCATGCTGCGCGAGCTGGGCTGTGACCAGGCGCAGGGGTACCTGCTCGGCCGTCCGCAGGCCGGGCCGCCGGTCAACGGAGCCATCTCGTCGCTGCGCGCGGGCACGGGAGCGCTGGGATGACTGGCCTCACGCGCCGAAACCTGCTCCGGGTGAGCGCGTTGCTTGGCACCGGCAGCCTGCTCGGAGCCGGCAGCGCGCTGACCGCCTGCACCACCACCGAACCCGGGCGCCAGGCGCTGGACGCGGCTCTGAGGCCACGCCGGCGCGGGGGAGTGCTGCGGGTCGGCGTGACCGGCGGCAGCGCATCGGACACTGTGGACCCGCACCACCCGCCGACGTATCCCGACCAGGCGCGAGTGTCCAATCTGTACGAACCGCTGTTCGGCCGGGACGCCGCGTACAACATCGAACCCGTGCTGGCCGAGTCGATCGAGCCGAGCGAGCAGGGTCGCATGTGGACACTGCGGCTGCGTGACGGGGTCACTTTCCACAACGGCAAGAAGCTCGACGTCGACGACGTGATCTTCACGTTCCGGCGGATCTCCGAGCTGCCCGGCACCGGCGCGGCGGCACTGGGCATCGTGGACATGGCCAACCTGCGCAAGCTGGACGACCGGACTTTGCGGATCCCGCTGACCGTGCCGTACGCGTTGTTCCAGGACGACCTCGCGCAGTACTACATGGCCATCGTGCCAACGGGATTCGACCTCAAGGCGCCGGTCGGGACCGGGCCGTTCCGGTTCGGCACGTTCGAGCCGGGCCGGATGAGTTCCTTCCCCCGCAACGAACACTACTGGCGGCCCGGTGAGCCGTACGCCGACGAGCTGGTGATCATCGACTACCCCTCGGACGACGAACGCGTGCAGGCGTTGCTGGACGGGCATGTCGACGCGATCGACAACCTGCCGCCGTCGCAGATCAACACGGTCAAGGCGGCCGGGTCCACGGTGCTGATCTCCGAGACCGGCGGGTGGACGCCGTTCACCATGCGGGTGGACCGGCCGCCGTTCAACGATGTCCGGGTGCGCCAGGCGTTCCGGCTGATCGCCGACCGCGAGCAGCTGGTCAGCCAGGCGTTGTCCGGGCAGGGCCGGGTCGCCAACGACCTGTACTCGCCGTTCGACGTCGGCTACGCAAGCGAGTTCCCGCAACGCAAACAGGACCTCGCGCAGGCCCGCTCCCTGCTGCGGCAGGCGGGAAAGTCCGGCGTGCAGGTGGAACTGGTGACCTCCAGCGGGATCGGCGCGGGCGCGGTCGAGGCGGCCCAGCTGTTCGCCAAACAGGCCGAGGGCGCCGGGGTGAAGGTGCAAGTGCGCGTTGTGGACGGTGGGGTGTTCTACGGCAAGCAGTACCTGGACTGGGTCTTCGCCGTGGACTACTGGTTCACCCGCAGCTACCTGCCCCAGGTCGCGCAGGGCTCGTTGCCCAACGCGCCGTTCAACGAGTGCCATTGGGCCGACCAGAAGTTCATCTCGCTGGTCACCCAGGCACGCGGGGAGCTGGACCCGGCCCGGCGGACGGAGCTGCTCAAGGGCGCCCAGCGGATCGAGTACGACTCCGGCGGGTACATCATCTGGGGCTTCCGCAACCAGGTCGACGCGCACACCAGCAAGGTCACCGGGTTCGTGCCGGACCGCAACCTGCCGCTGTCGTCGTTCCAGTTCCGCTCGGTGTCGTTCGTCTGAAACATCCCTCGTCCGGGATCCCTCCCGAGAGGGAGGTCACCCGGGGTTGGCCTGGTTAGCGTGCGGGCATGCGAACGATCGACGAAGTCATGCCCGTGTACCACTTCCGCGAGCGGCACCGCCGCGAGATCCGCGACACCACTGCGGAAGCGGTGTGGCAGGCGCTGCATTCGGTGACGCTGAACGATCTCGCGCTGACCCGGATGCTGGTGGCGGTGCGCGGCCTGAAAGGAGACCGGTCGAAGCCGATGTTCGACGGCGGCCCGATCAAGCTGCTGGAACAGGACGAACCCTTGTACGCCATCGGCGCGGGGATCTCCCGCGCCTGGCAACCACGTCCGTCCAAGCTGGAGGTGTCTACTGTGGACGAATTCACCTCGTTCCGGGAACCGGGCTGGACCAAGTACCTGACCGACTTCCGGGTCGAACCCGCGGGTGACGGCGTGGTGCTGTCCACCGAGACTCGCGGCTACTCGACCGATACCCGTTCGCGGCTGCTGTTCGGCTGCTACTGGGCGGTGATCCGGCCGGGCAGCGGGCTGGTCCGGCGGGACGTGCTGGCCGCGGTCGCCCGGCTCACTGCCAGACACCGAGCAGCACGGCCATGAACGCGATCTTGATCAGCCAGTCGCCGCCGTGGATCACCGCCAGCTTGGCGCGGACGTTGTCCCAGATGACCGAGCCGGACAGCAGCACGGCCGGGAACCCGAGCCACGCCAGCCCGGCCAGGGCGAGGCCGCCGCCGGCGGTTGTGATGCCCTGCTCGTGCACGAACCAGGCGATCACGCCGGCCAGGACCGCGTTGCGCAGCAGTTCGACCAGCATCTTCCACGGCTCGGGGCGCTCGTCCGGCCCGGTGCCGAGGATCTCCGCCCGCGCCTTGCCGGTGATCATGTAGTAGACCGTGCTGAGCACGAAGGCGCCGATGACGACGGTGACGATGGCGATGATGTTCACTGCTGTCCTCCTCGTGAGCTGTTCTCACGGGGGACGTAGAAGCTCCGGGCCGGTCCTCGACACGACCTGGTTGTGACCGTGGTCACATCGATGCTCGTCGCCGAGGCGGGCGTGCAGCCGGGCGATCTCGGCGCGTAAGAGGGTCATCTCGTCGCGCAGGATGTCGGTCTCCTGCTGGATGCTCTCCTCGATGGTGTCCTCAGTGGACATCCGGATGCGCTCCAGGAACCAGGACGCGATCATACCGGTGATCACACCCAGCAGTGCGATCCCGCCGACCATCAGGCTGGCCGCGACCAGCCGGCCGCCCCACGTGTGCGGGTACAAGTCGCCGTAGCCGACCGTGGAGATCGTCGTCAGCGTCCACCACAGCGCCTGCGGGAACGTCTGGATCCCGCTCTCCGGGTCCCCGCGTTCGGCATCCAGCACGGCCAGCGCGGAGGAGAAGCAGATCAGCGCGGTGATCGTGGCGACGTAGATCCCGACGCGGCCGCGCATCGCCGAGGACGCGCGCCGGTTGAGCACCCTGATCACCGTCACCAGCCGCAGCACCCGCAGTTCCCGCACCATCGGCAGGGCGACCGCGAGCAGGTCGAACAGGTGCTTGTAGAAGAACCGCCCCTTGTGCCGGGCCAGCGACAGCCGGATCAGGTAGTCCGCCGCGAACACCACCCACGTGCTCCACAGCACGAACTCCAGCGTCAAGTGCAGCTCCGGCGAGGCGTCGGTCTTCAGCACCTGCCAGGCATACGCACCGAGAAACACCGCGGCGAGGCCCGTCAACGGCCACTCCGTCCGCCGCTCCCACATGGCCAGCCGCCATTCCGGGTCAGTCTTCATCACGCGCAGATTCTTGCTCACTACCTTCAGGACTATCTACGCAGTTTATTCCGCGTGTGACGGAAAAGCGTGAAAGTAGCTCAGACGAACTCGGGTTCTCCAGGGACCTCGGTGAGCTGGAACCAGAGGAACGCGTGTCCAGGCAGAGTGAGCATGTACGGCAGCTCGCCGATCAACGGGAACCGTCCGCCGCCGGTCAGCTCGACGGGGATGCGGCCGTCGAAACCGGACAGATCCAGCTCGACCGGTTGCGGGAACCGGGACATGTTGTTCACGCAGACGATCAAGTCCTCTTCGGACTCCTGGTCCGGATCCGCGGGCAGGTAGCGCAGATAGGCGAGGACACTCGGGTTCGACGACCCCAGTTCCTGGAAGTGGCCGAGCCCGAACGCGGGGTGCTGCTTGCGCACTTCGAGCATCCGCCGCGTCCAAAGCAGGAGGGACGAGGTTTGGTTCAGCTGCGACTCGACGTTGACGGCTTGGTATCCGTACACCGCGTCGGCCACGACCGGCAGGTAGAGCCGGCCGGGGGTGCACTGGGAGAAGCCGCCGTTGCGGTCGGGTGTCCACTGCATCGGCGTGCGTACCCCGTTGCGGCCGCCGAGGTAGATGTTGTCGCCCATCCCGATCTCGTCGCCGTAGTACAGCACCGGCGAGCCGGGCAGACTGAGCAGGATCGCGGTGAGCAGTTGCAGCTGGTTGCGGTCGTTGTCCAGCAGCGGCGCCAGGCGACGGCGGATACCGATGTTCGCCATCATCTGCGGGTCCCGGGCGTATTCCGCGTACATGTAGTCGCGCTCTTCGCTGCTCATCAGCTCGAGGGCCAACTCGTCGCGGTTGCGCAGGAAGATCGCCCACTGGCACCGGGACGGCACTTCAGGCGTCTGCGCGAGGATTTCCGAGATCGGGAACCGGGACTCGCGGCGTACGGCCATGAAGATGCGGGGCATCAACGGGTAGTGGAACGCCATGTGGCACTCGTCGCCGCCGGAGGCCGGGTCGCCGAAGTAGTCCGCGACGTCCGACGGCCACTGGTTGGCCTCCGCCAGCAGCACGCGGTCCTCGTACTCGTCGTCGACGACTTTGCGACAGCGCTTGAGGAACTCGTGGGTGCGTGGCAGGTCCTCACAGGTGGTGCCCTCCTCCTCGAACAGGTAGGGCACGGCGTCCAGGCGGAACCCGTCGATGCCCAGGTCCAGCCAGAACCGCAGCACCTCCAGCATCGCCTCCTGGACCTGGGGGTTGTCGTAGTTGAGGTCGGGCTGGTGGGAGTGGAAGCGGTGCCAGTAGAACTGGCCGCGGACCGGGTCGTAGGTCCAGTTCGACGTCTCGGTGTCGGCGTGGACGATCCTGGCCTCGGAGTAGCGCCGGTCGTCGTCGCTCCAGACGTAGAAGTCGCCGTACGGGCCGGATGGGTCGCTGCGGGAGGCCTGGAACCAGGGATGGGCGTCGCTGGTGTGGTTGAGCACCAGGTCGGAGATGACCCGGATGCCGCGGCGGTGCGCCTCGTTCAGCAGATGGACGAGGTCGTCGATCTCACCGAACACGGGCAGGATCGCCCGGAAGTCGCTGATGTCGTAGCCGTTGTCGCGCAACGGTGAGGCATAGAAGGGCGGCAGCCACACGCAGTCGATGCCCAGCCAGCTGAGGTAGTCCATCTTGGCGGCGAGCCCGCGCAGCTCACCCGTGCCATCCCCGTTCAGGTCGGTGAAGGCCTGGATCAGCACCTCGTAGAAGACCGCTGTCTTGTACCAGGCCCGGACGACAGGCGTGCTGGGAAGCTGGAACCGCCGCCGCTGCGGGACGGTCTTGCGCAGAGCGGCGTTCCGGCTGAACGCGTACTTGTCCGCGGTGCCGGTGTTGCGTTGGTTGGGTTCGGGAAGTTCCTTCTGCCTCAACCGCTGGCGCAGGTACATGTAGATCAGGTCCAGCGGCAGGCGTTCCGGCGCATCCGGAATTCCGTCCCGCACAAGGCGGACGAACTCGTTGGTGAAAGAAGTGGCGTGATCCCGCTGCTGCTCCAGGGGCACCACGTGCGCGGCGCGATCGCTCGCCGTGAGCGTGTACACGCCTTGCGTATCGGTCAGGTCGGCCACGTCGTCGCCCAGTGCCTCGATTGCGCGTCCGGAGTAGCAGCAGTCGAGGATCACGATCTTCGTGCGGGCGGGACTGTCCATCAGGATGCCGCGGACACGTTCGTACTCCACCCCGGTGTAGTCGGGGTCCGTGGTCAGGGTGGTGGAGATCGTGAGACACAGTTCGCCCCGCGGCAACAGGACTCCGTGCCCGACGAAATAGATCAGGAGAACGTCGTCGGTGGCCCGGGCGTGGTTGCGCAGCTCCAGCAACAGTTCGCGGACGTCCGACGGATCCTTCACCATCGTGACCCGGTCCGGCGGCCACTCACAGAGTGCCTGGTCCACCAGCAGGTCTCGCATCGATTCGAGACTGTTCTCGGCGGCGGGCAGCGAACGGAACGACTCGTCCTCGTAACGGGAGGTGCCGATCAGGATGGCGCGGGACCGCGAGAAGTCGACCTTGTCACTCATCGTTCTCGGTCAGCGCCTGATCCAGGAGGGGCAGCACGTCGTGGGCGTCGATGTTGCTGGCGGTGAGGTCGATCGTTTTCGTGGGCGTCTTCACCTTCAGCGTGATGGTCGGGCGCCGGGTGCGGATCCACGCGGTCAGGGACTGGGCCAGCACCACGCCCGCACCGCCGGATCCCAGGGCCACCATCAGCACGTCCGCTACGCCGCCCAGATCGGTTTCGCCGGGTTCGCTGCGCACCTCTCGGACGGCTCCGACCAGTTCCCGCTGGGTGCGGAGCCAGTTCCAGAGGTCGGCGAACTCCTGCACCTCGTCGCCGCCGTCGACCGAAATCAGAACGTCCATCGTCACCTCGACCTCGGATGAGCCCCTATGCGGCAACAGTCGGCACCTGCCTGGTCCTCGTTACGTCAGCCCACGGCCTTGACGGAGAACTTCGTGATCGTGCCGTCGGTGACGATGTAGGTGCCGTGGAACTTCTTCTGGGTGCCGTTGGTTTCGAACGCGGTGAGGTCGGCGGTCACCGTCGTTCCCTGAACGGACACGACGGTGAGCACATCGTGGTCGGTCGTGGCGAACCCGGCCGCGAACTTGTCATAGGGATGTCCGACGTTCTTGCCGCCGAGTTCCCAGGCTCGTTTGTAGTCCTTCGAGTTGATCGCGTCGAAGTAGGCCTGCACCACCGTGCCCGGGTCGCCGCCCGGTGCGGCGTCCACCGACGACGGGGTCTCCTCGGTCGTAGCGCTGGTGGTCGACGGACTCTGGCTGGTCGGCGGTGGTGGCGCGGACCCGGTTTTCTGGATCGACGGGATCCGCGGCGCCGCGATGGGCACACCTGTGACAACGGTCGGCGCGCCACAGCCCGCGACCACCGCCGCGACCAGCCCGACCCACCAGACCCGTTTCACAAGCCCCCATCTCCTCCGGTGCGTCCACCAGTACAACAAGACACTCCACGCGAGACAACACCGACTGGGACGTTCCACCCCTCCGGCGGGTTGCCCGAATAAGCTGCCCGGGACGAATGGGGAGGTCGACGCTTGGGCACGCCCTTTTCCGACCCGCGAGCGGCGTTGGTGCTGGCCACCGGCCTGTACACGGACACCCGGCTGGCCAGGCTGCGGGCTCCCGCGCAGGACGCCACGGGCATGCGCGAAGTCCTCGCCGACCCGCACATCGGCGGGTTCCAGGTGACAACCGTGACCGACCGCCCCGAACACGAGGTCCGCCGGTCCGTCCATGCCTTCCTGCTGGCCCGCAACCCCGCGGACCTGGTCGTCCTGTACCTGTCCTGCCACGGTCTGCTCGACACCCGGGGCCAGCTCTACTTCGCGGCGGCCGACACCGACCGGGACCAGCTCGCGTCCACCGCGATGTCGGCCGAGTGGCTGCTCGAACGCCTGGACGAGTGCCGGGCGCGCCGCCAGGTGGTGATCCTCGACTGCTGCTTCAGCGGCGCCTTCTCCCGCAATGCGAAGGGCGACACCGACATCGACCTGGACCGGCGGCTCGCCGGTGGCCGGGGCCGGGTCATCCTCACCGCGTCCAGGGCGACGGAGTACTCGTTCGAAGGCGAGGCCCTGCACGAAGGCGGGTCGGTGTTCACCGAGGCCCTGGTCGACGGTCTCCGCACCGGCAAAGCCGACCGCGAGGGCAAGGGGCACATCACCGTCGAGGACGCCTACCAGTACGCCGCCGCCCGCACCGAGAACCAGACCCCACAACGCTGGCTCTACGGCGGCGAAGGCGAGATAGTTCTGGCCCGCACCCCACCGGTCGGCGAGCCTGGAACGCCGTCGATCAGCCGGGTGCGGGCGGCACTCGCGGAGTTGGGGCAGCTGGGCCCCGACGACCTGACCCGGCTCAGGGCGATCGTCGAGAAGCTGAGCGAACGTGGTCCAACAGCCGCGAGCACACACAGCCGTAGGGCAGACGGCACGACCGCAGCGGCGCGCTCAGGGATTCTCCTGGTGTACCTGCTCGTGGATGTGTCCGTTTCGGACGAACAGCGGGTCCGCGAGCTGGACGATCTCGTGAACGATCTGCGTGCCCAGGTGCTCAAGTACTCGCCGAGCGTGCGGTGTGGTGTGATCGCGTTCGCAGGAGAAGCCCACCTGGCCGCGTCGGCCCTCGATGTCACCGCACCGCGGTTCAGCCACCACCCGGTTTCCTCGCGAAGGTCGTACACCGCCGCCTTCACACTGCTGGACAAGCAGTCCATAGTGGACATCGCAGCACTCAGCGCCAGGGGGCAGTTCGTCGCGCGCATGCTCATCGCGGTCATCGCAAACGGCGACCCGACCGATGGTCCACCGGGCTGGCAACGTACCTACGCGAAACTGATCCGCAAGTCGCCAGTCGAGATCACGGTGCTGTGCGTCGCCGCCGGGCCGGACCCTGATTCGGATTTCATCCGTGACTTGGTGGAACACCCGGGTATCAGCAAGTCCAGCCAGGCCGTCAAGACCGAACTGGGCCCGGATCTGCGCGCGTTCATCGCGTCCTTCATCGCCAACCGGAGCTAGAGGAGGCCGGTGTCGCGGGCTTTGGTCACCGCTTCCGTGCGGGTGGCCGCGCCGAGTTTGGTGAGGATGCGGGCGACGTGGGTGGCGACGGTGTTGGGGCTGATGAACAGTTCGGTGGCGATGTTGGGGTTGCTGTGGCCGCGGGCGAGGACGCGCAGGACGTCGAGTTCGCGCGCGGTGAGGCCGAAGTCGTTGCGTTCCTTCACTTCTGGGGTGAGGCCGCTGCGGGCGATGAGGTCGTCGATGTGGGCCAGCAGGGGAGTGGCGCCCAGCTCTGAAGCCAGGGTGTGCGCCTGGTGGAGGCGGGTGGTGGCGCCGGGACGGTTGTTGGTGGACAGGGCGGTGGTGGCGGCGTCGACCAGGCACTGGGCGGTCTCGTAGGGGCGGTTTAGCGCACGCCACGCGGCGACCGCTGAGTCCCATGTGGACAGTGTGCCGGTGGTTGTCAACGCATCGAAGGTGAGCCGGTATGCCGAGTGCAGCGGGCTCGCGGGGCCCGGGAACAGCGCGGTGAGCGCGGAGAGCCGGTCGGAGATCGAAGCCGCGAGACGGCGGTTGCGTGGTGCCGCTGCGCGTCTGGCTTGTTGGACGCGGGCGCCGAGCACCAGCGACCGCAGGCGTTCGGACTCCGGCCAGTTCTCGTCCAGGCACGAACCCAGGATCTGGTCGGCCACCTCGGGTGTGCCCTGGTCAAGGGCCCAGTCGATGCGATGGAGCACCGTCTCGGCCCGCACGTCGACGGCTCCGGGGCTGTGCTGCAGGTACTCGGTCAGCTGACGCATCAACACGTCGAACCGCGTGGCGTCACCCTGGCGGCGCACGATCTCCGCCGCGACCGCCCGCAGGTAGGCGCCGTACAGCGGGGGCGGCTGGTCGGCCAGGGCATCGTCGACCAGCCGCAACGCCTCGTCCCATCGCCCCAGCTCGCGCAGCAGGTAAGCCGCGGCGGCAGCCAGCATGGAGCCCCGCGACCGTCCCATGCCGAGCCGTTCGGCCGCCAGCCGCCCCTCCCGCGCCAGCCGCAGGGCCTCCTCGGTCTGTCCCATCCGATCTACGGCGTCCGCCTCCCACTGGAACGTCAGAAGGTGGATCTGCTCGTCGTCGGCCAGGCGCCGGGCCAGGGCGAACTCCGCACGGGCCTTGGCGAACTCCCCGGTCATCCCCCGGACCGCCGCGGAGACAAGCAATGCCCGTGCCCGCAGGCCATCCGAGCAAGCCAGCTCAACCGCTTCGGCCGCGCACCGCCCCGCATCGGGCAGCCGGTAGGCGGCGACGTGGATGAACCCGAGCGCGGACAGCAGCCAGCTGCGCACCTCCGCCGAACGGGCCAGCTCGAGCGCGTGCGCCAAGTCGGGGAGGCCACCACCGTTCACCCGGTTGCTCTGCAGGCCGCGCTGCCCCAGGAGCCGGGCCACCCGATCTGGGTGAACCTCCGCGGAGAGTTCGCCCAATGCGGCGGTGCTGTGCTCGATCCCGGTCACCGACCGTCCGGCCGCGAACGCCGCGGCGGCGGCCTGTTCCAGCACCTCGACCCGGTCCACCGGAAGAACGCCGGGCTGCCAGTGCGCGAGGATCAGCTCAAGCAGGTGCACCTGTGAGTCGTACGCGTTCCGCCGGGCGGCGTCGGCAGCGGCCCGCCACGCGGCAGGCAGAGCACGGGAGAACTCCCCAGCCGTGGTCCAATGCCGAGCTGCGGCACCATCTTCCGACACGGCGGCACACCGCGCGTGCAAGTCCCGGCGCTGCGCGGGCAACAACGACGAGTACACAGCCTCGCCGATCAAACTGTGCCTGATCGTGTACCCCGTCGAACTGGCCGTCACCAAATCGCGCGAGACCAGCTCGGCAACCCCGGACAGCCCGCAGACCGTGTCCAAGGACGATTCATCCAGCTCCGCACCGGCGACGGCCAAAGCCGACAACACCGACCGGGCGTCCGCGGACAGCGACGTGATCCGAGCGAGCAACAAGCTTTGCAGGTCACCGGAATCCTCACCGGCCGTGCTCAGCGCCTCGACGAACAAAGGGTTTCCGCCGCTGCGCTGATGGATGCGCTGCCCCCGGGCCCGGTCCGCCGCGCCCTCGATGCCCGCGAGCAGCGAGAAGACCTCGTCGGACGACAACGGCCCCAGCTCGACCCGGGTCACCTCGGCCCGCCGCCCGAGCTCGGCCAGCAACAGCCGGTTCGGGTGTTCGGCGGCCAGCTCACCGGTCCGCACGGTCCCGATCAGGAAGACCGCGCCCGTGAGGTTGCGCGCCAGGTAGGCGAACAGTTCCCGGCTGGCGGCGTCCGCCCAGTGCAGGTCCTCCACGACCAGCACGACCGGCTCGGGCAGGTTCGTGACCAGGTCGAGCATCTCCACGAGCAACCGGGTCCGCGAGTACCCGGCGAGCACCGGCCCGAGCCCGGGAACCCAGTCGGCCAGCGCGCTGCCGTCCGGCGGCAGCAGCGAGATCACCCGATCGCGGCCCAGTTGACGCACAAGGTCGCGCAGGACGGACACGAACGGTAAGTAGGGCGCGCCCTCGGCGCCCAGCTCAAGGCACCCGCCGGACAGGACCAGGGGAGCGCCGGGCAGCGACGCCGTCACAGTGCTCACGAGCCGCGACTTGCCGATCCCGGCCTCACCGGAGATCAGCACGACCCCAGGAGCACGCGAGTAGGCCGCACGGACCGCGGCGACCTCGTCGGCGCGGCCCACCCATGGGCCCTGCATCCCCAGCGTGACCTCCCAGCCGGACGCGAAGTCATCAGGTCTGATGACGACAGCCTGCCACCTCGCGGATAAAGCTATGCCATCACGACCGAGACCCGAAAGGACCGTGAAATGCGCAAACTGGTCGCGAACCTCGCCCTCTCGCTGGACGGGCGGATCGCCGGCCCGGCCGGTGAGTACGACATGAGCTGGATCGTCCCGCACGCGATCACCGACGGCGCTCGCACGCACATGGTCGCGGTCACCTCGCCGGCCACGACCGCCCTGCTCGGCCGCAAGAACTACCAGGGGTTCGGCGGGTTCTGGCCGGCGATCGCGGACGACGAGAACGCCGACCCCAAGGACCGGACGTTCTCCCGCTGGCTCAACGAGGTGGACAAGGTGGTCTTCACCAGCACGTTGACCGAGGTCGAGTGGGCGAACGCGCGGCTGGCCGACGGAGACCCGGCGACCGTGGTCAAGCAGCTGCGGGAGCAGGGCGGCGGCGACATCATCGTGCTGGCCAGCATGAGCGTCATCCGGCAGCTGCTTGCCGCGGGGGAGGTGGACCGGCTGAGCATCACGCTGTGCCCGGAGGTGATCGGCGGCGGCGCCAGGATCTTCGAGGACGGCCTGCCGGGCGCGTCCTGGGCGCTGACCTCCTCGACGACGACCGAGAGCGGTGCTCTCTGCCTGCTGTACGACAAGAAGGAGATCGGCAAGTGAGCCTGATCGCCTGCAACATCATGTCCCTGGACGGGTTCTACGCCGCTACCGACGGGAACCCGCTGGTCCTGCCGATGGACACGGCGTTCGACGCCTACAACCTGGAGCGTCTGCGCGCCGCGGACAGCCTGCTGCTCGGGGCGAACTCGTACCGGATGTTCATGGGCTTCTGGCCCCTCCAGGCGACCAACCCGGCGGCGAGCAGCGTGCACCGCGAGTTCGGCAAGATCTACGGCCGCATCCCGGTCACCGTCGTGTCCGACTCGCTGACCAGCGACGATGTCACGCCGGAGACCACGATCGTGCGCCGGGCCGACGCCGGGACCCGGGTCAAGGAACTCGGCGGGAACGTGATCACGTTCGGTAGCCGGGTCACCTGGAACGCCCTGCTCGCGGCCGGGTTGGTGGACGAGGTTCACCTCATCGTGGGAGCCACCGCCCTCGGCGAGGGCGTGCCGGTCTTCACCGGACCGGTGGACGGGCTCGCCCTGATCGAGACCCGCAGGCTGGACGGGTCGGACAACGTCCTGCTCCGCTACCGCGCGAGCTGACCGGCGACCTCGGCGGGGGACGGCATCGCGGCGATCTCACGGGCGACGGCCTGAGCCGCATCGCGATGCTCCCCCAGGCGCCGGACCTGCGAGGCGATGGCGTCTGCGCTCACCTGCTGGGGGTTGAGCGTCAGGCCCGCGCCCGCTGAGGTGACCGCGTCGGCATTGGCGAACTGGTCGGCGCCCTGCGGCAAGATGAGCTGCGGGGCGCCGACCGTCAACGCGCCCAACGTCGTGCCACTCCCACCGTGGTGAACCACGAGGTCGACGTGCGGCAGCAATTGCGCCTGTGGCACCCAGGCCCGCACAGTCACGTTGTCCGGCACGTCGCCGAGCTCCTCCGGCCGGACCCGCCCCGAAGCCACAACGATCTGCGCGTCCATTGTGGCCAGGCCTGTGATGATGGTCGTGAGCAGGTCAGCGGTGCCGAACGCGGTTCCGAGGGTGGCGTAGACGACCCGGCCGGTCACCGGCACCGGCCCCGGCGGCGAGAACGGCACCGGCCGCAGCAGGATGCGTTCCTCGGTGAAGTCCTTGTCCTGCAACGAAGGCGGGCAGATATCGACGTGCAGCCGGCCACTGCCGAGCGGCCGCACCAGGCCGATGCCGTCCGGGAACAGCCGGCCGAACCCGTGCCAGATCCCGGGAATCCCGGCCCGTTCGGCGGCCTCCGCGGCGCCGGGCACGCCCACCCGTGGACGACCAGGTCCGGCCGCAGCCGGTCCAGTTCGGGCGCCAGGTCCTCGGCGTAGATCTCGTAGAACGCGTCCGCGGGCCGCAACGGCCGCAACCCGTTGGCCGCCAACGGCGCGTGCACCTCCTCCCCGGCCGCGAAGTGCACCTCGTGCCCGGCTTCCCGCAGCGCGATGGCCAGCGGGACCATCGGGTAGGTGTGGCCGGCGGAGGCCAGGCCGGCAAATAGCACGCGCATGGCGGCGAATGTACCTAGGCTGGCCGTATGGACAGTCGTGCGGTGGGTGGGTTGACGGTCACGGCCTTGCGGGATGGGCGCGGGCCGTTCCTGGACTGGGCGAAGGCGTTTCCCGGCGCGGGGGAGCGGGAGTGGGAGCTGGCGCGGGCGGCCGATCCGGCCGCGTTCGCCGAGGACGGCAAGTGGTGGCTGGACTTCCGGGCGTTCGCGATCCAGGGCGCCGACGGTGGAGTCGTGCTGGTCGACACCGGGATCGGCCCGGCCGGGGCGCCGGCGTCGAGCTTCGCGGACACTCCCGGCAGGCTACCGTCGGTCCTGGCCGAGGCGGGCATCGCGCCGGAGGACGTCAGCACGGTGGTGTTGACCCACTTGCACACCGACCACTGTGGATGGGCGGTCGACGCGGCGGGCACGCCGACCTTCCCGAACGCCCGCTATATCTTGCAGCGCACGGAAACCGCGTGGCTCGAGGAGTCCGCGCCGCTGTACTCGTGGGCGGTGCGGCCGCTGCGCGAGGCCGGTCAACTGGACGAAGTGGACGGTCAGCTGACCCTGGCCAAAGCGGCGTCCGGCGAGACCGTGACGGTGTTCCCCACCCCGGGGCACACGCCCGGTCACCAGTCGGTCGTGGTGGAAAGCCGTGACACACAACTGGTTGTGACCGGTGACGTGCTCGTGCACGCGGTGCAGCTGATGACCCCGTCGGTGGGGTACGTGTACGAGCGCGACCAGGAGCTGGCGCGCCGGACGCGCGAGGAAGTGTTGGCGCGCAAGGCTGTCTTCGCGACACCACACCTCACCGAGCCGTTCACGGAGCTCTAGCGGCGCAGGTCCGGCCACGGTGACCGGTGGATCACCGCGAGCAGCCCGAGAACCACCGCCGACAGGCTGATTTCCTCGCCCACATCACTGTTCGGCGCACAGGCAGCCGACCCCCTTCTCGATCCACTCGCGGCCCTCCCACTCCGGGTATCGCCGCAGCAGGACCGCCGTGACCTCCTCGACGATGGTCTGCTCGCCCATCGCGGAGTCGCGGCGGGCCCACGTCTCGTCCCGCAGAAGTTCAAGACAGCCGCGAACGTCGTCGAGCACCTCCGGCCCGCCGCGGTCGCCGTGACCGGGGATGACGACCTTGGGCCGCTCCTCGGCGAGCCCGCGGATGACCTCGATCCAGCGGATCCCGGAGACGTCGGTGTCGTGCGGCGGGAACCACGGGAAGATCGCGAACTGGCCGGTTTCCACGAGATCGCCGGTGAACAGCACATCATCGACCCGGATCACCTGGTCGCCCTTGCTGTGTGCGCGTCCGGTGGCGCGCAGCCGCACGACCCGGCCGCCGAGGTCGAGGTCGAGGGCCTGATCGTAGACGGTGTCCGGCTGGGGGATCTCAACGCCGTCGAGCTGTTCGGCGATGGCTTCGCCGAGGCCGCGGAACATGTGCAGGTAGCCTGCGCCTTTGCGGGCCAGGTCCTCGGCCTGGTCGCGGTTGACCAGGAAGGTCGCCTCGTCCTGGAACGTCCGCGCGCCGAACGCGTGCTCGGGGTGGAAATGCGTTGACGTCACATAGATCCGGCGGCCTTTCGCGTACTCGCGAGCGAACGCCAGCACCATCTCGGCGTTGCGCGGACCCATCCCGGTGTCGACCACCAGCACGGCCTCGCGGCCGCCGATGACCCCGATGTTCGGCACCAGCTGGACGTTCCGGTTCGGGATGACGACCAGGTCCGGGGCGATCTCTTCGGCGTGCGACACATCCACGATCGGCTTCACATCCCCAGTTCAGCCGTTGCCGCGACGGCCGTCCAACACCAAATCCGTGGCCCCGATACCGCGCGGGTATCGTCACTGGTGATGGACTTGCGGACGTTGCAGTACTTCGTTGCCGTCGCCGAGGAACGCCACTTCGGCCGGGCCGCCACGCGCCTGCACATCACCCAGCCGCCGTTGAGCCGCGCGATCAAACGGCTGGAAGCCGACCTCGGCTGCCTGCTGATGGACCGCTCACCGTCCGGTGTGGACCTCACTGCGGCGGGCGCGGCGCTGTACGACGAGGCGCGAACCCTGCTCGCCCAAGCCGACCAGGCGCGCACGCGCGTGATCGCGGTGTCCGGCACGGACACGATCACCGTCGGCACGCTCGGCGACACCGTTTCGGAGGCCGGTGCCACGGCCGCGGCGGCGTTCCGGGAGCGGCATCCCGGCATCCGGGTGCGGATCCGCGAGTCCGACCTCACCGATCCCACGACCGGCCTGCGGTCGGGTCTCGTCGACGTCGCCATGACACGCGGGCCCTTTGACACCACCGGGATCATGACCCGCGTGCTGCGCACCGACCCGATCGGCGTGGTGCTGCGCGATGATGACCCCTTGGCGCGCGCGTTGACCTTGGCGTTGACGGATCTCGCCGAGCGCCGGTGGTTCCGTTTCCCGGACGGCACCGATGCGTTGTGGCGCGCGTACTGGAACCGCGGCGACGGGCCGGTGGTGCGGACCGTGCAGGAGTGTGTTCATTCGGTGTTGTGGGACAACACCGTCGGCCTGGCGCCGCTGGGACACGAGCTGCCGAAGGGGCTCACCACGATTCCGTTGCGGGACATGCCACCGAGCCCGCTGCTGGTCGCCTGGCCCGCCACCAAACCGAACCCGTTGGTGCGTTCCTTCGTGGAGCTGGCCACCGGGTGACATGCTTGCGACCATGGAGAGCGTGTACTCAGCGGCCGGTGGCGACGAGGGCCTGCTGCGCCTGGCCGAGGCCTGGCACATCCGGGTGATGGCCGACGAGGTGGTCAGCCACGCCTTCAGCCACGGCTTCCACCCCCACCACAGCGAACGCCTGGCCGCCTACTGGGCGGAGGCCCTTGGCGGCCCCGCGGTGTTCTCGGCGAAGTACGGCACCGAGTCCGACGTGGTCCGCATGCACAGCGGCAACGGCCCCCACGAGGACATGGACCGCCGGGCCATCGCCTGCTTCGACCAGGCCCTCACCGACCTCGGCCTGCAGGACCCGGTCCGTCAGGTGTTGTACGACTACTTCGCCTGGGCCACAACAACAACGATGTCCCAGTACCACGAGTCCGCCGCCGCCGTGCCCGCCGACCTGTCCATCCCCCAATGGACCTGGACCGGCTTGCGCCAGCCGTAACTCCGCCACCACCCCGCCCGCGCTATCTCAGTGCAACGCTGGGACGGCCAGGTCCGTGAGGATTTCGATGAGTTCGGCGGGGCGGCGCAGGAAGCCGGCGTGGCCGCTGGCGATCGAGCGGACGTCCCACGGGTTGCCGGGTGTCAGGGCGTCGCCTTCGGTGATGTAGGTGTCCTGGGCGGTCAGCGGCATGGAGTGGTCCAGCAGGGTCCGGATGTAGGTCCGCGGGATGCGGCCCCAGGTGTCCCGCTGGGCGCGGATGTCCCAGCTCGGCTGGTCCTGCCACCAGATCTCGTCCGGCTGCATGGTGGCCAGGAGCATCGCGAATTCCTGCTCGGACAGATCCGCGCCCATCGCCGCGTGCATTGCTTTGAGGGCCTCACCCCGGGCGCCGCGCCAGTTCACCCGGATGAAGCCCTGCTCGGCCGGGTTGCCCAGGTAAAGCGATGTGGTGATCGGCAGCAGATCGGTCTCGGCCCATTCCGGCCGGGTCAGATAATCGCCGGCCCGCCGGTCGACCGGGCATTGTGCGGCGATGTACACGATCCGGTCGATCAGGCCGGGAACGGCATTCCCGGCGCCGGTGAGCGGGAGGCCGCCGAAACTGTGCCCGACGAGGATCACCGGCCCGTTCACGTGCGCCCGCCGCACGACCTCCACCAGTTCGGCGACGGTCCGCGTGCCGGTGATCCAGGCCGCCGCGGACGGCTCCCTGGCGAATGTCGCCAGGTCCTGGGTGTGGTAGGCGAGGGAGAACCCGGCGCCTCGCCCCGGCAGGTTCACCGCGACCGTGCGGTGCCCGCGCAACGCCATTTCCCGTTGAGTGGCCTGCCAGCTGGCAGAACTCGTGCCGGACCCATGAACGAAAACGTATGTCGGAGTCACGAAACCGATTATGGGTCCGGCCGGAAAAACAGCAACACTCATGCCCTTTTGGGCTATTTTTTGTACCCAAAGGGCCTGGGAAACAAAAGAATTCGAAGAGAACTCAGAAAGCCTCGCATTGGGCTCTGCCGTCGATTGTACAGCATTGAGCGACAATTGGTCATCACCCGAAGGCCTGCTGGTTCAGCCCGGATGTGTCTCCCCGCCCAGCGCGCCCAGCGTCTGGCCGGAGTAGTACGACGACAACCGGTCCGCGGCGAAGAAGACGTAGCTCGGCGCGATCTCGTCCGGGTGCGCGGGCCGGCCCATCGGCGTGTGCTCACCGAACGACTCGACCTTGTCCGGCGGCATGGTGGCCGGGATCAGCGGTGTCCACACCGGACCGGGCGCGACGCAGTTGACCCGGATCCCGCGCGGGGCAAGGGCTTGGGCCATGGCCATCGTCCACGCGTGGATCGCGCCCTTGGTCGCCGAGTAGTCGATCAGGGTCTTGTTGCCGCGCAGGCCGTTCACCGACCCGGTGTTGATGATCGCGCTGCCATCCGGCATGTGCGGCAACGCGGCGGTCGTGACCCGGTAGTAGCTATGGAGATTCACGTCGAACGTGTGCAGCCACTGCTCCTCGGTGAGGTCCGCCGGATCGTCCACCGGCCGCTGCGTGGCCACGTTGTTCACCAGCAGGTCCAGCCCGTCGAAGCGGTCCAGCGTCTCCTGCACGACGGTCCTGCACTGCTCCGCGCGACCCAGGTCTCCGGGCAGCAGCAGGCACTCCTGACCTGCGGCGTGGATGAGTTCCGCGGTGTGCTTGGCATCGTCGTGTTCGGACAGGTACGCGATGGCGACGTCCGCGCCTTCCTTGGCGAACGCCACCGCGACGGCCCGTCCGATCCCCGAGTCCCCGCCGGTGATCAGCGCCTTCCTGCCGCGCAACAGATCCCGGCCCACGTAGTCCGCCATGCTGTCGCGCGGCCGGGGCGTCATCTCGTCCGTGCGTCCTGGGTGTTGCTGTTGCTGTGCTGGTTGTCCCATGACTCCGGGTTAGCCGCTCGGCCGGGGCCGAAACGCTAGCCGGCCGGGGTGACGTCGTACACCAGGCAGAACGTGTGCCCCGCCGGGTCGCGGAACACGCGGAAGGTGTTGTCCTCCTGAGCGTCCCGCACGCGGGTGGCACCCAGTGCGAGCACCTGCCGCTCGGCCTCGTCGACATCGTCCACCTCCAGATCGAGGTGGAACTGTTGCGACCCATGGGTGTCGGGGAACTTCGGCGCCTCGTGCTCGGGTGAAAGCTGGAATGACAACCTCCGTCCGCGGTCGTCCCGGACCGTCACCCAGGTCGGTTCGTCCGCCACGATCTCGCCGCCCAGCACCTTGGCCCAGAACTCGGCCAGGCCATGAGGGTCCCGAGTGTCCACGACAACACTTCGAATACGTCCGATCATGCCCATGGCATTGCCGCTCAGGGCACGTCCGAAACTCTGCCGGTGTGCGAAGCGCGGAACCGGCCGGGTGGCATGCCGTAGACGCGTTTGAACGCATGCGCGAAGGCGAACTCCGAGGCGTAGCCGACCTTTCCGGCGATGGCGGTGAGCGGGGCGCTGGTGTCCCGCAGCATCCCGGCCGCGATGACCATCCGCCACCAGGTCAAGTAGGTCAACGGCGGCCGCCCGGCCAGCTCGGCGAACCGCCGCGCGAACGGCGCCCGGGACAGCCCGGCCTCCGCCGCGAGCGAAGCGACGGTCCACGGCCGGGCGGGGTCGCGGTGGATCGCTTGCAGGGCGGCGGCCACCGGCGTGTCGTTGAGGGCGGCGGCCCAGCCGGTTTCCGGTGGCTGATCGTCGAACCAGGCACGCAGCAGGTACAACAACAAGGTCTCGAGCAGGGCGGGGATGAGCGCGTCGGTGCCCAGCCGGGGCCGGTCGAGCTCCGCGGCCAGCAGGTCGATGGCGGCGCGCAGATCCTGGTGCCGGCCGAGCCGCGCGGGCAGGTGGATCAGCTCAGGCAGGCTGCGCAGCAACGGATGCGCGCGAGTGGGATCCAGTTGGTAGGCGCCGCACAGTGTCGCGGTGACCGGCCCTTCGGCGGCCTGCGGGCTGCCGGCACCGCATTCGGCGAGCTCCATGTCCGGGCTGCTGGCCAGCGCGTGCCCGCGGCCGTGCGGCATGAACACCACGTCACCGGGGCCGAGCGGGGTGGGTTCGGCGTCGGGCGCGATCAGCCAGCACGTGCCCTGGAGCACGACCTGGAACCCGGCTGACCCGCGCACCGTGGCGAACCGCTGACCGAACGGCCCGCGCCAGGCCGCCCGCGCCGACACCGGCCGCCCGGTCCGCATCACCGCGAGCACGTCACTGAGTACATCCACACGGAGACGATCTCATATAAATCGAGGAGTTCCACGCATGGTTCGTCTCGCTGCGCCCACCCTACTGTCGGTCGGGTGAAAGCAGCGCGCATCCGGTCGTTCGGCTCGGCCATCAGCTTCGACGACCTCCCGATCCCCGTCCCGGCGCCCGGCGAGGTCCTGCTCGAGGTCGCCGCGACCTCGTTCAACCCCACCGAAGTCGCCCTGCGCTCCGGCGTCCTGGCCACGCTCTTCCCGATCGCGTTGCCGTTCACCCTCGGCTGGGACGTCGCCGGGACCGTCGTCGCCCTGGGTCCGGACGTGGACAGGTTCGCTTTGGGTGATCGCGTGATCGGTGTCCTGGACGGAGGAGCGGCCGCGGCCTACGTGGCGGCCCCGGCTTCGCGGTTGGTGCACGCCCCGGTGACCGTGCCGCTCGCGCACGCCGCCGCCATCCCGCTGGCCGGCCTGACCGCCTGGCAGACCGTCTTCGAACACGCCAAAGTCGTTGCCGGGCAACGGGTTCTGGTCAACGGCGCGGGCGGGGGAGTCGGCGGCTACGCGGTCCAGCTCGCCAAACACGCAGGCGCCCACGTTATCGCCACCGCCAGCCCCCGCAGCCACCAGGCCGTCTTGGCCCAGGGCGCCGACGACATCATCGACTACACCAGGACGCCGGTGACCGAAGCCCTCACCGAACCGGTCGACACCATCCTGAACATCACCGGATTCCCGGCCACAGTGGACATCGTGCCCTGGGTCCGCCCCGGCGGAACGATCATCTCAGTGTCAGTCCCCGTCACCCTCCCGTCTACAGTGGACATCCACGCGGCCCACATGGTGATGCGCAACGACCCCAACGACCTCCGCCACCTCGTCGACCTGATCGACACCGGCGCAGTGACCGACGACATCACCGAAACCCACCCCCTCACCGCCCTCCCACACATCCACCACCGCGCCGAAACAGGCGACATCCGCGGCAAGATCATCCTCCACCCCTGACTCACATGCCCGGCCTGGCCGACTCGCTGGGCGTCCCCATCGAGCCGGTCCGGGTTCGGAGAAGGTCGTCGTGCGGCCCTGATCGACAGTTCGCACGCGACAGCGGTCCGCGCCGCCCAGCCCGCTCAGTGTGCAGGGCCCGATTCCCGGTCGCCGCTTCGCACACCACCTTGCCTGCTCGGGCAATGGAGCCCGGCGTCACGGCGGCACCCATGTGGGGGCGGAGGCGGGTATCGCCTGTCGTCCGAACTGAGCTGGGTGGTGGAGTCCGCTGTCACGGCGGCATCCATGGGGGTCGGTGGTGGAGGCGGGCGTCGCCTGTCATCCGACCTGGGTGGGTGGTGGAGTCCGGCGTCGCGTCGCCGCTCGGTCTGGGCCGGGGGGCAGCATCTGCCATCCGACCCGGCCTTGGGTGGCGGAGGCCGACATCACTGCGCCCCCGACCCGGTCTGCGCCGTTCTGCCGCCCGGGCTTGATTCGGGGTGGTCGAGACGGACACCCACCCAGTTCTGGCCGTCCCTTCGCGGCTGACCTGAACCGGATGGCCGGGCTCGGTCCGAGCGGCGGGAGGCCGACGTGGCACAGCCGCAGTGATGCCGCAGACCGACATCACTTCGCCACCCTGACCTGGGAATACCCTGATCACCGCCCTCCTTCCACCCCACCTCCGCCCATCCACTTGACAAGGCTAAGACGACCGGTCACATTGGAGACATGCCGAGGGTGAGTGTGCGGGAGAAGATCGTGGATGCGGCGGTGGTGGAGTTTCATCGGGGTGGGTACAACGGGTGCTCGGTCGAGACCATCACGAAGGCCGCGGGTGTGCCGAAGGGGTCGTTCTACAACCACTTCCGGTCCAAGGAGGATCTTGGGGCGGCGGCGGTGGCCCGGTACACCGAGCAGTCGCAGTGGGAGGGCGTCGATCCGGGGTTGCCGGTGCTCGACCAGCTGCGCGACCGGTTCACCGCGCAGCGGGAGCTGATCGAGGCCAACGGGTTCACCCGGGGCTGCCTGATCGGCAACATGGGCGAGGAGGCGGCCGACCACAGCCTCCCGATCCGCGCCCAGGTCCAGGCCAGCCTGGCCGGGTGGGCCGCGGAGATCGCGGTGTTCATCCGGGCCGCCCAGGAAACCGGTGAGGTGCCGGCCGGGCTGGACGCCGAGCAGGCCGGGCGGTTCATCCTCGACGCGTGGGAAGGCTCCATCCTGCGGGTCAAGGCCGAGAAGAGCGCCGCCGGGTTCGACTCCTTCTTCGCGCACGTCTTCGGCATCCTGTTGGCGTTGAGTTGATGAGGAGACAACGACAATGAGCCGCATCATGCTGCACGCGGTGGGCGACATCAGCGGGATCACGTTGGAGGACAACGGTTCTCAGCCCTTGGGCGCCGATGATGTGCTGGTCGCCACCGAGGCCGCGACCATCAACCCGGCGGACTTCCTGCTGGCCAACGGCTGGTACGGGTTCTACCCGGCCGACCTGCCGTACGCCTTGGGGTCGGAGGGGGTCGGCCGGGTGATCGAGGCCGGGTCCGCCGCGCACCAGGACCTGGTGGGCCGCCGCGTGATCATCCTGCCCACCTACGAGCAGGGCACCTGGGCCGACCGGATCGTCGTCCCGGCCCGCAACACCGTCGTCGTGCCGGACTCGGCCGACGCCGCGCAGCTGGCCATGCTGCCGATCAACCCGGCGACCGCGTACCTGTTGCTGCACAAGTACATCGACGTCAAGCCGGGCGAGTGGATCGGCCAGAACCTGGGCAACTCCGCGGTCGGCCAGTACGTGATCAAACTGGCCAAGCTGGCCGGGATCAGGACGTTGAGCGTCGTCCGCCGCGCGGAAGCCGTTGCCGGACTTGAGGCTCTGGGCGCGAATGTGGTGATTGTGGACGGTGAGAACCTCGGCGACCGGATCGCCGCGGTCCTCGGCGACACCAAGCTCAAGGCCGTACTGGACGGCGCCGGCGACGCGACCGCAGGTGAGCTGGCCAAGTCCCTGGACTTCGGCGGCACGGTCGTCAGCTACTCGTCGCAGACCGGCGAGGTCGCCCCGCTGCCGATCGGCAACTTCGTCTACGGCGAGATCGTCCACAAGGGAATGTGGCTGATCAACTGGGTCCGCAACGCCCCGCGTGCCGAGGTCGAGCAGGCCTACCACCACCTCGCGTCCCTTGTGGACAAGGGCGAGCTGAAGGCCGCCGTCGAGGCGACCTATCCGCTGGAGAAGTTCCAGGACGCGTTCGCGCACGCCCAGCGTCCCGGCCGCACCGGCAAGGTCCTCTTCCAGTTCTGAGCGTCCCGGGAGGGCGGTGGCAGCACCGCCCTCTTGCCGTTGTTGACAGTTTGTCTATCATGACATTCAGTCTCTCAACGGGGAGGTGGCTGGTGGACGAGCCGGAGAACCTGGTGCTGCGGCCGCGGGACGTGCGGTTCGACTGGGACGGCCTGGCGCCGCACTGGATCCCGGGCGAGCCGTTCGCGACGCACGTCTTCAACGTGATGCACCTGCTGCTGCCGGAGGGCGAGCGGTGGTTCGTCGAGGTGTTCAAGGAGGCGTTGCCGCTGGTCACCGACGAGCGGCTGCGGGAGGAGGTGGTCGGGTTCATCGGCCAGGAGGCGATGCACGCGTCGGCCCACCAGGGCGCGCAGGACCACCTCGAACGCCAGGGCCTGAACCCGGCTCCGTATGTCCGCCAGCTCGAGTGGTTCTTCCGGCACCGGCTGGACCGGCCGGACGGCGGGCGGAGATGGCTGGTCTCCCGGCTCGCGGTGATCGCCGCGGTCGAGCATGTGACCGCGTTCCTCGGCCAGTGGGTGCTCGACTCGCACGCGCTGGACCGGGCCGGGGCCGACCCGACCATGCTCGACCTGCTGCGCTGGCACGGCGCCGAGGAGGTCGAGCACCGGTCGGTCGCGTTCGACCTGTTCATGCACGTCGACGGGCGGTTCGCCACAAGGGTGTCGGCGATGGCGGTCGCGGTGCCGTTCCTGCTCTGGCAGTGGAGCCGGGGTGTGCGGTTCCTGATGGCCAACGACCCGCGTACCACGGCGAAGCCGCGCTGGCGTGATCTCGTGCGGACCGGAAAGCGTGGTCTCACACCGAGTCCGGGGCAGGTCCGGCGGGCGGTGATGACGTACTTCCGCCGCTCGTACCACCCGTCCCAGGAGGGCTCGACCAGTCAGGCGGTCGCCTACCTGGCCAGTTCCCCGGCCGCGCTGGCCGCCGGGCAGTGAACCTCCCGCCCGACCTCTACGGCCGGCCCCGCGCGGACCGGTCGTGGGGCTTCGCGACCAAGGCGTTGACGGCGTTCGAGGTCGTCACGGGCCTGCTGAAGTCCGAGCCGCCGGTCCGTCCGGTCAACGATCGGCAGATCGCAACCATTGTCAGACAGACAGTCGTTGAGGCCGAGGATGTTGTCAGTCTCCGTCTGTCGGCGCCTGACTGGGGGCCACTGCCCGCCTGGCAGCCCGGCTGTCACATCGACCTGGAGCTCCCATCCGGGACCGTTCGGCAGTACTCCTTGTGCGGCGACCCGGACGACCGGTTCACCTACCGGATCGCGGTCCGCAGGCTCGGCAGTGGGTCACAGGAGGTGCACCGGTTGGCCGAGGGGGACGTTGTGCGAGTGAGGGGCCCGCGCAACGCCTTCCCGTTGATTGACAGACGACGTTATCTGTTCATAGCCGGCGGGATAGGCATCACTGCCATCCTGCCGATGGTCAAGGCGGTGACAGATGACGACTGGCATCTCGTCTACTGCGGACGGTCGCGGGAGTCGATGCCGTTCCTGGACGAGATCGCCGAGCTCGACCCAGACCGGGTGTGGATCCGGCCGGACGACGAGTTCGGCGTACCGGTCAGTGGGGCCGAATTGCTGACGAAAGCCTTGCCGGACACCCATGTCTACTGCTGTGGGCCGCCGCCGATGATCGCGGGCGTGCGCGTGGACCGGCCGTTCGGTTTGCACTACGAGAGGTTCTCGCCACCGCCCATTCGCGACGGTCGTCCGTTCACAGTGGAACTGCGGCGGCGCGGGCTCGTGCTGGACGTCCCGCCGGACCGGTCGGCGCTGGAGGTCATCCGGGAGGCCGTCCCGTCGATCGGGTACTCCTGCCGCCAGGGGTTCTGCGGAACGTGCCGGGTCCGGGTGCTGGACGGCGAGGTCGACGAGCAGCGCGAGGACGGGATGATGTCGATCTGCGTGTCGCGGGCCAGGGACGGTCGTGTGGTGCTGGACCTGTGATGCCAAGATGACCCTGGTGAGGACCCCCCGACGGATGGCGCCCGAGCAGCGGCGCCAGCACCTGCTGGCGGCGGCGATCGAGCTCTACGGCCGCCGCCCGTACGAGCAGGTGTCCATCGACGACATCGCGGCGGCCGCCGACGTGTCGCGGGCGCTGCTGTACCGGTACTTCTCCAGCCCGGCCGAGATCTACCTCGCGTCGCTGCGGTTCGCCGCGGACGGGCTGATCGCCCGGTTCGCCGCGCCCTGCGAGGGCACGCTGCTGGAGCAGTTGCGATCGCTGATCGGGGAGTTCATCGCGTTCGCCGAGGCGCACGAGACGGCGTTCGTGGCGTTGCTGCGTGGTGGATCCGTTGTGGCAACCGCGGAAACGGGCGCCGTGGTGGACGACGTCCGGCGGCACGCGGTGGCCGAGATCCTGTCGCGCACCGGTGTCACCGATCCGACGCCGCTGGCGTTGCTGACGTTGAACTGCTGGACCGCCGTGGTCGAGGGGACGACGTTGACCTGGTTGCAGGAACGGAACCTGCCGCGCGCCGAACTGGAGGACTGGCTGGTGGACCAGCTCGTCGCCATGGTCTCGGTGACCGCGGCCCGCGATCCGGCGGTCGCGAAGGTGGTCACTGAGGCCATATCTCAGCGATGAGCCCGGCGACCTCGTTGACCACTCGTTGGCCCGGCTCGGGCTGGGCGTGCAGCATGCCGAGGGCCATGTCGATGTAGTGCAGGACGATGTCGTCGAGGCTCAGCGGGCCGTCGGGGGAGTACCAGCGCGAGATCCCGCCGCACATCTCCAGCAGCGCCAGCCGTGCGACTCCCGGCGCGTTCGTGTGGAACCTCCGCTGTGCGCAACCGTTCTCAATGGCCTGCTGCCAGAACGCCTCGTACTCGTCGCGCAGCTTGAGGATCTCCTTGCGCGGCTGGGGAGACAGCGCGCGCATCTCGTTGTCGACCACGCGGGTCTCCAGCTGCTGGACCGCGTGGGTCATCACGTGCAGGGCGACGAGCTTGGCGAGGCGATCTTGTGCGTCCTCGGTCTCGGCGATCCTGGCCGCCGCGCGGTTCAGCCTGGTCAGGCTCTCCCGCATGATCGCGACGAGCAGGTCCTCCTTGGTACCCATGTAGTGGTACAGGGTCGCCGAGGACAGGCCGGCGGACACGGCCAGGTCGCGGATCCCGGTGCCGTGGAAGCCCCGCGCCGCGAACAGTTCCAGCGCCGCCTGGCGGACTCGTTGCTCCGTGGTCACACTGTGCTCCTGCTCTCTTGACCGCACGGTAGCCCAGACCTAGTGTCGAGTCTATCGATCGATCGATCGAACCGTACGGGAGCGAGCGAGTGACAGTCGACTACACCTGCGCCGACGGGATCGCGCAGATCCACCTCAACCGGCCGGAGCGGCTCAACGCCGTGGTGCCCGCACTGGTCGAGGGCCTTTTGGCGGGCTTTGAGCGGGCCGCTTCCGGCGGGGCGCGCGCTGTCGTGCTCGCCGGGCGGGGGCGGGCGTTTTGTGCTGGGCATGACCTGAAAGAGCCCGTTCCGGCCGAGACCCTGGCGCAGACCCAGGCGCGGCTGTGGTCGCTCCAGGACGTGACGCTGGCGGTGCGGCGGTTCCCGGGGATCGTGATCTCCGCCGTGCACGGGTACGCGCTCGGTGCCGGCTGCGAGTTCGCGCTGGGCTGCGACCTGATCGTGGCCTCGGCGTCGGCGCAGTTCGGGTTCCCCGAGGTCGGGGTGGGGCTCAGCGTCACCGGTGGGATCTCGGCGCTGCTGCCGCGGGTCGTCGGGTTGCCGCGGGCCAAGGAGCTGCTGCTGCTTGGGGAGCGTTTCGGTGCTTCGCAGGCGTTGTCGTGGGGGTTGATCAACCGGGTGGCTCCGGACGGGGAGCACCTCGGCGCCGCACTGTCGATCGCGGAGGAGATCGTTGCGAGACCGCCGGTTGCCGCGAGCCTGGCGAAACAGGTGCTGGATCTGGGCACGGACGCGAACCTGGAGCAAGCCTTGGCCACCGAGGTGCAGCACGCGCTCCTGACCAGCGTGTCCGGCGAGAACACCAAGCCGCGCGAGGAGTTCGGCAATGCGTGACCTGGTCGAAGTTGTGGGGCGGGCGGTGCGGTTGTGGCCGGAGCGGGTTGCCTGGACGTTCGATCCGGGGCTGCGGTACACGTTCCTGGAGGTCGACGAGCTTTCGTCCGGATATGCCCAGTTCCTGCGGGAGCTTGGGGTCGGCGCTGGGGACCGGGTCGGCGTCATGATTCGCAACCGGCCCGAGTTTCCGTTGGTGTGGCTGGCTTTGGTGAAGTTAGGTGCCGCCATGGTGCCGGTCAACGTGAAGTACCGGAGTGTGGACGCGGAGTTCGTGCTGCGGGGCGTGAAGACCGTTGTGGCGGAACGGGAGTTCGAACCGCTGCTCGCCGAGGTCGGCGTGCCGGTAGTGTCCTTTGTGGAGGATCTGGAGTCGTTGCCTGGCTTCGAACAGCAACCGGTAGGCCCCGCGGACACTGTGAACGTGCAGTACACCTCGGGGACGACAGGCGATCCGAAGGGATGCGTTCTGTCGCACCGGTACTGGATGGAACTCGCCGGTAGCCTGGTGGAGAACTTCCCTCGGCTCACCGAACGTGACGTGATGCTGACCGCGCAACCGTTCCACTACATCGATCCACAGTGGAACGTCGTCGCCGCGCTGCTGAGCGGCGCGGAGCTTGTTGTGCTGGACGGGTTTCACCCGTCCGGCTTCTGGGCCAAGGTCCGCGAGCATCGGGTGACCTACTTCTACTGCCTCGGCGCGATGCCCACCTTGCTGCTCAAGATGCCGCCCGACGCCAAGGACAAAGACCACCGCGTGCGCGTGGTGCAGTGCTCGGCGATCCCGCCCGGCAAGCACCGCGAGCTCGAGGACCGGTGGGGTGTCGGCTGGTACGAGGCGTTCGGGATGACCGAGACCGGCGCCGACATCCGGGTCACCGACGAGGACCATGACGAGCTGGTGGGCACCGGGTGCCTGGGGCGGCCGATGCCGCACCGCGAAGCCAAGATCGTCGACGGCGAGCTGCTGCTGAGCGGGCCCGGGATGATGGACGGCTACCTCGGGCTGCCGGATGTGTTCGAGGACGGCTGGTTCCGCACCGGGGACCTGGCCCGGATGGACGAGCAGGGCCGGATCTACCACCTGGGCCGCAGCAAGGACATGATCCGGCGCAGCGGCGAGAACATCGCCGCGCACGAGGTCGAGGGCGTGCTGATGAGCCACTCGGGGGTCCGGCTGGCCGCGGTGATCGGCGTCCCGGACGAGATCCGCGGCGAGGAGGTCAAGGCGTTCATCGTCGGCACGGCGACCCAGCAGGAGCTGGCAGACCACTGCGCACAACGGCTCGCGGGCTTCAAAGTGCCGCGCTACTGGGAATTCACCGACGACCTGCCGCGCACGCCGTCCGAACGCGTCGCCAAGCACCTGCTCGACCGGAGCGTGCCGTGAGCTTCAGCTGGGACAGCCAGGTCTACTTCGACGAGCTGGACCTCAACGGCACCCTGCACAACGCCCGGTTCGCCCTGCACGTCGAACGGGCCCAGTCGGCGTTGTTCGAGCGGCTGGGCAAGCAGTGGACCAGGTTCGCCGACCGCGACCCCGATCTGCATTACGTGGTACGGGAACTGCACGTGGAGTTCCTCAACGCGGTGACGGGGCCCGGGCCGATGCGGGTGGAGATCACCGCCGACAAGATCGGGACCACCAGCGCGGTGTACGGGTTCCGGTGCGGCGACGAGACAACGTACGCCCACGGCCATCGCGTGATCGTCAAGGTGGACCGGGAGACCGGCAGACCCGTGCCGTGGAGTCCCTGGTACCGGGAGATGTTCGCGGAGCTGCAGAGATGATCCAAGCCGACCTGTTGCTGACCAACGCCGAAGTCGTCACCCTCGACGGCCCCGACGCCAGGCACGTCGCCATCCTCGGCGACCGGATCGTCGCCCTGGAAGAGGTTCCGGCGAGACGGACCATCGACCTCGGTGGCGCCACCGTCACGCCCGGGTTCCACGACGCCCACAACCACATGGCCTGGTACGGGCTGACACAGTCCGAAGTGGACCTGAAGGTCGGCAGCCTGGACCAGCTGTACGCGCGCATCCGCGCCCGCGCACAGGAAGCCGCCGAGGGCGAGTGGATCGTCGGCGCGGGCTACGACCAGAACAAGACCGGCGGCCACCCCACCCGCGACGGCCTCGACCGGGCCGCACCCGGCCGGAAGGTCTGGCTCAAGCACACCTCCGGGCACATGTGCGTGGTCAACACCCCGGTCCTGCGGGAGCTCGGGCTCGCGAACGCCGCGAAGGACGTCGAAGGCGGCCTGGTCGTGACCGACGAGCAAGGCCGGCCGACCGGTCTGCTGCAGGAACGCGCTCAGCAGCTGGTCAGTCCGCTCGTGCTGCCGTACTCGATCGACACCCTCGTGGCCGCGATCGACATCGCCGGACAGCACTACCTGCGCGAAGGCATCACCAGCGTGGTCGAGGCGGGCATCGGCGGCGGCTGGATCGGCAAGAGCCCGATCGAGTTCGCCGCGTACCAGAAAGCGCGGGACCTGGGCAGACTCCACGTCCGGGTCGAGCTGATGGTGGCCATCGACGCCCTGCACGAGCTGACCGGCCACGCGGACGACGACGTCGTGCTCGGCCTGGACCTCGGTCTGCGCACCGGGATCGGCGACGACTGGCTGCGGATCGGCCCGGTCAAGATCTTCTCCGACGGCTCGCTGATCGGCCGGACCGCGGCGATGACCCAGGACTTCGCCGACAGCCCCGGCAATCGCGGTTTCCTGCAGAACGACGCCAAGATCCTGGTCGACCAGATCGTGAACGCGCACCGCTCCGGCTGGCGGGTGGCCACGCACGCGGTCGGCGACGCGGCCATCGACCTCGTGCTCGACGCGTACGAAGCCGCCGCGAAACGCCATCCCCGCACCGACCCGCGGCACCGGATCGAACATTTCGGCGTCGCACGGCCCGATCAGGTCGCCAGGGCGGCCGAGCTCAACGTCGTCCCGGTGCCGCAAGGCAGGTTCGTCAACGAGATCGGCGACGGCATGCTCAAGGCGCTGGGCCCGGACCGGGCGAAAGGCGCGTACCGGCACCGCAGCCTGCTCGACGCGGGCATCGTCGTGCCCGGCAGCTCCGACCGGCCGGTGGTCAACGGCGCACCCCTGCTGGGCATGCACGACATGGTCAACCAGATCACCGCGTCCGGCGTGCCGTTCAACCCCGGCGAGGCCGCGACCGGGCTGGAAGCGTTGCGCGCGTTCACCTACGGCTCCGCGTACGCGAGCGGCCAGGAGGACCGCAAGGGCACGCTGACCCCAGGCAAGCTTGCCGACCTCGTCGTGCTTTCGGGCAACCCGGCGACCGTCGACCCGGCCGCGATCAAGGACATCCAGGTGCTGCGGACCATGGTGGGCGGGGTGTTCCGGTGAACCTGGTCTCCGCCGACACCCTCGGCCCGGGCGCCCGCGACGATCTGCGCGCGATCTACGAACAGAGTTTCGACGAACGCCTGCGCTCGCCCTTCGACGACCTGCTGCGGGACAGCGTTCTCGTGCTGGCCGATCCGCGGCCGCACGGAATGGCGGTGCTGCGGGAACTCGGCCCGACCGGCTGGGTCTTTCTGCGTTACTTCGTCGTGGCCGCGGAACGCCGCGGCGACGGGGTCGGCGCGCGGTTGTGGAAACTGCTGACCCAGGCGATGCGGGACGCCGGGCACACCAGGATCGTTTTCGACGTGGAGGACCCGGCCCGGACCGATGACCCGGCGGAAGCCGGGATCAGGCGGCGGCGTATCGGGTTCTACACGCGGCTGGGCGCCCAACTGTTGCCGGTCAAGGGCTACACACCGCCGCACGGCGAGGAGGAGCATCCGCTGCTGCTCATGGCCGCCGACCTGGCGGTGGAGACCACCCGGATCCACGGCGGTGACCTGCGCGATGTCGTGCTCGCGGTCTACCGCCACCGGTACGGGCTCGACCCGGAAAATCCGGTGGTACGCAAGACTTTGCGGCAAAATACGTTCTAGGGCGCGAAAAATCCCGAGCTGAGCCGGTACGGTTCTCTTGTGTCGAACCGTGAACTGGTGGTGCTCGGAACCGCGAGCCAGGTGCCCACGAGGCACCGGAACCACAACGGCTACCTGCTGCGCTGGGACGGTGAGGGAATCCTCTTCGACCCGGGCGAGGGCACGCAACGACAGATGCTGATGGCCGGGATCGCCGCGAACGACATCGACCGGCTGTGCATCACGCATTTCCACGGCGACCATTGCCTTGGTGTGCCGGGAATCGTGCAACGGCTCTCGCTCGATCGCGTCGACCACGTCGTGTCCGCGCATTTTCCGGCATCCGGGGAACATTTCTTCGGCCGGCTGCGGCACGCCACCCAGTTCTACGAGTCGGCCGATCTGCGCGAGTTCCCCATCGCGGCCAACGGTGAGATCGCGCGTGGCCCGTTCGGTGTGCTGGAAGCCAGACGGCTCGACCACGGCGTCGAGGCGTTCGGTTATCGCCTGGTGGAACCGGACAGCCGCCAGATGGTGCCGGAGAAGCTGCGCGAGTACGGCGTGGCCGGCCCGGATGTCGGTGCGCTGCAACGCAATGGGGCGCTGCCCGGCCGGGAGGTGCGGCTCGAGGACGTCAGCGTGCCCAGGCGTGGCCAGCGGTTCGCGTTCGTCATGGACACCCGGCTGTGCGACTCGGTGTTCGAACTGGCCGACGGCGTGGACATGCTGGTGATCGAGTCGACCTTCCTCGAGGAGGACGCCACCCTCGCCAAGGACTACGGGCACCTGACCGCGGCGCAGGCCGCGCGGGTCGCCGCCGACTGCGGCGTGCGGCTGCTGGTGCTCACGCACTTCTCCCAGCGCTACCCGGACGGCTCGAAGTTCCTGGAGGAGGCGCGGGAGATTTTCGACGGGCAGGTCGTCGTCGCCGAGGACCTCCTGCGCATCCCGGTGCCCAAGCGCCGCACCGCGGCGACCTCGTAGCGAGGTGTGTGGTCCGCGGACTGTCCTTTTCGGTATTGTTGCTTACCTGAACTAACTTCTCGATGTGGTGGTGAGACTGTGACGACGGTGGTGCTCGGCGGCGGTGGGGTCGCGGGAATCGCGTGGATGACCGGCGTGCTGGCCGGTCTGGCGGACAACGGCCAGGACCTCAGCGGCGCCGACGACATCATCGGAACCTCCGCCGGGTCCGTTGTGGCCACCCAGCTGCGCAGCGGCCTGAGCCTCGAGGAGCTTTTCCAGCGCCAGGCCGATCCGGCCAAGCAGACCGCCGAGATCGGCGTCGACGTCAACATGGAGGAGTACGCCGCCAAACTGGGCACCCTGCTGGCCGGTGTGACCGACCCGGCCGAGATGCGGCGCCGGTTCGCCCGGTTCGCACTGGACGCTGAGACCGTCGAGCCCGCGAGGCGCCGCGCGGTGATCGCCGACCGGCTGCCGTCGCACGAGTGGCCGGAGCAGTCCCTGCGGATCGTCGCAGTGGAAGCGGACACCGGTGAAATGCGGGTGTTCGACAAGGACTCGGGCGTCGAACTCGTCGACGCCGTGGCGGCGAGCTGTGCCGTGCCCGGGGTGTGGCCCGCGGTGGAGATCGACGGGCGGCGCTACGTCGACGGTGGTGTGCGGACAGCGGACAACGCGGATCTCGCCGAGGGCGCTTCGAGGGTCGTGATCCTGGTGCCGCTGGGCACACAGCCGCTGTGGCCGTCGGAGGTTCCGTTCGCGGACGTGGTGGCCGGTCTGCGGGCCGCCGGGGCGGAGGTGACCGTGATCGAGCCGGACGAGGCGTCGAAGGCGGCGATCGGTCTCAACCCCCTCGACCCGGCCACCCGCACGCCGGCGGCGAACGCGGGCCGCGCCCAGGGTGCCCGCACCGTCCTTTCCTAGTGGGTCCAGACGGTTCGGTCTGTAGTCCGCTCGCGCGTGTAGGTAGAGGACGAGTACGCTTTGCAAGCGTGAACGCTCCAACGTACCAGGAGCGCATCGCGTCCGAGCCGATGCGACGCGCTTACCAGGTGACCTACTCGATGCAGAAGATCACCGAGTTCGCTGTGAGCTACAACTCTGCAGTCGATGCGGGTCACCTTGTGTGCGCCAGTGCCATGATCGATGCGTTCTATGTCCATATTCGTCTTCTGGCGGAGTTCTTTGTCAAGGGTTCACAGTCCCGAGACCTCCGGCCGACTGACTTTGGAGTGTTGTGGACGACGCCGTCCTCGGATGAAGCCGACAGGTTGAGGACGTATTGGGACGTCGCCAGCAAGTACGTTGTCCATTTCGGACGCTCGCGTGTTCCGGCGGACCTAGCGGATCTCCAACAGTTTGAACTCGGCAGTCAAGCAATGACCACCATGGCGACTGATGCTCTGACCGTAGCCGGGGATTTCGTCAAGCTGGTAGAGCAGTCGGTCGAGGGGGTTGGCGTTGGCTCCACCGGTCCCAGACCAGTGGAACTGATGGTTGCCGAGCATCTGCGTCTGGCTTTCGACCAGGCTTGTCAGCGGATTGGGCTGAAGCCTTAAGGCCCGGAGTGGGCAACCCGGCTGAGCCACTGGTCAGCCATGCGCATATCAAGGTGTACTAAAGGCTAAAGTCGCGCCCGCCGGGTTTCGTAGGGATCAGCCGAACGTGACCCTCTCGATGCGGACCGGCTTGGCGGGCGCGCCGTCCAGCGGGCCGCGCTCGCTCGGGATGATGCCGGCCGCGACGATCCGGTCCAGGGCGTCCATGCCGCGCACGACCTTGCCCATCACCGAGTAGGCCGGCGGGATGTTGGCGAAGGAGTGGACGATGAAGAACTCGCTGCCGTTGGTGCCCGGGCCCTGGTTGCCCATGGCGAACGTGCCGCGCGGGTAGGTCTCCTGGCCGGTGACCTCGTCCGGGAACTTGTAGCCCGGCCCGCCCTTCTCCACCTCGATCAGGTCACCGCACTGCAGCACGCCCAGGCGGCTGGAGTTGGTGAGCCGGAAACACTGGCTGTGGTTGTAGAAGCGCTGCGCCACCAGGCTGATCATGTTGTGCACGGCGCAAGGCGCGGCCCCGGCGCGGTTGAGCTCCACGGTCACCGGGCCGTAGTTGGTCTTGAAGGTGATGCGGGCTTTGCCGATGGTCAGCGCGTACGGGATCGGCGGCACCACCGGGCGGGCGGCCGGGTTGTCCGGGCCGGTCGGGGTGAAGTCGCAGTGCACGATCGGCGTTGCGGAGCTGGCCTGTACCGGGCTCGCGGCGAGCGTGGTGGCGAAAACGGCGGCGACTGCGGCTAACACCCAGCGAGGCTTCATGTCGGCACCTTACGACAGCGCTCGGCGGCTTGGGAATCACCAACTCTCTAACAGTGTTAGAGAAGATGACAATCATTTTCATATGAGGTAGCGTGCCGGATGTGAGCGACGGACGGGTTCCAGTGGTGCTGGTGGGTGGGTTGCCGCGACGGCCGGTGGAGGCGGTCGCGATGAGGATGCTGCGGGCCCGGCCGGGCACCGTGGTCGTGCACCACGACCTGCGGAGAATCCGCGACGGCGTGGTCACGCGCAGGCTGCGCTGGCGCGGCGAGGAGGACATCCGGCAGATCACCCTGGTGCACGGCTGCGTGTCGTGCACGCTGCGGGAGGACCTGCTGCCCTTGCTGCGCAGCCTGTCGGGCCGGGCCGAGGTCCAGCGGATCGTCGTCCACCTCGACCCCACCGTCACGCCGGAGTCGGTGTGCTGGGCCATCAACCACATTCTCATCGACGGCGAACCGGTCACCGAGACCTATGTGGACGGTGTGGTGACCGTGATCGACCTGGCCGACTGGCTTTCCCAGGCCACCGGGGACGCCGAGCTGGCCGAGCGCGGGTTCGGCGTGGCCGAGGACGACGAACGGACGCTCGCGGAGGTCGCGGTCCGGCAGGTGGAGTTCGCCGACTCGGTGGTGTTGTTCGACTCCGGCGGCGACGCGTGGACCGGGGCGCGCACGGCCGCTGTGCTGCGCCGGATCGCCCCGCTGGCCACGATGGTGACGTTCGCCGAGACCGACGATCCGATGTCCCGCGTGCCCGCCGATGCCCGGCGTGGGCGGGAGGACTCGTGGTTCGATCCGTTGCTGCGCGGGCAACCGCCGCTGGAGTCCGACTGTGGGGTGTCGTTGACGGTGTTCCGCGAGCGTCGGCCGTTCCACCCGGTCCGCCTGCACGCGGCGATGGACGTGCTGCTGGAGGGCGTGGTGCGGGCCCGGGGACGGTTCTGGGTGGCGAGCCAGCCGGATGTGGCGCTCTGGCTGGAGTCCGCGGGCGGCGGCCTGCGTGTCGCGCCCGGCGGTCCGTGGCTGGCCACTGTGGACGATTGGGGCGCAGTCGACGCCGAACGGCGGGCGAAGGCCTCGCTGGAGTGGCATCCGCGGTTCGGCGACCGGGCGCAGGAACTGACGATCGTGTCACACCTGGCCCATCCCGACGAGCTGACCGAGGCGCTGTCCGGGGCGTTGCTGACCGACGCGGAGCTCGCCGATCCGGCAGCGTGGGCGCGGATTCCGGACCCGTTCGGGCAGTGGCACCGGGATCCCTGTGTGGACGCGCCGGTGCGGTCGGTGCTGAACGAGGATGTTTAGAAAATCGGCGGCGGCGCAACCCTGGCCGGGTGTTCGAGGGCTTCGAGTGTGCACGGGTCGATGTCGGGGACGTGGAACTGCGGGTGCGTCATGGCGGCCAGGGCGCGCCACTTCTGCTGTTGCACGGCCACCCCAGAACGCACACCACCTGGCACCGGGTCGCGCCACTGCTCGCCGAACACCACACCGTCGTCTGCCCTGACCTGCGCGGCTACGGCGAATCGGGCAAGCCGCCGACCGACGCCCACCACACCCCGTACTCCAAGCGAGCGATGGCCCAGGACCTGGTGAACCTGATGACCGAGCTGGGCCACTCCCGGTTCTCGGTCTGCGGGCACGACCGCGGTGCTGCCGTGGCCACGCGCCTCGCCCTGGATCACCCGAAGTCCGTGACGGCGCTGGCGGTGATGGACGGGATCCCGATCGGCGAGCACCTGGCCCGCTGCGACGCGAAGTTCGCGCAGGCCTGGTGGCACTGGTTCTTCTTCGCCCAGCCGGAGATCCCGGAACGCGTGATCAACGCCGATCCCGACGCCTGGTACAAGGTCGGCACGCGCAACACCGCGGAACGCCTGGGGGAGGAGAACTTCGCCGACTTCCAGCGCGCCATCCACAACCCCGACACCGTGCGCGCCATGCTCGAGGACTACCGCGCCGGCCTGGGCATCGACCGCGAACACGACGACGCCGACCGTGCCGCCGGCCGCCGCGTCCAGTGCCCGACCCTCGTGATCACCGCCGGCCAGGACGACATGCTCGACCTGTACGGCGACCCCGTCCAGGTCTGGCGCAACTGGGCCCCGCACGTCCGCGGCACCATCATCGACGCCGGTCACCACGTCGCCGAGGAAGCCCCCGAAGACCTCGCCAAGACCCTGCTGGACTTCCTGCCCTCGTGACCCCGGATCACATGGTGTAGCCTCGGAAAGGCCACTGATCTGCGTCGATCAGTGAAACAACTGTAGAGTGTCCGTATGTTGGATGGGCGGCCGTTGGTCGATGTGCACCTGCATGCCGCGAGGTTGCCCACGCTGAAGCTGGCGTGGCGGGAGTGGGCCTCGGGGTTCGGCGACGCGGCGGTCCTCGACCGGGTGTACCGCGAGGACGGCACGTGCGATCCGGCCGAGTTCGACGCCTACCTCGCCGAGGAGGGCGTCGACATCGCGTTGGTGCTGGCCGAGTACAGCCCGAAGGCGACCGGGATCCAGCCGGTGGAGGACATGCTGCCGCTCGCCGCGCACAACCCCGCGCGGGTCAAGGTGATCGCGAACGTCAACCCGCACCTGCACTATCCCATCGAGGAAGAAGTGCGGCGCCAGCTGGATCTCGGCGCGGTGGCGTTGAAGATCCACCCCGTGCACGCGGGCGCGCCCGTCAACGACCGTGCGCTCTATCCCGCCTACGAACTCTGCCAGTCGCTGGACGTGCCGATCGTGGTGCATTGCGGTACAAGCACTTTCCCCGGGTCGATGAACGCCTACGCCGACCCGGTCCTGCTCGACGACGTGCTGCGCGACTTCCGCGGGCTGAACATCGCGCTCGCGCACGGCGGCCGTGGCTGGTGGTACGACGCCGCCGCTTTCCTTGCCCTGACCTACGATCGGGTCTGGATCGAGCTGTCCGGCCTGCCGCCGTCCCGGTTGCGCGAGTACTACGCGCGGCACAACTGGAACCGGCTCACCCGCAAGATGATCTTCGGCACGGACTGGCCGGGCGTTCCCGGCATCGCCAAGAACGCCCGGGCAGTCGCCGCGTTGTGTCCCGACGCCGAGACGGCCGACCTGGTTCTCGCCGGGAACGCGATGCAGGTCTACCGCCTCAAGACGAGCTGACTAGAAGCCCATCCGGCAGCCGGACACGACGATCTCCTGGCCGAGCAGCGTGACCACCCGCACGGCGTACTGCGCGAACTGGCCGTTCGGCCCGTTCACCGACTGGTTGACGTAAACCGTTGCCACACCGGGGATCCCGATCGTCGCCGGCTGCGTGCCGATCGGCTGCCCGTTCAGCGTGCCCACCCGCGACGAACCGGACAGACCCTGTTCGTTGGCGATGCAGCGGGTCTCCAGATCCGACAGCTTGATCACGCCACCGAGCAGGCTGGCGCTGGACACGTTGGCGTAGGCGTTGGTGTGGCCGTTGGAAGTGTCCATTGTGCACTCCGCGTGCAGAGCCTGGACCGACGCCAAGCCCAGCACGTTCAGCGACGCCGTGGTCAGGTTGGAGTTCGGCGGGCACCCGGCCAGCGGGGTCTTGGCGACGTTGATCAAACCGTTGGCGCTCAACGACCACGCCTCGGCCCGCACGTACGACACGATGGTGACCACCGCGGTGGCCTGGCCGCCGTCGTCATCCGTGACCGTCACCAGCACGTTGTGCGCGCCGACACCGGTGTAGGTGTGCGAAGCGGTGCACGTGCCCGAACCCGCGCCCTGGGCGACGTTTCCGTTGACGACAGGGGAGCCGTCGGCGAAATCGACCGTGCAGGTGTGCGTGTCATGCGTGGCGATGTCGGTGAACGGCGCGGTGACGCCGATCGGGGCACCGCGCACGACCGTGGTCCCGTTGCTGGGCGAGGAAATGCTCACCTGAGGAGCCACATTGGACAGTGTCAGGGTCGTGGTCTTGACGACGTCGGGGTGCAGGCTGTCGTTGGCGCTGAGGCTCAACGTCCACACGCCGTCGTCGTTACACGTCACTGTGGTGTTCAACGCGGCCGCGTTGCCGAACACACACGTCGTGCCGGGGTCCACATTGGACAGCGGGGTCGCGCTCCAATGGGTGACCAGGCTCGGCCCGTCCGGGTCGGACACCTGCCCGGCGAGCGCCACCGCGGTACCTTCCTGACCGGCGTACGGGCCGCCGATCGTGACCACCGGCGGGTCGTTGACCCGGACGTGCTTGCAGTCGGTGACCTGCCCCGCGCCACCGCCGTCGGTGCCGTGCGCGGTCACGCACAGCGTGTGCACACCCGAGGTCAGGGTGCCCGTGTTCACTGTGTAGTTCACCGAGGCTGGGCCGGTCTGCGGCAGCGCCGGGGTGACGTTGGTGATGGCGGTGTCCGGCCCGCCGTCGACCGACAGGGTCAGGTTGACCAGCTTGGACGCGATGATCCCGGGAACGACGTCCGGCAGGTTCGCCGGGTCGGGGACCGGGGTGCAGGTGCCGCCGGTGAGGTCGGCGATGGCCTGCAGGCTCGCGTTGTAGTTGCCGTTGTTGCAGTTGGAGCCCGCGCCCACCGCGAAGGTGAAGTACTTGACGTCGTCCGGGACCGCACCGGCCTCGGCGGTCACGTCGAACGGCTGCACCCCATCGGACAGGAACATGACGATCTTGCGGGACTCGGTCTGCGCGCCGGTCACCGCGGACGCCGCGTTGATCCCCGCCCGGTAGTCGGTGCCGGTGCCGACGCTGCGGCCGGTGAACGCGCCCAGCCCGCCGATGGACGCCGAGTCGAGCACCTCGTTGATGTCCCGGGCACCGTTGCCGTTCGCGTCGGTGGTCGGCGTGGTCAGCAACTGTTCGCTGGGGGCCGGTCCGACGTCGGCCGCGGCGCCGTTCGTGGCGAAGACGGCCGCGCCGACGTGACCGACGACCGTGTTCGGCGTGGCGGCCTTGTCGTTCAACGCCTTCCCGGCCGCGACCTCACACGCCAGGATGGACGTACTGCTACACGGGCCGGCGGTGCTGCCGGACACATCGATGACATACGTCAGCGCGGTGTCCTTCACCGGCACGCCCGTCCCGATCGACGCCGTGCCGGTGACGGTCGCCGGTCCCTGCGGGATGACGGCGTTCTCCGACGGGCTGGCGATGGCGACGGCGATGCTCGTGCCACCAGGCAGGTTGCCGTCGACGGCGTACGCCGCCTGCCCGGCCGTGACCACGCCGACCAGTGCCAATGCACCGGCGGCCAGTAACGGTTTTGTTCTCACGTAACAACTTCCCCTCTGCCAGGTTACTTGCCGGAGAGAACATCGGGCACCGGGAAAACCGGTTACTACGCCACCTCAGCGAGTGACGTTTGCCATGTGCACCAAGCAACAGCAGGCAGACGCACGGATTTTCCGAGGAATGCCGCGTTGTTCGCACGGTTATTTCGCCTGAACGGAGCAGCTTCCAGGCCAACCGGCGTGTCTCTTTTGGACTAGCGAGCCACGGGGGAAGGGGTCACGGCCGGTCGAGGACCTCGAGGTGGGTCACCCGGCCCAGGGCGATGCCCGCGGTGAACTGGATCCTGGCGTCCCACTCGATCCCCGCGGTGGACGCGGGCATCTTGTAGGCCTTGATCCGCGTCGAGTCGTTCTCCTCCAGCGCGACGTAGATGTTCTCCTCACCGGCCGGGCGCCACCGCAGTACCCAGCCGACGTGGATCCGCCGGGTCAGCAGCTCGGTGACGGCCAGCACGAGATCCAAAGCGGCCAAGGCATACAGGACGATCACCACAGTCACCGGTACCCCGGTCACCCACACCAGGCTGTCCGACAATGGCATGTCGGCGAACGTGGTGAGGCCGTCCCCGAACAACACGACCGAGGCGAAACCCGCCTTCCACACCGCGTGCCCGACCCGCCGCCGCGGCGAGTAGCCCCAGCCGAGCATCCACGGGTACCAGATCCGCAACCGCCGCCAGGTCCCGCTGTGCCGGGACCACGCGGCCTCGGGATGATCGACACCCCAGGACAACAGCCACAACGCCACCTCCGCCTTGCCCAAAGCCGTCGCGTAGGCGAGTTTCCGGCCCAGCACAGCGATATCGGTCAGGGTGGCGGTGGTGATGGCGTCCTCCACCCGGTAACCCTGCCACCGCGCGGTGATCTCGGCACCGGCCGCGGTGGGCCGCATCGACGGGCCACGGAACGCGTACTTGCCGAGCCAGTACGAGCCGGCGATGAACACGATCGTGCCCAGGATGTAGACGTCCTCGGTGGTGGGCCAGGGGATCGCGAACACGGCGAGCACGGCAGGTGTCACGGACGCGAAGAACAGCAACGCCTTCTGGCGCCCGGTGAGCCGCCGCTCGGCCCATCCCCGGAAATCGGCCTCGGCGCCCGCCTGGCGGGCGAACTCGGCGAAGAACGTCTGGAAGTCCTTGTCCGCCGGGTCGACCTCGTCGATCGCCACGACCCGGTCCGTGGCGATCAGCCGCAGGTGCCGGACGAGGGTGTCCTCGTAGGTACGCAGGCCGTCCGGGACCACCTCGGGCACGTGGATCGTGTCGCCGTCCAGCTTCAGCACGCCCCGGTGGACCAGGTCGAGCACCGTCGCCGGGATCGCGTCCTGAGTCGCCTCCCAGTTGTTGACCGCCATGTTCGCGGTCACCGGGGTGTCGTTTCCCGGGTCGGCGGAGGCCGCCGAGACCACGGGGGCCTTGGTCCGGTGCCGCACGAGGGCCTGGACGGCGAACCACAGCGCGATCGAGGCCACCGCAATGACTTGCACCGGGGTCATGGCCTGACAGGATCTCGGCCCGCCCGGCCCGCTCACAAGGGACGAAAGGGCAGAACTACCGCAGCAGCATGTCCACGAGGTCCTTGATCCAGGGCTCGTCCATCGGCTGCCGGCTGAACAGTGCCCGGTAGTACAGCGCGCCGAGCAGGGTGTCCGCGGCGCGCTCGACGGTCGGCACGGCGCCGCCGCGTTCCTGCTCTCGTTCCAGCATCGCCTTGAGCTGGTCGTGCCGGTCGCCCAGGCAGGCGCAGCCACCGTCCGGCCCCGAGCCGAGGGTGGTGCGGATCAGCGCGAGGCTGTCCGGGTCGGCCAGGTCGGTGGCCACGTCGGTGGCCCACCGTTCCAGGTCGCCGCGCAGCGACCCGGTGTCCGGCACCACGATGTCGCCGCTGAACCTGCTGGTCGCGACCTCTTCCAGCAGCTCGCCCAGCGACCCCCAGCGGCGGTAGAGGGTGGTCGGGTGCACGCCCGCGCGGGTGGCGATCACCGGCAGGGTCAGCTCGCCCTGCGCCTCGGTGACCAGCTCGGCGACGGCGCGGTGGACATCGGCGCGGACGCGGGCGGAGCGGCCGCCGGGTCGGGTGGTGACGGACATAGGATCCATTATTGCACTGATCGCTGCGTTAAGGCGTATGGTGGCTAACGCACTGATCGTTGCTTTAGAGGAGTCTCTTGTGGCATCTCTGGTCTCGGCGCCCCCGGTCCGGCGGCTTTCGCACGCGGTCTCGTTCACCGCGGTGGCCGCGATCTTCGTGCTGTTCATGGCCGCCTCCAGCGCGCCATCCCCGCTCTACGTCGTCTACCAGCAGCAATGGGGCTTCTCGCCGACGACCCTGACCGTTGTCTTCGCCGTCTACGTGATCGGGCTGGTGGGTTCGCTGCTGGTCCTCGGCGCGTTGTCCGACTATGTCGGCAGACGGCCCGTCTTGGCCTCGGCGATCGGCCTGGAGGCCGTCTCTCTGGTGCTGTTCGTCCTGGCGGGTGACGTGTCCACGCTGCTCGTGGCGCGGTTCCTGCAGGGCATCGCGACCGGCGCGGCCATGACGACGCTGGGCGCGACCCTGGTCGACCTCAACCCGCCGCATGCCCCCGGCCGCGCGGGTGTGATCAACGGCGTCGCCGCGTTCACCGGGCTCGCTCTGGGCGCGCTGGGCTGTGGTGCGCTGGTCGAGTTCGCGCCCGCGCCGACCCACCTGGTCTACGCGTTGCTGCTGGCGGGCATGGTGCTGGCCGCGGTCGTGGTGGCGCTGATGCCGGAGACCTCGGCGAGGCGTCCCGGCGGCCTGGCCTCGCTGGCGCCGCGGCTCGGCGTGCCGGCGCGCCTGCGGTCCCCGATGTTCGCGCTGGTGCCGATCCTGCTGGCCAGCTGGTCGCTCGGCGGGCTGTACCTGTCGCTCGGCCCGTCGGTCGCCGCCCAGGTTTTCGGGCTGCACAATCATCTCGTCGGAGGCCTGGTCGTCACGTTGCTCTGCGGGACCGGCGCGGTGACCGCGTTGCTGTTGCGTGGCTGGACAATGGCTGTTCTGTTGAGGGTCGCCGCGTCGCTGCTCGCCGCGGGAACCCTGCTGACCCTGTGGGGGATACTGTCGGACAGCGTCCTGCTCGGTGTGGCTGGGACGGTTGTGGCCGGAGTCGGCTTCGGCGCCTCCGGACTGGCCAGTTTCGGGACCCTGGCACGGATTTCCGGTCCGGCCGAGCGTGGTGAGCTGTTCGCGGTGGCCTACACCATCTCGTATCTGGCGTTCAGCCTGCCCGCCGTGGTCGCCGGTCTCGCGGCCACCGAGTTCGGTCTGCAGATCACCGCTGTGGTGTACGGAATCGTGGTGGCGGCGCTGGGTGTGCTGGCGCTGATGGTGTCTCAAACTGCGACACGCGCCATCCGGTGACAACCACTAAGGTGAGGCCATGATCTTCATCACGGCCAAGTTCCGGATCAAGCCCGAGTACGCCGACAGCTGGCCGGACATCGCCCGTGAGTTCACCGAGGCGACCCGCGCCGAACCCGGCTGCCTGTGGTTCGACTGGTCGCGCAGTGTGGAGGACGCCAACGAGTACGTTCTCGTGGAGGCCTTCCGCGACGGTGAGGCGGGCGGGGCGCACGTGCAGTCCGCGCACTTCAAGGCCGCGCAGCAGACCCTGCCGCCGCACCTGGCCGAGACGCCGCGGGTCGTCAACTTCCAGCTCGACCAGGACGACTGGTCACCGCTCGGCGAAATGGCCGTCGAGTAGGGCGTTTTCCCCGCTTTCACCCGGGCGATCAGCGGTACGGTCGCTCGGGTGAACGAGTACGACAAGTGGCTCCGGCACGGTTTGTTGGCTCGGTCCGCGCCCGCCGATGACGGCCGGGTCAAGGCGTTGCTGGCCGGGGTCGCCGGTCACCGGGACGCCACCGGCCAGCCGGCGATGCGCTTCCGCCGGGCGGCATCGCTGGTGCTGCTGCCCTACGGGCCGGGCATCACCGTCTACAACTTCGTCACCCGCCGCGCTTTTCCCGGCACCGCAACGGAAATCTCGGTGCTGCTGGCCGCGGACGACTGGCGCACCGAGGCGTGGCTGCGCGACCGGGTGTCCATTGTGGACGAAGTGGCCCGGCTGGTGGAGCTCAACGCGCTCGTGGTCGAGGGCACCGGGCTGGCCGGGCGGGACGAGGACTACCGGCGCCGCTGGGCCTGGGGACCGGTGGCCGGTTTGTACCATTTCGCCAGCCGGGACGCGTCCTACGAGGACACTCTGCCCGAGCAGACCGACGGGCCGATCCTGTTCCGCAAGCATGCCAACTGGAACGAGATCCCGCTGCCCGAGGTCGACGAGACCGGGAACCTCTGGCAGGTGTTGCGGTCGCGCCGCTCGGCCCGGGAGTTCTCCGGCGAGAAGATCGGCCGCGACAGCCTGGGCGCGGTGCTGTTCGGCGGGTTCGGCATCACCGGGTTCGTCGAGGACGTCAGCCGGGGCAGCATGCCGCTGACCATGTCCCCCTCCGGTGGCGCGCTGAACCCCTTTGAGGGCTACGTTCTCGTGCGCGCGGTGGACGGTCTCGCGCCCGGGATCTACCACTACTCCGGGTTCGACCACTCGTTGCAGCTCGTGCACGGCGAGGAGATCCCATCGGCCGGGACACTGCTGGCCGGCCAGCAGTGGGCGGACAAGGCGGCGGCCGTCGTGTTCCTGGTGGCCAACTTCGCCAGGACGATGTGGAAGTACCGCAGCGCGGTCAGCTACCGCGTGGTGATGATCGAGGCCGGGCACATCGGCCAGAACATCCAGCTCGTTGCCACCCAGCGGGATCTGCTCGCCGCGCCCACCTGCGCGCTGCGCGAGTCGGCGATCGAGGACCTGCTCGGCGTCGAGGCGATCGACGAGGCCGTTGTCTACGCGATCGCGCTGGGAGAACGCATTCAGGACGGGAACTGACCGTTGTCCCCGGGATGCTGGGGGCATGGCACTTTCAGCGTACTTCGGGTACCAGGACGCCCCGGGCGCGATCGACTGGCTGGTGGACGTGCTCGGCTTCCAGGTCACCATGCGGTTTCCGGAACAGTCCGATGTGGACAGTGTGTTCGCCGCGGGGGCGACCGCCGTCCTCAAGCCGGAAGCCACCGAGTGGGGCAACTACCGCTGCCGGATCCTGGACATCCGAGGGCTACGAGTGGTCCTTCGGGACTCACACCCCTGGTATCTCGTACTAAGGGGTGTGGATCACTTGTCGGTGAACGCGAGGCTCGCGGCCAGGCCGGCGAACGCGCCCGCGAAGCCGCGGCGCAGCCAGGACAGGATCTTCGGCCGGGAGATGACGTGCGTGCGGATGGCGGCGGCGAACGCGCCGTAGCCGACGAACACCACGAACGTCATGGCCATGAACACGGCGCTGAGCTCGACCATCTTCCACACCGCGTCCGGGGCGCCGGTGCTGACGAACTGCGGCAGGAACGCGAAGAAGAAGATGGTCAGCTTGGGGTTGAGCACGTTCAGCAGGATCCCGGACAGGATCACCCTGGACGCGGGCCTGGGCTCCTTGTCCTTCTCCACCAACAGGTTGCCCTTGTCCCGCCAGGTCGACCAGGCCATGTAGAGCAGGTACGCGACGCCGAGGTACTTCAGCGTCTGGAACGCGACCGCGCTGGTGTGCAGCAACGCCGCCAGGCCGGTGATCGCGGCGAGGATGTGCGGCACGATCCCGAGCGTGCAGCCGACCGACGCGACCACGCTCGCCTTGGTGCCACGGGACAGCCCGGCGGCCATTGTGTACAGCACACCGGTGCCGGGTGTTATCACGATGACCAAAGATGTCAGGAGAAACTCAATACTCATGGCGACCCCCAGGTCGGTGACGGGACGCTTCGCACGCTACCCGTTAGTCTGGGTGCTGTGTTCGTCAAAGTGTGCGGGTTGCGCACCCCCGAGGATGTCTCGACCGCTATCGACGCGGGTGCGGACGCCGTCGGGTTCGTGTTCGCCGAGAGCGTGCGGCGGGTGGATGTCGACGTCGCCCGCAAGCTGGTCGCCGAGGTGCCGGCGCACGTCCTGACCGTGGGCGTGTTCCTGAAGCAACCGGCCGCTGAGGCGCGGCAGACCGCGCTCGACGCGGGGGTGGGCGCGATCCAGCTGCACGGCGACTACCCGGCGTCGGCGTTCGAGCAGCTGCGGGACCTTCCGCTCAAGCTCATCCGCGCAACCACCCTGCGCGAGGACACTGACGTCACGGTCGGTGCGTATGGCGAGGACATGCTGTTGCTGGACTCGCCGGTCGCCGGGTCGGGGGAGCAGTGGGACCTGGCGCTGCTCGGCGGCGGACGTCCGCAGGGGCCGTGGCTGCTCGCCGGTGGGCTGACGGCGGACAACGTCGGCACCGCCATCCACGCCGTCCGGCCGTGGGGCGTGGACGTGTCCAGTGGTGTCGAGTCGTCGCGCGGGGTGAAGGATGCCGAGCTGATCCGCAAGTTCGTCGCCGCGGCGAAGGCGGCGTGATGCAGCTGCGGGCGATCGGCCGGGTCGAATCGCCGCTCACCGATCTTGATCAGGCGCCGAAACAGGGCGACGAGGGCGCGCCCGACTCGGTCCTCGTGTTCGACCCCGAGGTGCTCACCGGGATCAAGGACTTCGAGGTGGGCGCGCATGTCCTCGTGCTGACCTGGCTGGACCGCGCCGACCGGGACGTGCTGGCGGTGCACCCGCGCAGCGACCCGGACCGCCCGGTCACCGGCGTGTTCAGCACCCGCTCGCCGGCCCGGCCGAACCCGATCGGCCTGCACCGCGTGGAGATCACGTCCATCGACGGCCCGCGCGTCGGCGTCCGCGACCTGGAAGCCCTCGACGGCACGCCGATCATCGACGTGAAACCCGTCCTGAGCAAGGAATCCAGCGAGCGCTAGGCGGTGTGCTCGCGGCGGGCGTCGGCCTCGTCGAGCGGGATCCACTTGTGCGCCCACTCGATCATCGAGTCGATCGTCGGCGCCAGGTCCCGGCCCATCTCGGTCAGCTCGTAGTGCACCTGCACCGACGAGGCGGGCACCACCTGGCGCACGATCAGCCCGTCGGCCTCCATCGAACGCAGCCGGGAAGCCAGCATGGTGTCGCTCACGCCCGGGATCGCCGCCTTGATCTCGGCGTACCGGTGGTGGCCGGTGAAGATCGCGCGCAGGATCGCGCCGCTCCACCGGGTGCCGATCATCTCGATCGCCGCGTGGAACCGGCTGCAGACCTTGTGAACCTCGGATTCGGACATGACAGCCCGATCTTAGCTCGCCTGACGCAGGGGGCGGAGCGCGTCGCTCACCCTCCGTAGCTCGTCGAGCATGTCCTTGGCGGCCGAGCGCATGATGTCGTTCGCCGCCAGCTCGTCGTCCTCGTTGATCATGCTGTGCACGAACGGGATGGACACGGCCTCGAACAACGGCACCATCTTCAGGGTGGTCAGCACCTGCTTGATCATCTGCGCGGCGCGGGTGCCCGCGGCGACACCGCCGTAGCTGACCAGCCCGACCGGCTTGTAGGCCCACTCGTGGTTCAGGTAGTCGATGGCGTTCTTCAGCGGCGCGGTGAACCCGTAGTTGTACTCGGGCATCACGAAGATGTAGGCGTCCGCCGAGTCGATCTTCGCGCTCCAGGCCTTGGTGTGGTCGTGCACGTAGTTGCGCAGCCGGGGGTGGTGCGGCTCGTCCATCATCGGCAGGTTCTCCTCGGCCAGGTCGACGACCTGCACCTCCTCGAAGCCGCCGTGCTCACGTGCCAGCCCGGTGATCCAGCCGGCCACCTTCGGCCCGATCCTGCCCGGCCGCGTGCTCGCGATGATGATCTGCACCTTCGCCATGTCCGCTCCCTAAGAAAAACTGAGTAACTAAGAAAAACTTAGCAACAGGGGGTAGGGGTATGGCAAGGTGATGTCACCCGCGTCACACAGCGTGTATCGGGCAGGACGCAGTGAGTCACTTTCCGCTGGTAGGAGGGATGCCGGAGCTGGTCGCGGGGTGCTGCCGAGGGCAGGACGCCCGGGTTGGGGATGGCGACCAGGGCGCTCGGCGGGTGAGGAGGCGCGATCTCGGTGACCGGCCGGGCTGTGCCGGGGAGACCCACGCGGTTGGCCGGGGCGGCACCGACCCCGGCGACACCGGCTGGGTGTCCATTGTGGAGGTTGCCTGGACCGGTGCGGACACGTCGCCCTCGCCGCCGCGGTTGGTGGCGGACACCTTGAACTCGTAGGTGTGGTTGGGCAGCAAGGAGTCCGCGACGATCGTGGTCTGGCCGGGCACGGGCAGCGGCCACTTGCTGAACTCGTTCGCCGGGTTGCCGGTGATGTCCCGTTGGTACACCCAATACCAGACGTCCGGTCCGGGCGCGTCCCAGGACAGGCCGATCCTGCCGTCCGGTCGCGGGGTGGCCCGGATGTTCGTTGGTACACCGGGTTTCCGGTACCGGGCGGTGGCGTGCACGGCTGTGGACGGTTCGCTCGCCTGGCCGGACCGGTTGGCGGTGACCACGTATTCGTAGACGTGGTCGTGTTCCAGCCCGATGTCGGTGACCGTTGTGTTCGCCGAGTCCGGGAAGCCGATCGGCAGGCTGCCCGACGGCCCGTTCGTGATGTCCGACCGGAACACTTGGTACAGCAGCAGACCCGGGCTGGGACTGCGATCCCAGGTCAGCGTGATCCCGCCGGAGTCGTTGGGCGTGGCGCGGACGTTGGCGGGCGGCCGAAGCGGTGCACCGGTCACGGTGAGGCTCACGGCGCCGGACGGCTGGCTCTCGCCGGTCTCGTTCTGCGCGGTGACCCGGAACTCGTAGGTGTGACCGGCCCGCATGAACGGAATGTTCGCGGTCGTCCCGGTGTGCGCTTCCGGATGGCGGGCGAAGAACTCCTGTCCCGCGGTGACATCCCGTTGGTACACGCGGTACTTGAGATCTTGACCAGACACCGGCTGCCACGACACCGTGGCGCCACCGTCATTGGTGTCCACAACGGACAATCCGGTGGGTGTTCCGGGTAGCCGAGCGGGATCTGGCACCGGCGGCGGCCAGGTGACGTCGACGAACCGCGGCCGGTAGATCTTGACGTCCGCCGTGTTGTCGGCCGGGTTCATGCTGTTGACGTTGTAGGACACCACAAGTTTGCCCGGCTGGGACAGCTGTGGGTGGATGGCCGCGTCGTAGACGAAGACCGGCCGGTTGCCCGCGCCCGGCTCCGGTGCCTGGTACAACGGGCGCGGGTTGCCGAACGGACCCGTTGGCGCGGAAGCGGTGTACGCCACGAGGGTCGGGTTGAACGTGAGGTTGCCCTCGATGGTCATCAGCACGTACTCGTTGCCTGCCTTGGTGACCGAGAACGCCTGACCCACACCGGTGAGCATGCGCGCCGAGTCCTCCTCGTGCGCGGACCAGCCCGATCCGGTCCAGAACTGCCAGGCGCCGTCCAGGGTGGCCGCTCGCGCCACGTGGACGCGTTTCGGCTCGTTGCCCTGCGACTCGGAACCGTAGATGTAGGTGTATCCGCCTTCGGTCACCATGTCCTGGCCCCACGCGATCCTGTCGCCGAGTGGCAGGGTCCGCACGTCCGTCAAGGTCAGCGACGGCAGGCTGAACGTGGCCAGCGCGGTGCCCTTCAGCCGGATGTCCAGGCCGCCTCCGCCGGTGGACTCGATCTGCGTGTACAGCACGCGAAGGGTGTTGCCCTCGACGATCCCGTCGTTCACCCAGTAGGTCAGCGGCGAGCCCGCGACCTCCACGAGCGGTAGGGGAGCGGCCGCGGTGCCGCCGTGCAGTGTCGGTCCCAGCTGGCCGTTCTGCTCGACGACCAGGGTGTTGTGCGGCATCGGGGTGTTCGCCGGGCGGCTGCCGCCGGGGTTCACCGTGCCCAGGAACGTGTCCGAGAACAGCCACGCGGTCCGGCCGTCCGGCAAGGGCACGGACACCGTCCGGTCGCCGCCGGTCCAGTGCCCGCCCTGGTCGCCGTACGCGTTCCACTTGGCATTCAAAGCGGTGTCCGGCACCGCGACCGGCGGCAGGGGTGCTGCGGCCACCGACACCGTGGCCGGGCTGATTCCGGCCAGCAGCGTCAGCACCACCAGCAGGGCATACCCACGTCGCATCCTGGCTCCCAGTCACACCCGGTGCCGATCATGCTACTTGCTGCGAAACCGTGTCCTGGAACGAATGCGCGTCGGGCCCAGTATCCCGCGCGGGACACTAGCCGGTGACGAGGTTCAGCCGCGGGATGCCGTTGAGGACCAGGCTGATCGTCCGTCCGGCGTCCTCGCCGGGGTCCGCCAGGCGCAGGTCCGGGAACCGGCCGAACAGGTCGCGGAACGCGATCCGGCCCTCGAGGCGGGCCAGCGGGGCGCCCAGGCAGTGGTGGATGCCGTGGCCGAACCCGACGTGCGACTTGTCCTCGCGCGTGATGTCGAACGTGTCCGGGTCGGCGAACCGGCTCAGGTCGCGGTTGGCCGACCAGACCGCGGGCAGCACGACCTCACCGGCCGGGATCGTCGTCTGTCCAATATGGACCGGTCCGATGGTGTGCGCGGGCAGCGTGGTCATCACCGGCGGGTCGAAGCGCAGCACCTCCTCGACGGCCGCGGGGATGAGCGTGGCGTCCGCGCGCATCTTGGCCAGCTGGTCCGGGTGGGTCAGCAGGGTGTACGTGCCATTGGTGATCAGGTTGACCGTGGTCTCATGCCCGGCCACCAGCAGCACGAACACCATCGAGGTGAGCTCGTCGCCGGTCAGCCGGTCGCCCTCGTCGCGGACCGCGATCATCGCCGACAGCAGGTCGTCCCCGGGGTTCGCGCGCTTTTCCTCGATCAGCGACCGGATGTAGTGCACCATCTCCCACGCGCCCGCGACGTACTCCTCGGGCGTGTGCAGCGGCCCGCTCAGCGTGAGCGCCGTCAACCGGCGGAACTCGTCGCGCTGCAACTGCGGAACGCCGATCAGCTCGGAGATCACCGTGATGGGCAACGGATACCCGTACTCGGCCACCAGGTCGACCGGCGTGCCGTCCTTGCCCAGCTCGGCCATGTGGTCCAGCAGACCGGCGCTGATCTCGGCGATCCGCGGTTCCAGCTCCTCCACCCGGCGCCGGGTGAACGCCGCCGAGACCAGCTTGCGCAGCCGGGTGTGCTCCGGCGGGTTGAGTGCGAGCATGTGCGAGTTCATCGCGCGGCGCAGCTCGTCGGAGACATGGTCGGCGTGCGGGCCCTCGGTGAACGAGCGCACGACGTTGGGGTCGGTGAGCACCTGACGTGCCTCCGCGTACCCGGTGATCACCCACACCGGTACTCCCGTGAACAGGGTGACCTTCTGCACCGGCCCGGCCGCGCTCAGCTCGTCGAAGCCGTTCGCCCGGCCACTGGTGGAGGTCTCGGTGAACGGCGAAGCACTCATCATGGCGCCACACTACTTCCCAGTCACCCCGCCAGATGTTGTCCGCGCAGAACGCGAAAATGCTCGGCGGCGACCGCCAACCCCTGTTCCTCGGTGACCGGTGCGGGTGGGTGGGTTTGCGGGGGTGTGGGGCGGGTATTCCGTTGGTATGACGTATCCCGAGCGGGAACCGGAACGCACGAGAGCGTTGCCGGAGCAACAGCCTGTGCGCCGCGATGTGCCGCCGCCGGCTCACCAGGACGCGGCGTACGCGGCCGAGGACCGGCAGGTCAAGCGGGTCCGGGCGGTGCGGCGGGTGAACGCGGCGATCAACTTCGTGTGCGCGCTGTTCGCGGTCGTGCTGGTGATACAGATCGTGCTGGTCCTGGCCGACGCCAACCCGAAGAACGGGTTCGCGTCCTTCATGGACGGGTTCGCTGGGGCGGTGTCGCTCGGGTTCGACGGGTTGTTCACCCCGGGCTCGGCGAAGGCCGCGGTGTTCTTCAACTACGGTGCGGCCGCGATCGTGTGGCTGCTGATCGCCGCCGCGCTCACCTACCTCATCCGGAAGTTCGCGCTGCCTTCGAGAACGGCGGAGATACGGTACTAGTGCTGCGGAACCGGGCGCGGTAGGTCGACGGGGAGATGCCGAGGGTGTCCTGGAACGCCCGGCGCATCGACTCCGACGAGCCGAACCCGGCCTGCCCGGCCACGGCCTCGATGGGTGAGGTTCCGTTCTGCAGCAACACCCGCGCGGCCTCGAACCGGATGGTCTCCACGAACTGCGCCGGCGTGATGTCCAGCTCCGCCCGGAACAACCGGGTCAGGTGCCGAGGGCTCACGCCGGCGACGTCCGCCAGCACGTCGAGGCTGTGGTCACCCGCCGGGTCGGCGGTCACGTGGTCCATTGCCTTGCGCACAGTCGAATGTGACGAGTACGCGGGTCCCATCCGGGCGCTGAACTGCGACTGCCCACCCGGCCGGGCCATGAACACCACCAGATACCGCGCGGCCGAGCGCGCCACATCCGGCCCGTGGTCCTCCTCGATCAGCGACAGCGCCAGGTCGATCCCCGCCGTGATCCCCGCCGAGGTCACCACCGGCCCCGACCGCACGAACAACGGGTCCGGCTCGACGAGGACCCGCGGATACGTCCTCGCCAGATCCCGGGCCAGCTGCCAGTGTGTCGTCGCCCGCCGCCCGTCCAGCAGCCCCGCCTCGGCCAGCAGGAACGCTCCCGCGCACACCGAAGCGACCCGCCGTGCCCGCTCGGCCAGCGACGAAACCAACGACACCAGCCCGGTGTCCGAGACAGCAGTCCGCCACTCCGGCCTCCCTGGTACCAGCAGCGTGTCGAACCGCCCGGGCAGCGAGCCCACCGAATGGTCGACACCGATCCGCACACCCGACGAGGTCCGGACATCCGCGCCAGTAGGCGAAACCACGCGCACGTCGTAGCAGCCAGTGGTGGTCAGCGCCTCGACCGGACCCGTCACATCCAGCAGTTGCACGCCGTCGAACGCGACGACCACGACGATTCTCATTCCGGCCACGGCGACTCCTGGATCACCGTGACGAAGTCGCCGCGGCTGAACCCCGGCTGGAAATGTGCCAGCACATCGGCCTTCACGTTGCCGAACGTCGTCGCCGGCTTGTCCTTGATGCCCTCGGTGAACGCCGCCAGGATGCGCCGCTTGAAGTCCGGCCGCGGATGCAGCGCCACGACCGAGGCCCGTTCGGCCTCGCTCAACGCGTGGTAGCCGATGCCGAGCACGTCGTACTCCACACCCGCGGTCACCAACGCGACCTCCGGCTCCATGAACTCCGGGATCCCCGGCGTGGTGTGCAAGGCGATGGCTGTCCACACGCGACGGACGCTGTCCTCCGGCACACCGTGCGCGTGCAGGAACCGGCGGGCCTCGTCCGCACTGTCCACTTCGAACCGGCGGCCGCTCTCGCGGAACTCCGGGTTCAGGCCGACGTCGTGGAACATGGCGCCGATGTACAGCAACTCGGGGTCGAAGCTCAGCCCGCGGTGGCGCCCCATCGCGCTGCCGAACAGGAAAACCCGCCGCGAGTGGTGGTAGATGAGGTCGCCGACGGTGTCGCGGACCAGGTCGGTGGCCGCGGCGGCGAGCTTGGTGTCCGGAATCGAGGTGGTCACCCCGTTAGCGTCGCCGAGCCGCGGTCCGCCCGCCATGTCTGGACGGCCGTGAATCCCACAGATCCGGCCACGCCCGAGATATCCGATTTGAGGGTGCGGGTACTGTCGTGGCGATGAACTTTCTGGGGGACCAGGCACGAAGGAAAGCGGCATAAAACGTGCTTTTTCGACTAATCAGACTCTCTCTGCGGGACTACCGCGGCCCCTTGGCCATCGTGGTGGTGCTGCAGCTGCTGCAGACGTTGGCGGCGCTCTACCTGCCGACACTCAACGCGGACATCATCGACTTCGGCGTGGTGCCCGGCGACACCGGCTACATCATGCGCGTCGGCGGGATGATGCTGCTGGTCACGCTCGGGCAGATCGTCTGCGCGGCAGGCGCGACCTACTACGCGGCCCGCACCGCCTCGGCCATCGGCCGGGACATCCGGGCGAACATCTTCGGCAAGGTGCAGTCGTTCTCGGCCCGTGAGGTCGGCCATTTCGGCACGCCCTCGCTGATCACCCGCACCACCAACGACGTCCAGCAGGTGCAGATGCTGACCCTGCTGACGTTCACCCTGATGGTGATGGCGCCGATCATGTGCGTCGGCGGCATCATCCTGGCCCTGCGCCAGGACGCGCCGCTGTCGTTGCTGCTGGTCATCATCGTTCCGGTGCTGGGCACGCTGATCATGCTGATCGTCAGCCGGATGCGGCCGTGGTTCCGGCAGATGCAGGACCGCATCGACGGCATCAACCGGATCCTGCGCGAGCAGATCACCGGCATCCGCGTGGTCCGCGCGTTCGTGCGCGACAAGCACGAGCAGGAACGGTTCGGGGCCGCGAACAACGAGTTGCTCACCGTGTCGCTGCGGGTCGGCAAGCTGATGGCGCTGATGTTCCCGACCGTGATGCTGGTGATGAACCTCAGCAGTGTGGCGGTGCTGTGGTTCGGTGGCATGCGGATCGACTCGGGGCAGATGCAGATCGGCGCGCTGACGGCGTTCCTGAGCTACCTGATGCAGATCCTGATGTCGGTCATGATGGCCACCTTCATGTTCATCATGCTGCCCCGCGCGGAGGTCTGCGCGGAGCGGATCATGGAGGTGCTGGAGACCGAGCCGTCGGTCGCGCCGCCGGTCGAGCCCGTGGCGCTGCCGGTGCCGCTGGGCGAGGTCGAGCTGGCGAACGTGGACTTCAGCTACCCCGGGGCCGAGGAACCGGTGCTGTGCGGGGTGAACCTGGTCGCCCATCCGGGACAGACCACGGCGATCATCGGCAGCACCGGCGCCGGGAAGACGACCCTGATCAACCTGGTGGCGAGGCTGTTCGACGCCACCGGCGGCACGGTGCGGATCGACGGCGTGAACGTCCGCGACCTCGACGGGGCCGCGTTGTCCACCGCGATCGGCCTGGTGCCGCAGAAGGCGTACCTGTTCACCGGCACGATCCGGTCCAACCTGCAGTACGGGCGGCCGGACGCGACCGACGAGGAGATGTGGCGGGCGCTGGAGATCGCCCAGGCGCGTGACTTCGTCGAGGCCATGCCGGACGGACTGGACACCGCGGTGGCCCAGGGCGGCACGACGGTGTCGGGCGGGCAGCGCCAGCGGCTGGCGATCGCGCGGGCGATCATCCACCGCCCGGCGGTGTACCTGTTCGACGACTGCTTCTCCGCGCTGGACCAGGCCACCGACGCGCGGCTGCGGTCCGCGCTGGCGGCCGAGACGGCGAACGCGTCGGTGATCGTGGTGGCCCAGCGGGTCAACACGATCCGCAACGCCGACCGGATCGTCGTGCTGGACGAGGGCCGCGTCGTCGGCACCGGCACCCACCACGACTTGATGGAGAGCAACGACACCTACCGGGAGATCGTGCTGTCCCAGCTGACCGAGCAGGAGGCGGCATGAGCGTCACGGGAGAGCGGGCCACCCCGGCCCGCAGAGCCGGCGCCGGCGGCGGGATGAGCTTCGGTCCCGGCCGGATGATGGGCGCGGGCGGACAGGCCGAGAAGGCGCTGGACTTCAAGGGTTCCGGCCTGCGGCTGCTGCGCACGCTGGCGCCGCAGCGCGCAATGGTCTGGACCGTGCTGGTGCTCGGTGTGATCAGCGTGGCGTTCAACGTGGTCGGCCCGAAGGTGCTCGGCCAGGCCACCGACCTGATCTTCGCCGGCATCATCGGCGCGCAGCTGCCCGCGGGCGCCACCAAGGCGCAGATCGTCGACGGGCTGCGGGCACGCGGCGAGAACACCAAGGCCGACATGATCGCCGGGATGGACATCGTGCCCGGGCACGGCATCGACTTCGACGCCGTCGGCCGGGTGCTGCTCATCGTGCTGGGGCTGTTCGTGATCGCCTCGGTGTTCGCGCTGCTGCAGGCCCGGCTGACCACGATCATCGTGCAGCGGGCCGTGTTCGACCTCCGCGAGCAGGTGGAGCACAAGTTCGCCCGGCTGCCGCTGCGGTACTTCGACCAGCAGCCGCGCGGTGAGGTGCTCAGCCGCGTCACCAACGACATCGACAACCTGGCGCAGTCGCTGCAGCAGTCGATGAGCCAGCTGCTGGTGTCGCTGTTCTCGGTGGTCGGCGTGCTGGTGCTGATGTTCGTCATCTCGCCGCTGCTGGCGGTGATCGCGCTGGTGACCGTGCCGATCATGGTCTACGTGTCGGCCAAGATCGGCAAACGGGCCCAGCCGCAGTTCATCAAGCAGTGGTCCACCACCGGCAAGCTCAACGGGCACATCGAGGAGGTCTACACCGGGCACTCGCTGGTCAAGGCGTTCGGCCGCCAGCAGGCCTCGGCGGACACCTTCCAGAAGCACAACGACGGGCTGTACGAGGCCGGGTTCAAGGCGCAGTTCGTGTCCGGGCTGATCCAGCCGACGATGATGTTCATCGGCAACCTCAACTACGTGCTGGTGGCCGTGGTCGGCGCGTTGCGGGTGGCGTCGGGCTCGTTGTCGCTGGGCGACCTGCAGGCGTTCATCCAGTACTCGCGGCAGTTCACCCAGCCGCTGACGCAGGTGGCCTCGATGGCCAACCTGCTGCAGTCCGGGGTGGCCTCGGCCGAGCGGGTGTTCGCCCTGCTGGACGCGGACGAGCAGGAGCCCGACCCGGCCGAGCCGGTGTCGCCGACGCAGGTGCGCGGGCGGGTGGAGTTCCAGGACGTGTCGTTCCGGTACGTGCCGGACACGCCGCTGATCGAGGACCTCACCCTGGCCGTGGACCCGGGCCAGACGGTCGCCATCGTCGGGCCGACCGGCGCGGGCAAGACCACCCTGGTCAACCTGCTGATGCGGTTCTACGAGATCGACTCCGGCCGGATCACCCTGGACGGCGTCGACATCGCCACGATGACCCGCGAGGACCTGCGGTCCCGGACGGGCATGGTGCTGCAGGACGCGTGGCTGTTCGGCGGCACGATCGCCGACAACATCGCGTACGGCAACGCCAACGCCACCCGCGAGCAGATCGTCGAGGCCGCCAAGGCGACCCACGTGGACCACTTCTGCCGGATCCTGCCCAACGGCTACGACACGGTGATCGACGAGGACGGCGGCAACCTCAGCGCCGGTGAGCGTCAGCTGATCACGGTGGCGCGGGCGTTCCTGGCCGAACCGGCGATCCTGATCCTCGACGAGGCCACCAGCTCGGTGGACACCCGCACCGAGGTGCTGGTGCAGCGGGCGATGAACTCGTTGCGGCAGGGCCGGACCAGCTTCGTCATCGCGCACCGCCTGTCGACGATCCGCGACGCCGACCTGATCCTGGTGATGGAACACGGCCAGATCGTCGAGCAGGGCACGCACGAGTCGCTGCTGGCCACCGAAGGCGCCTACTTCCGCCTGTACAACACCCAGTTCGCCGCACCCGTGGCGGAATCCACGTAAGGCTCCTACTCCGGGTGGCCGCCGAACGCGTCGGCGGCCGCCTGGATCCGGAGCTCCTCGAGCTGGTCGCGTTGCTGTTCGGCGCGCTTGAGCAGCTCGTCCACCCGGCCCGGGTCGAGCCGGTCGTCGTGGTGCGCCCGCGCCCGCAGGGACCGCCACCCCGCGGCTTTGCCTTCCACACCCAGCCGCAGCATCTCCAGCTCGAGCACGCGGCTCAGCGGTGAACGGCTGGTCAGGTGCGCGTTGGGCTTGAGCCGGGCCACCTTCTCCATGGCCCAGGCCGCCCAGGTCTTGTAGCTGCGCACCGGCACGTTCAGGCGGGCCATGATGTTCCGCAGCGCCTGCTGGTCCGCGCTGATCTCGTCGGCGACCGTGCGCAGCATGGGGATGTCCGGTTCGGCGGCCGCGAGCCGGTGCGCCAGTTCGGTCCCGGCCACCGCGCCGGCCAGATGGTCGTTGAGATAGATCGCGAAGTACCGGTCCTGGCTCATGAGACCCGGCTACCCGCCGCAAACCGGTTCAATCCCGGCGGTCGGGGACCCCGGATGTGCGGGCTCACCGGCGATGCGATGGACTGGAGGGGTACTCCACTTCGCACGGGAGGCGATGAGACGGATGAGTGACGCGATCAGGGCCGAAACGGTCACGATGACCGGTCACGGCGGCGACGAGGTCGAGGCGTACCTGGCCCGTCCGCTGGACGGCGGGCCGCGTGGCAGCGTGGTGGTCATCCACCACATGCCCGGCTACGACGCCGCCACCAAGGAGATGGTCCGGCGGTTCGCGGTGCACGGGTACGCGGCCCTCTGCCCGAACCTGTACACGCGGGAGGCGCCGGGGGCGTCCCCGGACGACGCGGCGGCGTTCGTGCGGGCCAACGGCGGCGTGCCGGACGAGCGGGTGGTGGGCGACGTGGAGGGTGCCGCCAACTACCTCAAGGCGCTGGAGGGCGCCAACGGCAAGGTCGGCGTGATCGGGCACTGCTCCGGCGGCCGGCACACGTTCCTGGCGGCCTGCTCGCTGCAGGTGGACGCGGCGGTGGACTGCTACGGCGCGTTCATCGTGGAGGAGCCGCCGCCCGGGATCCCGCCGTCGATGCAGCCGATCCTGCACCTCGCGCCGCAGCTGTCCTGCCCGCTGCTGGGCCTGTTCGGCGCGGACGACAAGTACCCGGGCCCGGAGCAGGTCGCGCTGCTGGCCGCCGAACTGGACAAGGCGGGCAAGACCCACGAGTTCCACAGCTACGAGGGCGCCGGGCACGCGTTCTTCGCCGTGGACCGGCCCGCCTACCGGCCGGAGGCCGCGGTGGACGGCTGGGCCAAGATCTTCGACTTCTTCGGCCGCCACCTGTCGAACTGAGGACTGTCCCATGTGCACCTACCAGACGACCAAGATCGAGATCGAAGGCAGCGCCAAGGGCCCGTCCGGCTGGTTCGGAGTGAGCAATGCGCTGGTGTACGTCGACCACGCCGTGCACGCGCAGTTCACCCACACGGTCAACATCGACTTCATCAACCCGTCCCAGGGCCCGGGCGCGCGGGTGGCGGTCGAGCTGACCGAGGAGGCCGCGCGGGCGTTGGCCGCCGCGATCACCGAGGCGCTCGCCGCCGCTCCCGCGGGCCTGGCCTCCCGCAACCAATAGCCCACCCCCACACGCGTGTCCCCCGTTCACCGCCCCCGTGTCCCACGTTCGTAGAGCCCGTGTCCCACGTTCGGGGACGTCGTGTTCCACATTGGCCTGAGGTGAATGTGGAACACGGGCCCCGCGAACGGGGAACACGGGGGCCGTGAATGTGGGACACGCGGGGGTTTTAGGGCTGCCATTGGATGCCGTGGCCGCGGCCGGGGCGGGGTTCGGTGAACCTGGCCCGGACTTCGCCGATGCTGTTGGGGACCAACCGGTCCTGGCCGATCTCCTGGCTCTCCTGCAGTGCGTCGCGGACCCGCCAGACCGCGCGTGGCAGTTGGTCCGCGGCGAACCGGACCACCAGGTCGAACTGCTCGCACCGGCGGTCCGGCCAGAACACGAAGGACGGGCGCATCGGTTGCCCGGGCGCGACCCGGACCTCCATCGCGAACTGGTGCGCCTGCCCGGCCCGCAGCGTCTCGGGCAGCTGCAGCCGCAACAGCAGCCGCCGGGCCGACGGCCGCTGGATCCGGGAGAACACCGCGCCCTGCACGATCTCCACGTCCAGCTCGCCGAGGGAGCCGGGCAGGCTGAACGACCACGGGATCTCGTCCACCCCGTCGGTCTGCGCGACGATCTCCCGGACCTCGTGGCACACCGGCGAAATACCGTCCAGCCGCAACAACGCGCTGAACCGCTTGAGATGCCATTCTTCGCCACCGGGTTCGGCGTGGTGCGCGGGCATCACCGCGGCCTCCGCCAATCTCGTTAGCGCGTCGTCAATACGACGGCGAATGGTGCGCGCGTCCCGGTCCGCCCGCTGTGCCAGCCACGCCACCCGATCGGCGTGGAACTTGTGCTGGGCGACCGGATTCAACGCGAATGTGGTTGTCACCGCCAGCCGCAAATCGTCGGGAAAGGGCCTGATCAGATCCGTGACCCACGCCCGGATCTTCTCCCGCACCAACCCGGCCCCGTCCACGTCCCCGATGTCGCACAACCTCCGCAGGTTCGGCCCGACCTGCCGGTCCACCCCCGGCGCCTGCACGCCCCGCCCCCGCCGCAGGATCTTCAGTTCCGCGACGAGCGATTCCACTGGCACCGTCATTGTGTGCCCTCCGCGCATTCCAGCTGTTGTCCGGCAGTTGTCCCTTGACACATCCCGCCGGTCCTGCCGTGGGCTACTTCGCCGTCGGTCCGGTGCACGTTACGCAACTGCGGAATCGGCCGTTCGATATGCCGGACTGCGCCGTTTGAGTGACGTCACTGTTCCCGTCAGCGCAATTCCTGACTCAGGAGTGACTTTGTCCTCTTCCTGACCAGAATCGCGGACTGGACATTTTTCAAGCGCTTGCCGGCACGGTGATCTCGTCCATCAGGTCGCGGGCGATGGCGCCCGCCGTCGGGAGGTACTTGGCGGCGAGGGTCTGGAAGGTGTGCTCGGCGCGGATGGCGGGCCAGTCGGGGGCGAGGTGCTCCGCGGGGAGGTGGGGGTCCTGGCGGACGAGTTGCAGCCAGTCGTGGTGCAGGACGAGCTGGCGGGCGAGGTCGTCGGGCAGGGCGGGGACCGGGTCGGGGGTGTCCCAGCGGGTGAGGAACTCGTTGTAGCGGGCGGCGATCGCGGGGACGTCGAACGCCTTGTGCACGAGATCGGCCGATTCGGTGGGTTTGGCGTGGGTGGCGGTGAACACCGTGACGTTCTCGGCCAGGCCCAGGGAGTCCACAATGGACGCCGCGTCCTTGACGCCCGGGGCGATCCACAGGCCGTTCTGCAACAGGCCGAACCCCGCCCAGATCAGGTGCGAGCGCAGGTCGTGGCGGTCGCTGCGGCGGTTGTCCGGCAACGAGAACGCGACCAGCGTCCAGGTGCCGTCCCAGTCCCGGTTGACCGCGCCGGTGTGCCAGATCCGCCGGTAGCCGTCACTGAGCACCTCGGTGGCCCGCGCCGTCAGTCCGAAGTAGACACGGCGGCCGCGGCGGTGGCGGGTCAGCAGGCCGCGGGTGGCCATCCGGCTCAGCGTGGAGCGCACCGCCTCCTCGGACACGCCGACCCGCGCGAACACGTCGATGATGCTGCCGGAGTAGACCGCCGTGTCCCGGTCGAGCAGGTAGATGCCCAGGAAGCTGAGCATCAGCGACTGCGGGCGCGCAGCGAGGTCCTCGGTGGCCGTCACCCGCACAAGCGTAGACGGCGGCAAATGTTGGGCACAACGTTGACGGCCGTCACGAGACTGCCCTACATTGACCGGCATGGACCTGACAGGGAAAGTCGCCGTGGTGACCGGCAGTGGCCGCGGGCTGGGCCGTGCCTACGCCGAAGCGCTGGCCGCTGCGGGTGCCGCGGTGGTCGTCAACGACATCGACGCGGAGGCTGCCGCTGAAGTGGTCAAAGGCATCACGGCGGCGGGCGGCCGGGCGGTCGAGGTGGTCGCGCCGGTGGGCGGGTCGGACGTGGCGGCCCAATTGGTGCGGACCGCGGTCGGCGAGTTCGGCCGGCTCGACACGATGGTCACCAACGCGGGCATCCTGCGCGACCGCGTGCTGTGGAAGATGACCGACGAGGACTTCGACGCGGTGATCAACGTGCACCTGCGTGGCACGTTCACCTGCGCGCGGGCCGCGGCGATCCAGATGCGCGTCCAGGACACCGGCGGCCGGCTGATCCTGATCTCCTCACCCGCCGGGCAGCGCGGCAACTTCGGCCAGACCAACTACGCGGCCGCCAAAGCCGGGATCGTCGCCATGGCCCGCACCTGGGCGATGGAACTGGCCAAGGCGCAGATCGCGGTGAACGCCGTGGTTCCGGTGGCCGCCACCGAGATGACCAAGACCATCCCGGCCTTCGCCGGCGCCATCGAACAGTCCGAACGCGACGGAACGCCGCTGCCGGACTGGCTGCGCAAGGACGAGGGCCTCGGCACCGTCGAGGACGTCGCCTCGCTAATCGTGTTCCTCGCCTCGGACGCCGCCAACGGGATCACCGGCCAGGCCATCGGAATCGGCGGCGACAAGCTGTCCCTGTGGTCGCACCCGCGGGAGAAGGCCTTCGCCTACGCCGACGGCGGCTGGAGCGCCGACGCCATCGCGTCCACATGGGACACCGGTGTCGGCGCGGAACCCGAAACCTACGGCATTCCCGCACCGAAGGTGTGACATGGACATCGACAAGCTCGTCGCCATCGACGTGCACACCCACGCGGAGGTGTCGAAATTCGGGCGCACCGCACTGAGCCCACAGCTGCTGGCCGCGTCGGAGCAGTACTTCAAGGCACACGGCCACCGGCAACCCACGATCCCGGAAATCGCCGCCCACTACCGGGAACGGCGGATGGCCGCGGTCGTGTTCACTGTGGACGCCGAGTACGGCACCGGGCACCCGCGCATCGCCAACGAAGAAGTCGCGGAAAGCTGCGCCGAGCACGCCGATGTGCTGATCCCCTTCGCGAGCATCGACCCTCGGCGTGGCAAGGCGGGCGTCCAGGAGGCGCGGGATCTCGTGGCGAACCACGGGGTTCGCGGCTTCAAGTTCCACCCGAGCCTGCAGGGGTTCGCGCCCAACGACCGGATGGCCTACCCGTTGTACGAGGTCATCGAGGAACTCGGCGTGACCGCTTTGTTCCACACTGGACAGACCGGCATCGGCGCGGGTGTGCCGGGCGGTGGCGGGATCCGGCTGAAGTACTCCAACCCCATGCTCGTCGACGACGTGGCGGTGGACTTCCCCGAGCTGCGGATCATCCTCGCGCACCCCTCGTTCCCCTGGCAGGACGAGGCTCTGGCGGTCGCCACGCACAAGCCGTATGTCCACATCGACCTGTCCGGCTGGTCGCCCAAGTACTTCCCGCCGCAGCTGGTCCGGTACGCGAACTCGTTGCTGCAGGACAAAGTCCTGTTCGGCTCGGACTACCCGGTGATCACCCCCGACCGCTGGCTGGCCGACTTCGCCAAGCTCGACATCAAACCCGAGGTGCGCACCAAGATCCTGAAGGACAACGCCGTCCGCCTGCTCGGTCTGGAGAAAGCATGACAGTACAAGTGAACGGCCTCGCCGAGGTCAGGGCGCTCGCCGGCGCCGACCTCGGGCACACCGGCTGGATGGAGATCACCCAGGACCGCGTGAACCAGTTCGCCGAGGCCACCGACGACCACCAGTGGATCCACACCGACCCGGAAAAGGCCGCCACGGGGCCGTTCGGCACCACGATCGCGCACGGCTACCTGACATTGTCGTTGCTCATCCCACTGTTCGGTGAGCTGCTGGCGATCGGCGGCGTGCGGATGAGCGTGAACTACGGGCTGGAAAAAGTGCGTTTCCCGGCGCCGGTCCCCGTTGGCGCCAAGATCCGGCTGGCCGGCACGGTCGTCGCGGTGGACGAGGTGCCCGGCGACGGGGTCCAGATGACGCTCGACTTCACCATCGAGATCGACGGTTCGGCCAAACCGGCCTGTGTCGCGCGAGCGGTCTACCGCCACTACGCGTAATAGCTTTTTCCTTTTACCTCAACGAAGAGGGAGACACCGCCATGTCTCAGCTCCGGCGTGCTGTCGCGGCCAGCTATATCGGCAGCCTGATCGAGTACTACGACTTCCTGCTGTATTCCACGGCTTCGGCACTGGTGTTCAGCAAGGTGTTCTTCTCCAACCTGGATCCGCTGCTGGCCACGGTCGCCAGCTTCGGCACATTCGCCACCGGGTACCTGGCCAGGCCGATCGGCGGGGTGATCTTCGGGCACTTCGGCGATCTGCTGGGGCGCAAGCGAATGCTCATCCTGACCATGACGCTGATGGGTATCTCCAGCTTCCTGATCGGTGTGCTGCCGACCTACGCCGACATCGGCGGGCTGGCACCGGCCTTGTTGGTGCTGCTGCGGGTCGTGCAGGGCATCGCGGTCGGCGGCGAATGGGGCGGGTCGGTGTTGTTGTCCGCCGAGCACGCCACCTCCCGCCGCGGCTTGTGGGCGAGTTTCACCAACGCGGGCGCGCCTTCCGGCCTTGTCGTGTCGACGCTCGTGCTGAGCGCCACCTCGGCGATCGTGGGGGACAAGGCTTTTCTGGAGTGGGGCTGGCGGATTCCGTTCCTGCTCAGCCTGGTGCTGCTGGGTGTGGGTCTGTTCGTCCGGCTGCGGGTCCAGGAGACACCGGTGTTCGTCGCGGCCAAGGCACAGCGGCACCGGCTGCCGCTGGTCGCTGTGCTCCAGGAGAACTGGCGTCCCTTGTTGCTGAGCATCGGGGTCGGCATGAGCGCGTTCGTCGCCCAGTCCACGATGTCGACGTTCGTGCTGTCCTACGGCGTGCAGAAAGGGTTCACCCGCCAGGAGATCCTCAACGCGCTGACCATTGCGTCGGTGTGCGGGGTGATCGGGATCATCGCCTGGTCGGCCGCCTCCGACCGGTTCGGCCGCCGGCCGATCGTGCTGGTGGGCGCGCTTGGCATGGCCGCGTTCGGGTTCCTGTTGTTCCCGATGATCAACAGCGGCAGCCCGGCGTTGCTGACGATCGCGCTGGTCATCGGCCTCGCGGTGCTCCAGCCGATGATGTACGGGCCGCTGGCCGCGCTGTACTCCGAGCTGTTCGGCACCCAGCACCGGTATACCGGCGCCTCGCTGGGCTACCAGATCGCCGGCCTGGGCGCCGGGTTCGGGCCGTTGCTGTTCGCCGAGATCTGGCGGGTGTCGGCCGGAACCCTTGCCATCTCCGTTGTCATCGCCGCATTCTGTGCGCTCACGATCGTCTGCGTGCTCGCGTTGCGGGAGACCAGCGGGCGGTCGCTGAACCCGACAGTTGCCGATCGGAGCGTCGCAGATGCTTAACGAGGGCCTGGGCAGCTGGCCTGCCCGCCGGGCGCGGACCGCGCCGGACCGGGTCGCCATGATCTTCGAGAACCACCAGACCACGTACGGTGAGGTGGCCGAGCGCACGACCCGGCTCGCGCACCAGCTGCGGGCCGCGGGCGTGGAACCGGGGGAGCGCGTGGCCTACCTCGGACCGAACCACCCCTCGTTCGCCGAGACCATGTTCGCCACCCACCTGCTCGGCGGCATCTTCGTCCCGCTGAACTTCCGGCTCGCCGCGCCGGAGATCCAGTACATGCTGGAGGACTCCGGCGCGCTGATCCTGATCTACGCGCCCTCCTGCGCTGACGTCGCCGCCGAGCTGTCCGGCGTGAAAACCGTTGCGCTGCAGACGGAGTACGAGCCCTGGCTGGCCGAGGGCGCGGACACGCCGATCGACATCCCGGTGGCGCGGGACGAGGTGGCGCTCATCCTGTACACCTCGGGCACCACCGGGCGGCCCAAGGGCGCGATGCTCACGCACGCCAACCAGATCTGGAACTCCTACAACGTGCTGGTGGCCGTGGATGTGCGCGCCGACGAGGTCACTCTCGTTGCCGCGCCACTGTTCCACGTCGCCGCGCTGGGCATGACGTTGCTGCCCACATTCCTCAAGGGTGGCTGTTCGGTGATCACGCCGACCTGGGACGTCGACATGTGCTTCGACCTGATCGAGAGCAGACGGATCACCTGGATCTTCGGCGTCACCACGATGTTCGCGTCGCTGTCGCAGTCCCCGCGCTGGGCCACGGCGGATCTGTCCTCGTTGCGCCTGCTGATGTCCGGCGGCGCGCCGATCCCGGAGTCGCTGATCGGCACCTACCAGCAGCGCGGAATCACGTTCTGCCAAGGGTATGGGCTCACCGAGACCTCACCGGGCGCCACTTTCCTCAGCGCCGCCGAGAGTGTGCGCAAGGCCGGCTCGGCCGGGGTGGCGATGTTCTTCGAGGACACCAAGGTCGTGCGGCCGGACGGCACCGGCGTGGACGTCGACGAACCGGGCGAGGTGCTGATCAAGGGGCCCAACGTGACGCCTGGCTACTGGCGCAACGAGGTGGCCACCCAGAACGCGTTCACCGACGGCTGGTTGCACTCCGGCGATGTGGCCCGGCTGGACGAGGAGGGTTATCTCTACATCGTCGACCGGGTGAAGGACATGTACATCTCCGGTGGCGAGAATGTCTACCCGGCCGAGGTGGAGAACGTGATCCACGCGCATCCGGCGGTCGCCGAGGCCGCGGTGATCGGTGTGCCGGACGAGAAGTGGGGCGAGGTCGGCCGCGCGTTCGTGGTCTGCCGGCCGGGTGCCGCCCTTGTGCCACAGGAGTTCCAGGAGTTCCTGCGGTCAAGGCTGGCCAAGTACAAGGTTCCCGTGCACATCGACCTGGTGGACTCGTTGCCGCGCACCGGTTCCGGCAAGGTGCAGAAGGCCAAGCTACGCCGGCACGGCTAGCGCGGCCTCGATCCGGCGCAGCACCACACCACCCGCGACGCCGATCACCACGCCGGTGACGACCACGAGCCAGACTGGCGCACCCATGTTGAGCACAGTGACCACCAGGAACGCGTCGAGCAGCGAGACCAGCGTGAACCCGACGTGCTTGACATAGGGCACGGTTCCAGGCGTGATGCGACGGGCCATCAGGGCCCGCACGACCATGATCCCAGCCAGTACCGCGAAGGCGGCGAACAGGACCCGTGCCGTCGTGCCGATCTCGCCCCATTCCGCGATCAGGGCCAGGACCAGGAACAACGTCATCCCCACCAGCGCCGTCAGATAGGTGGTGAACAGCCGGCCGGCGCGCAGCGCGACCGATCCGGCGGCAAGTGCGACTACTCCGGTAGTGGCATGTAAGGCAACGAAAACGGTGTGCCACATGATCTCGTCCCCGCTCTTCGGATCATGAACGCTGACGACCTTCCACTGTGGGAGGTCCGGTCCGTCCCAGGGTTGACCTCTCACAGTGGAATGTCAAGGCGGGCTCAGAGCCCGAGCAGCTCCGGCAGCTCGTCGAACCAGGCCAGCGCGGCGCGTTCGTGGTGGATACCGAACCGCAGCGTGGCCAGCCGGCTCGTCTCTTTTGGCGCCGCGGCCAGCTTTTGCTCCATCTCCAGGTAACCGGCGAGCTTGCGTTCGTGGTTCGCGCGCTGCTCGGCGACGATCTCGCGCAGCCGGCGCGGCGGCAGGTGGTCGGCGAACTGGATGGCCAGCAGAAGGGGCACCCTGATCTGGTCGTCGGCGGGCCCGGCGGTCAGCCACGCGGCAAAGGCGCCGCGGCCCGCTTTGGTGATCGTGTAGGGCTTGCGGTCGCGCGGCCCCGGCTCGCCCGCGGTGAGCAGGCCGGTCTCGGTCATCCTGGCCAGTTCCCGGTAGACCTGGCTCTGCGTGAGAGTCCAGAAGTTGCCGATCTTGCCCTCGGCGGCCGCGACCAGGTCCCAGCCGGTCATCGGGCCGTCATGCAGCAGGCCGAGCAGGGCCGCCGCGGTGGCGTTCAGGGCTCTCGTGTCCACGACATCCCATTGTGTCAGGTTCACCGTGCGTAGGCGCCCGCGGTCCATTGTCGACGCGGTGCCATGTGGACAGTCGGTCTGATCGTTTGTCATTTACCGTCATCGCCAACTGGCCCGGCGTGAACTCCGGTTGGTCCTCCGGCAGGGGGAATTGCCGGACCGGACACCCTCCGTGTTCGGTATGCTGGCTTCGAGCTTGCTGCCTGCGTGGGCTTTTGGGGCCGAGACCTGCGGTAGTCCCAGGTACCAAGCCATTCGCGTTATCACCGGCACGGGGGTGGGTATTTTGATGGTCGAGCGCGGGAAAGGCGTCCCTGGTGACGGTTCTGGACTCGACGGGACGGTGATTGCATGAACCAAGTATTGGACTACTCTGCCGGGTTCCCCGGCGCGGGGGCGATCAAAAGCGCTGGTTATGCGGGTGCGGTGCGGTACATCGGTTTCCCTGACCGGCGTAAGTGCACGACCCGCGACGAACTGGACGACTTCAGCGCGAACCAGATCGGCATGGCGCTCGTGTTCGAGAACAGCACCACCGACTGGCGCGGCGGCTTCGGCACCGGACAGGTGTCCGCGCGCCGGGCGCGCGACCACGCCAACGCCATCGGCTTTCCCGCCGACCGCCCGATCTACATGGCGGTCGACCAGGATGTCGTGCGCGACGGCGAGTTCGCCACGATGGTCGAGTACTTACGCGGCGCGAGCACATCTCTTGGCGGTGTGCACGTGACCGGTGTGTACGGCGAGGCGGACGTGATCGACCGGGCCAGGGACGCCGGTGTGGCGGCCTGGTTCTGGCAGACGGCGGCGTGGTCTCGCGGCCGTCGCACTTCAGCACATCTTTTCCAGCGCGTCGGCACGGTCAACGTCGGCGGGGTTGGCTGCGACATCAACGACGTGCTCCAGGAGGACTGGGGTCAGCACAACGCGGAGGACGACATGCCCAGCGTTCAGGAGATCGTCGAGGCGATCAAGTGGCAGGTTCTGGCCGGGGACTGGCGGTTCGAGGGCAACCGCAACCCGATGGACATGGCGGCGCAGAGCGTGGCGACCGGGTTCGCCATCCAGAGCAAGGTGGAGGCCGCGCTGGCCAAGCTCGACGCGTTGACCGCGACCGTCAGCGACGACGAGGGCAAGGTGCTCGCCGCGGTGACCGGGTCGCGCTCGGAGATCCTGGCCGCCGTGGCCGCGATCCCGGCGTCCGGCAAGCCCACCGACGAACAGATCCAGGACCTCGTCCTGCGCCTGCGTGAGGGCCTGGGCCAGGAGCTGGCCGAGGAAGTGGGCCGCCGCCTGGTCGGCGCCCCGCAGAACGGCGGCTAGCGGCCCGCGACAGGTCACTTTCGGGCAAGGCCCCGCCGGGTGCACCGGCGGGGCCTTCTCGTGTCTCAGCGGCGTTGTCTGATCCTTTTCTGGCCGGACCAGCTGATCGCCGCGATGATCAGGCCCAGCACGCCGATGGCGATGCCGATCCCCGGCTGCCAGTCCAGCGCCCAGCGCATCAGCCCCCAGTTGCCGTGCCACACCTGGGTGACGATGACCGAGCCGAACCCCTGGATCATCCCGACGATCCCGGCGATCTCGAGGAAGATCATGAACCCCATCCCGGTGCTCCCCTCCTTGCTTTCCACGGCAACGAAAGTAGCAACGAAAACGGCGGAAAAGTCCTTTGTGGTACGAAGGTGGGACGCCGGATCACCGCTTCGTACCGTCCGCTATAAAGGGGGTATGGCACGAAAGGCCCGTCCGACAGGTCCCGGCCGCCGGGCGGTCCGGTTCGGCACGGCCGAGCTCATGCGCGACCTCGACCGGCCGAACGGGTGGTACCTCAGCGTCGACGGGGTCGCACAGTCCTATGTGGACCTCGACGATCCCGGGCACCTGGAGTTCGACTACGTCCGGCGGATGGGTGACGTGATCGACCTGATGCCCGCCGGTCCGGTGGACGCCGTGCACGTCGGCGGGGGAGCGTGCACGCTGGCCCGCTATGTGGCATTCACCCGGCCGGGTTCGCGGCAGCTGGTGCTGGACCTCGACGGCGAGCTGATCGCGTTCGTGCGGGAGTTCCTCGCGCTGAGTTCGGTGCGGGGGCTGAGGGTACGGGTGCAGGACGGCCGCGAAGGGGTTGCCAGCCGCCGGGACGAGTCCGCCGACTTGGTGGTGCTGGACGCGTTCGCGCGGGCGTCCATGCCGGGCGGGCTGGCGACCGCGGAGTTCACCCGCGATGTCGCGCGGGTGCTGCGGCCGGGCGGGACGTATGTCGTGAACATCTCGGACGGGCCGGGGTTGCGGTTCGCGAAACAGGTGATGGCCACGGTGGCATCGGAGTTCCCCTCGATGGCGCTGCTGGCCGATCCCGGGATCCTGCGGGGGCGGCGGTTCGGCAACCTCGTGCTCGCCGCGTCCTCGTCGCCGCTGCCCGCCGTGCAGCTGGCCGGACGTGCGGCTTCGGCGGCGTTCCCGGCCCGGGTGGTGGCCGGGGACAAGCTGCGTGACCTGTGGCGTGGTGCATCGGTGATCACCGATGGTATGGACATCGTCACGCCGACACCGCCTGATACTGCCTTCATGTAGCAGTGCTTGCGCCGCCCTGGCAAAGTAGATGCGTGACATTCCGGGTGGCAGTAGTGGGTTCTGGTGTTGTTGCCGAGGCGAGTCACATCCCCGCGCTGCGGGCGGCCGGGGACCGGGTGGAGATCGTCGCCGCCGTGGACTCCGACCCCGAGCGGCTCGCGGACTTCCAGCAGGCACACGACATCCCCGCCGCGTACGGCTCGGTGCAGGAGATGCTGGCCGCGCAGAAACCCGACCTGGTGCACATCTGCACGCCGCCAGTGACCCATGTGGACATTGCCGTGGAGTGTCTGGAGGCGGGATCCTGGGTGTGGGTGGAGAAACCCCCGACCCTGTCGCTGTCGGAGTACGCGCGGATCGAGGCGGCGGAGCGCGAAGGCGGGCCCTACGCGAGCGTAGTATTCCAGCACCGCTTCGGTTCCGGGGCACGCAACGCCATCGACCTGATCAGCAGCGGAGCCCTCGGCCGGCCACTGGTGGCGATCTGCCAGACGACCTGGTTCCGCGAGCAGGCGTACTTCGACGTGCCGTGGCGGGGGCGCTGGGACACCGAAGGCGGCGGTCCCACCATGGGGCACGGGATCCACCAGATGGACCTGCTGCTGGCGTTGCTCGGTGACTGGACATCCGTGCAGGCCACGGCAGCGCGGCTGGACCGGGCCACGGAGACCGAGGATGTCTCGATGGCCATGGTCCGGTTTGAGAACGGTGCGCTGGCGTCCATTGTGAACAGTGTGCTGTCGCCGCGGGAGGAGAGCTACATCCGGGTGGATCTGTCCGATGCGACAGTGGAGTTGACACATCTCTACGGGTATCGGAACTCGGACTGGCTGTACACCCCCGCTTCGCATGTGCGGGATCCCGAGCGGATCGCTTCGTGGACCGCGGTGCCGGAGAACGTGCCGAGCTCGCACTCCGCGCAGTTGCCGTTCCTGTTGGATGCCATGGAGAGAGGGGTTCGGCCGCCTTTGTCCGGGGGTGAGGGGCGGGCCGCTCTTGAGCTCATCGCCGCTCTTTACCGCTCTGCTTTCACTGGGCGGGTTGTGGTTCGGGGGGAGATCGGGCCTGACGATCCCTTCTACTACCGGATGCATGGGGATGCGCTGCCTTGGCACAGCTGAGCCTTCAGGTGGGCGGCTCTGGCGCGTGGGCTCCTGTGGCCTGTTGCTGTAGGTGTTAGGGGCTCGCTAAGCGGGGCCTAAGAAGGCCTGGGCAGGCAGCCGATCTGTCACTCTTGTGTGGTACGAATCCCTGTATGGCGACGGGTGCGGTCGGGGCTAGCGATACTGACTTACCGTTGTTCGGGCGGTATCGGGTGCTGCAGCTGCTCGGGCAGGGTGGGATGGGGGTTGTTCACCGGGCTTACGACACGGTGAACGACCGGGTGGTCGCGCTCAAGCGGTTGTCGGGTGGGGATCGGGATTTCCGGGCGCGGTTCCAGCGGGAATCCCGCATTGTGGCGGGTTTGAGCCATCCGAATGTCATCCCGGTCAACGACTTCGGTGAGGTCGACGGCGAGCTGTACCTCGACATGATGCTCGTCGAGGGCACTGACCTGCGGCGGATGATGGGTGTCGGCGCGCTGGACCATGGCACGGCGATGCGGGTACTCAAACAGGTGGCGGCCGCGCTGGATGCCGCGCACGCCAAGGGGTTGGTGCACCGGGATGTCAAACCGTCGAACATCCTGATCGACGGCGAGGGGCACGCGTACCTCGCCGACTTCGGCATCGCCCGCGAGACCTCGTCGGAGGCCACTGTCCTCACCCAGTCCGGCGATCTGGTGGGAACTTGGGACTACATGGCGCCGGAACGCATGTCCCGGGGCCAGGTTGACGGCCGGTCCGACCAGTATTCGTTGGCGTGCGTGCTGTTCGAGTGCCTCACCGGGCGGCTCGCGCACCCGGCGCTGGATCCCGCGGGGAAGGTCGCCGCGCACCTTCTGCAACCGGCGCCCGCACCGTCGGTGTTCAGCCCGACTATCACGCCCGCGCTGGACACCGTGGTATTGCGGGGAATGGCGAAGGATCCGGCACGCCGTTACGCCACCGCGGGCGAGATGATGGCCGCCGCGGAGGCCGCGGTCTTCGAAGGGGTCACGGCCCGCCAGGCGCAGCCGACGGCCGCCGGTCCGGACAAGGGACAGGACCAGGGCCGGATCGTCCGCGCGATCCTGCGCTCCACCGCCCCGCGCAAGCCCGCCACCCGCAAGATGGCCCACGACAAGCCGCCGACCTGCCCGTACCCGGGTCTGATCGGGTTCGACAGCACCAACGCCGACCTCTTCCACGGCCGGGATCACGTTGTTACGGACCTGTTGGTGCGCCTGGCCGAACAGCTCGACACCGGCGAGCCCGTCGTGGTGGTCGGCGCTTCCGGCGCGGGCAAGTCGTCAGTGATCCACGCCGGTCTGTTGCCCGTGCTCGAGGCGGCGAACCAGGGCGAGGACACGGCGTGGCCACAGATCGTGATCACGCCGGGGATGGACCCGATCAGCAACCTGGCCGGCGCGCTCGCGTACCACTCCACCATCGTGGCCGCCGAGTGGGCGCGTGATCAAGGAGACGCCGACGAGGTTCGGCGAACTGTGCCGGCGCGCGATCCCGGGCGGCCGCCTGACGATCGTGGTCGACCAGTTCGAGGAGCTGTTCACCCACGGCGTCCCCGAAGGTGACCGCATCGCGTTCGCGACCGCGCTCGCCAACGCTCACCCCGCGTTGGTGGTCCTCGCTGTCCGCGCGGATCTCGTCGACCGGTGCATCGAGCTGACCCCGTTGATCCCGGCGCTGAACTCCCCGGTGCTGCTCGGATCCATGGACGCGACCGAGCTGCGCCAGGCGATCGTGCGGCCCGCGCGCGACTACGGCATCGACATCGAACCCGGCCTGCCGGAACGCCTGATCGCCGATCTGGGGGTCCGCGGCGAGAAGGGCTACGACCCGGGCGCGCTGCCCAGGCTCGCGCACGCGCTGCGAGAGGCGTGGAACTACCGCGAGGGCGACGTCCTGACCCTGTCGGCCTACCGGCGTGCGGGTGGGATCGACGGCGCCGTGTCGCGCACCGCTGAGGACATCTACGCCCAGCTCGGCTACGAAGGCCAGCACGCGCTGCGGACCATCCTGTTGCGCCTGGTCACGGTGACCGACGAGGGCGGGGTAGCGCGGCGCAGGGTCCACCCCGCCGAGGTGGCCGGCCCGATCCTGGACCGCCTGATCGGCGCCCGGCTGGTCACGGTCGACGCCTCGGGCGCCATGCTCAGCCACGAAGCCCTGCTCACGGCGTGGCCCCGGCTGCGGGACTGGATCGACGAGGACCGCGCGGGTCTGGTCCAGCACCGCCGGTTCACCGACGCCGTGCACGCCTGGACCGACTCCGGCCGGCAGAACGACGACCTCTACCGGGGCGCCCGGCTCGCGGCCTTCACCGCCTGGCTGGAGTCCGCGCGCGACCGGGTCCGCCTGCACCCCGTCGAGCAGGAGTTCCTGAACCGGTCCACGGCGGCCGAGTACGCGGGCCAGATCGCCGCCCGCCGCCGCACGAGGCGCCTGCGGATGCTGGTCGCCGCGCTGAGCGTCCTGCTGCTGGTCGCGTCCGGCGCGGTCGTGGTGGCCACCCAGCTGCGGCAGAACGCCCTCGACGAACGAAGCCGCGCCGACGAGTCGGCCCAGCTCAACCTGTCCCGGCGGCTCGCCGCCGAGTCCTCGCTCGCCGTGGGCGTCGACCCCCGCCGGACCGCCATGCTCGCCCTGGGCGCGTGGCAGGCCGGGGAGACCGCGGAGGCGCGCAGTGCGTTGCTGTCCAACAAAGCCGATCACTACCGCGGGGTGATGATCGGCCACAAAGGACCGGTGAACTCGGTGGCGATCAGCGGGGACGGCAAGGTCGCCGCGAGTGGCGGCCGGGACGGCACGCTGCGACTGTGGGATGTGCCCAACCGCAAGCAGATCGCGGTCCTCGACGACAAGGGCATGTGGTATCGCACGGTGTCGATGAGCGCGGACGGGGCCCTGCTCGCCGCGGCCAGCGTGGACAACGCCCAGGTGTCGATCTGGAGCGTGCCCGATCGCAAGAAGCTCTTCGACGTCCGCGATCCCGCGGTCGACATGGTCCTGTCGAAGGACGGCAAGGTCGTGGCGGTCAACGCGGCCGGGTCGGTCTCGTTGTGGGACACCAGGACCCAGGCCCAGCTCGCCAAGTTCAAGGTGGCCGGGCTGCTCGCGATGACGATGAGCCACGACGGCTCACTGATCGCAATGTCCACAAGGGACAATGGTGCCGAGGTGTACCGGGCCTCCGACGGGACCGTCGTGGCGACCCTGAAAGGCCACACCAAGGACGTCACCGGACTCTCGTTCAGCCCGGACGGCAAGATCCTCGCGACCAGCTCGATGGACGGCACGGTCCGCATCTGGGACACCGCGACCTGGGCCACCACGAAGACGTTCGAGTCCTCCGAAGGCGGGTTCAGCACGGTCGCGATCAGTCCACAAGGGACATCGGTACTGGCGAGCGGCGTCGGGACCACCATCTGGGCCTGGGACCTGAGCAGCGGTTCGAACCTGATCCGGCTGGCCACCGGGTCGGTGACCACGTTCGGCCTGGCGATCAGCGGCGATGGGCACACATTCCTGACCGGCAACTCCGAAGGTGTTGTCACCGAATGGGCCTACCAGCGGGCGCTGCTGGGCTCGCGCACGGCCTCGATCACCGGGGTTCTGTACCAGCCACACGGAAAGCTGCTCGCCTCGATCAGCGGCAAGGGCGTCGTGGACCTCTACGACGGCGTCACCGGTGACCCGGTCCGCAGCTGGCAGGCCCACCAGAACGAGGCCCTTGACCTCGCGTTCAGCCCGGACGGCAGGCAACTGGCCACGGTCGGCACGGACAGCGCGCTCGTCGTGTGGGATGTGGACACCGGCAAGGAACTGCGACGGTTCACCAAACCCGGCGCCGACCTGGCCAGCGTGGCCTACGACCCGGACGGCAAACGGATGGCGGTCGCCTCCCGCACCCCGGCGACGAACACCAAGGACAATTTCGACGAGATCGTCCTGTTGAACAGCACCGATCTCGCGGTGACCAACCGGCGTTCGACCAAGCTCGAGGCCCGCAGCGCGCAGGCGCCGGAGCTGACCGGCAACAGCCCGGTGGCGCTTTCCTTCAGCCCGGACGGGAAAACGCTGGCCGCCACGCTGTCCGCGGGCAAAGTCGCGCTGTGGAACATGGTCGACCCCGGTGCCGAGCTGACCCTGTTGGCGGGCCACGAAGGCATCGCGCTGGACGTCGCGTTCAGCCCGGACGGCCAGCTGCTGGTCAGTACCGGCACGGACCGGCTGCTGCGGCTGTGGCGGGTCCGCGACGGTCAGGCGGCCGGCACGATCTCCGGTGGTGACGCGAGCATCCGCAAGGTGGTGTTCACGCCCGACGGCAAGACGCTGGCGACCGCCGCCCAGGACACCATCGTCCGGTTGTGGGACCTGGACACGCGTGCGCCGCTGGCCCGGATGGACCGGCACGAGGACCAGCTCAACGACGTGGCGGTCGACAACACCGGTGGGATGATCGCGTCCGCGGCCTCGGATGGCACGATTCGGCTGTGGGACATCAACCCGGATCACGCCGTCCAGCAGATCTGCGCCGAGCTGGACCACGACAAGCTGTCCGCCGAGTGGAATGCGCTCGGCCCGGACCGGGGCGCCCCGCCCACCTGTGAGTAGGAGGACAGACATGCCGCAGGTGGTGGTTCGCGGGACCGGGATGGCGTCGGTCGTGCTCAACGTGGGGGAGTCGCTGCTGTTCGGCCGCGCGCCGCACTACGCTGCCGGGCCGGGGAAAACGGCGCTGACCTTGCCCGACTGTGCCCCGCATGTGTCGCGTTTGGTCGGTGAGCTTGTCGTCGGCACCGACACCGTGTCACTGACTTGGCTCGGTGCCGGGGAGGCGCAGCTGTCCGGGTTGTTCGACGCGCCCGGCGGCGCCCGCCGGGTGATCATGACCAAGTCCATGACGGCGTTGCTGGACGACGGCGAGAACCAGCTGGTTCTGTTGCTGGGCAAGCAGTCTGCCGAAGGTGGCTTCACCGACCTGATGATCAGCATCGACGTGCGGCTGGGCCGCTCGGAGCCGGTGCGCGGCCCGGGGATCGTCGAGGGGCGGATCACCGAGGCCGGGCCGCGGCTGGTCAAGGGCAGCCGGGAATGGTTCGTGGCGCTGGCCTTGACCGAGCCGTGGCTGGTCGGCAAGGACGACTATCCGCGGCCGCCGTCCAACCGCGAGATCTACGACCGGGTCATGGAATGGCATGGCTACGCGTGGAACCTGCAACGTTCCCAACGGGTCGACGACGCCATCCGGACCATCTCGGCGATCGCGTTCGGCCTGCGCGACGATCCCTTTGTGGCGCCACGGGACGGTCGGCTGGTGAACGCCCGGTTCGCCGTCGCCCGCCGGACCGCGGAGATGCGACTGGTCACGGTGACCGACCTGGAAGAGGTCGAACGCCATGCCAGGGAACGCAAACGCGCCACTCAGGACGGCTGAGTCGGTGCGTCCACGATCGGCATCGGGAATCCGTACGGCGGGGTGTCCATTACGGACAGAAGGCGTCGCCGTCGCCTGATCATCAGCACCACCAGGGCGATGGCGATCACCGCGATCAGGGCACAGCCGAGTCCGACGTAGAGCAGGGGAGCGGTGCTGCCGGACGGCTTGCCGCCCTTGTCGTGTGCTTGGCGGAGGTACTCGGCGGCCTGGATGTGCGTGGGCGAGCCTGCGACAGTCGCGTCGAAGTAGTTCACGGCGGCGTTGTAGTCACCGGCGAAGTAGCGGTCGAGGCCTGTCCGGTAGTTGTGGTCGTGCGGACCTTGCTTGGCCTCGATGCCTTTCCCGGAGAGCAACGTGGCCACTGTGGACGATGCCGTGGCGAAGTTGAACGACTGCGTCTCGCCCGGCGCGCCCTGGCTGATCAGGCCGGTGACCCGGCCCTGCATGTCCACCAGCGGGCCGCCGCTCATGCCGTGCGTGGCCGCCGCACTGAACTCGTAGAACGGCTTCTCCTGCAACGTCCGGTGCGCGGAGATCTGGCCGTTCTTGTTGCTGGGCTCCAGTTTCGGGTCGGCGGTCGACCCGGGGTAGCCGATGGCCAGCACCGGCGTGCCGACCGGCGCGTCGTCCATGCGCAGGTCCAAAGAGGGCAACCGGTTGCGCGGGATCTTCAGCACTGCTACATCTCCGTCCTCCGGCGCCACGAGGTCGACGACCGTGGCGGGAGCGGCGTCGCGCTTGCCGTCCGGGACCATCCGCTCGACCGTGATCGTCCGGTCCACCGGCCGGTCCGGCCCGGTGCCCTCGGCGACCGCGCGGTCGGTCATCAATTGCTTGGCCTTGGCCGGATCGCCGACCCGGCCGGACTTCGCCAGCTCACCAAGGGCGGCGTCGAACATGTACCCGCTGCCGCCGCGCGGTCCAGTGTGGACACAGTGGCTGGCGGTGGCCACATAGCCGTCCGGGTTGATCACCACGCCGGTGCACGAGATCTTCACGTCGTACCCGGCGGCCCCGCCGAACACCTCACCGCTCTTGGTGTCCCGCACCCAGCCGTGCCAGTTCACCGTGATGTACACGATCGCCGGCCGGGCGACGGCGGCGGCCAGCTCCTCCGGGCTGGACGGGTCCGCTGCGGCGGGCGCGGCCGGAGCCAGCAGCAGAAGCGTTGCGGCGCAGAGCGTTTTGATCCGGGCCCTGATCCGCATCAGCCGTACACCCCGAATCCCGTGGTCCGGACCCATGTGGAGTGGTAGCCGTTGCTGTTGCCCTCGGCCATCTGGGTTCCCTGGCAGATGTAGTCGTCGATCTCGTTGAGGGCCGGGTTGTTGGCGTACGGCAGGGTGTTGAGCAGGCCGCGGTGGTCGTAGTACTGGAAGTTCAGCTCGGCGTTGGTCACGGCGACGTAGGTGATCTGGTTGTCGGTGGCCTTCCAGGTGAACTGGACGCTGCCGTTGCCGACGATCTTGAGCTGGCGGCCGCGCCAGTTCGAGCTGAGCGTGTAGTTCTCGTTGATCTCGGTGCCGGTGCCGTCCGGCCGGAACTCGTAGCGCCGCTCGGTGCCGGCGAACTGCATCGGCGGCTGGTCGGTGTAGAACTTGATCGAGTGGATCTCCTCCACCGACCGCCAGGACCCGATCAGGCACATCGGCGGGCCCGCCGCCCGGGTCTCGGCCGCGCGCGTGCTCGGCGATGGCCCGGTGACCGGTCCGTCGGCGCCCGCGGGGCAGCAGCGGTCGGGTTCGTCGGCGGACAGGGCGACGGTGGTCAGCGTCGTGGCCGCGATGACGGCGCCCGCGGCCACCGCGATCAGCGCGACGATGGCGGGCGTCGGGGGTAACCGAGGCGTGTCGCTCACCCGTTCAATTTTATCGACCGGGCGGCCGCGGGCCGAGACCCGTTCGGCCGGAAGTTTCCGGTTTGTCCGACTGGTCTGGACCATTATGGGTGTTTGTCCGGGAAGTCCGTTCACCGCAACGTTTTGAGCGTTGACACCCGTCTGTGGGAGCGCTTCACTTTCTTCACTGCAAGGATTAAGTCGGAAAACAGGCCCGCCCTGCACGCCGGGCCTGTTCGGACATGGCCTGCTCATCGCACCGGTTGTGGCGCGACGACCGGCGACTTCGCCATGCCCACCCTGCACCGGGAGATCCAGAATGCACCTAAGGAAGTCCAGCGCGCTCGTCGCCGCGGCATTAGCGGTCGCCACGACGGTGACGTACTCGAGTACCGCCCAAGCCGCGGGCCCGGCCTTCCCGGCCCACTACGCCGCGCCGTACCTGCAGATCAGCGACGCGGACGTGGGCGACATGGCCGCCGACATGAGCGCCACCGGCACGAAGTTCTTCACGCTGGCGTTCTTCACCCCGCAGAACGGCTGCACGCCGATCTGGGAGGCCAACGGCACTGGCGTCGGCTCGTTCAAGTCGCAGATCAGTGCCCTGCAGGCGGCCGGCGGCAACGTCATCCCGTCCTTCGGCGGCGCGGCCGGCGGTGAGCTGGCCCAGACCTGCACCAACACGTCGAGCCTGACCGCCACGTACGCCAACGTAGTCAACACCTACGGCACCAACCGGCTCGACTTCGACATCGAGGGCGACGTCCTCAACGACACCGCCGCGACCGCGCGCCGCAACTCGGCGCTGGCCGCGTTGCAGCAGCAGAACCCGGCGGTCCAGGTCGACTACACCCTCGCCGTCGACCCTGGCGGCCTGCCGTCCAGGGAGATGGACCTGTTGCGGGACGCCAAGAACAAGGGCGTCCGGGTGAGCGTCGTGAACATCATGGTGATGGACTTCTACGACGGTCAGCCGGTGATCAACGACGCGCTGTCGGCCGCCCGCGCGACCGCGGCGCAGCTCGCCAGCCTGTACGGGATCTCGACCTCGGCCGCATACGGGATGATGGGCCTGACCCCGATCGCCGGGCGCAACGACGACGGCGCCCAGTTCAGCCAGAACGACGCCCGCACGCTCGAGCAGTTCGCCGCCACCAACGGGGTCGCGGAACTGTCGTTCTGGGAACTGCACGACTACGACCGGGCCACCGGCTGGGCGTACTCGCGCATCTTCAACGCCATCACCGGCGGTCCGACCAACCCGCCGCCTCCGCCGCCGCCCGGTCACACGATCACCGGCATCGGCGGCAAGTGTGTCGACGTGGCGGGCGCGAACTCCGCCAACGGCACGCAGATCCAGCTGTGGACCTGCAATGGCACCACCGCGCAGAACTGGTCCAAGAACGGCAGCGCTTTGCAGGCCCTGGGCAAGTGCATGGACGTCACCGGCGCGGGCACGACGAACGGCACCAAGGTCCAGTTGTACGACTGCAACGGCACCGCGGCCCAGCAGTGGACCCAGGACGGGTCCAGCCGGCTGGTGAACACCGGGTCCGGCAAGTGCCTCGACGCCACCGGCGTCAGCTCGGCCGACGGCACCCCGCTGCAGATCTGGACCTGTGGCACCGGCGCGAACCAGGTGTGGCACCTGACCTGATCAGCCCGTTCGCCGGACTTTCAGCGCCACCGCTCCGGCGACGAGCACGACCAGCGCGATGATCACCGGGAGCGGGCCGATCCAGTCGACCCATGAAGCCAGGACCGTCTGGATCCGGCCCGCTCCATCGACAATGGGATCCTCGGCCGAGCCATTGGCGTGGTAGAGCCGAAGTTCGTAGATCCCGTAGTAGCCAACATAGAGCCCGGCCACCAGCAGGATCGCGCCGCCGATCCGGTGCACGTACGGCAGAATCCGGCGGATCTTGGTGGTCACCGCGGCCCCGGCGAGCGCGACGGACACCGCCAGCACGCCCACGACCAGCGCCATTCCCAGCCCGTAGGCCGCATACGCGGCGATCCCGGTGAGCACCGAGCCGCTGCGGAAGGTCGCGCTGGTCACCGCGAGGAACGGCCCGAGCGTGCAGGACAACGACACGATCGCGTATGCCAGGCCGTACGTGAACATCGAGGCGAGCGTTGTCGGCGCGCCCTTTCCGAGGCGCGGCAGCCGGATCTCCCGGCCCAGCAGCATCCACACCCCGAGCGCGGCCATGATCAGGCCGATCAGCACTGTCACGGCCGGGAAGCAGGCCTGCACCTCGGCCCCCAGCGGGGCGATGACCAGGCCGAACGTGCCGAACACCAGCACGAACCCGAGCGCCATCAACGCCGTCGCCGCCAATGCCCGCAGCACCGCGTTGCCGACGATGAGGGTCAGGTAGGCGGGTAGCATCGCGAAGCCGCAGGGGTTCACCGCCGCGACCATCCCGGCCGCCAACGCGAACCCCAGCGTGTCAAGGTCCATTCTTGGGATCGGCACTGAGTTCGCGGACCTTCTCGTTCAGCCCTTCCTCGGTCAGCTGCTGCTTGACCACCTGGGTCGTGCCGTCCGCCTGGATGAACGCGTACGCGGGTTGCTCGGTGACGCCGAACTTCTTCCAGATCGCGGCGTCCACATCGGCCAGATGCGCGAAACCGTCCACTTTGTTCTCCGCGACGAACTTCTTCATCGCCGGCACGCCGTCCTGCGCGCCCACTCCGACAAACGTGATCTTCCCGGCGTTGTCGTGCGCGAGTGACCCCAGATGCGGTGCCTCGCCTTGGCAGCGCGGGCACCACGGCGCCCAGAACCAGAGCACGGCCGGCTTGCCGAGCAGCGACTGCCCGCTGAAGTCTTTGTCGTCCAGGGTCTTCGCGCTGAACTGCAGCAGCTTGGGCACCTGCCCCGGTGCGGCGGGAGCCTGCCGCGGCGCACTCGCCTGCGGAGCCCCACACCCAGCCAGCACGACGAGCAGGAGCGCAACCAGACCACGAACCATGCCCCCGATCCTCGCGCACTCACTCCGCGTGCGGGAAGCGGATGCGCCCCGGGCATAGTCAGCCAAGCCAGTTCCGGATCTCCGCGCCCTGTTCGTCCAGGTCAGGTGGGGCATAACGGTAGTTCGCCGGAGTCGCGGACATCTTGATCGGGTTACGGACCGTGGGGACGCCGTCGATCGGCACCACCGGGTCCAGGCCGAGGCTCTGGGCCAGTTCGACGCCACCGCGGACGTCGTTGATCGGTCCACAAGGGACACCGGCCGCGGTCAGCAGCGGGAACCAGTCCTGCGCGGACTTCTGGGCCAGCCGCGCCTCGAGCGACGGCCGCAGGGCTTCGCGGTTGTGGTTGCGGGCCTGGTTGGTGGCGAACCGTTCGTCGTCCGCCAGTCCCGGAGCACCGATCACCTCGGTGAACCGGCGGAACTGCCGGTCGTTGCCCACGCAGATGATCAGCTCGCCGTCGCCGGTCGGCATCGGCTCGTACGGGTACAGGCTCAGGTGCGCGTTGCCCATCCGGTGTGGCACAACGCCTCCGGCGACGTACGCGGAGGTCTGGTTGACCAGGGCGGACATCGCGCTGGACAGCAGGTCGATCTCGATGTGCTGGCCCTCGCCGGTGGCATCACGGTGTTTCAACGCCGCCAGGATGCCGACGGTGGCGTGCAGCCCGGCGATCACGTCGAACACCGCGACCCCGGCCCGGAACGGTGGGCCGTCCGGCGACCCGGTCAGGCTCATCAGCCCGGACACCGCCTGGACCAGCAGGTCGTACCCGGGCAGCGCGGCGCCCGCGCCGGAGCCGAACCCGCTGATCGAGCAGTAGATCGTGCGCGGGTTGCGGGCGCGGACATCGGGATAGGACAGGCCGAACCGGTCCAGCCCGCCGGGTTTGAAGTTGTGGATGAACACATCCGCCCTCGCGGCGAGCTTGCGGGCAACGGTGTTGTCATCGGTGTTGACCAGGTCGAGCGCGATCGAGCGTTTGTTGCGGTTCATCGACAGGTAGTACGTGCCCACACCGTCCGCGGTGACCGGCGGGACCCAGTGCCGGGTGTCGTCGCCGCCCGGACCCTCGACCTTGATCACCTCGGCGCCCAGATCGGCGAGCAGCATTGTGCAGTACGGCCCGGCGAGCACCCGGGAGAAGTCGGCCACCACCACACCGTCGAGCGAGCCAGCCATGTGAACCTTTCGTCCGGTTGGTCGGTTCTGCCCGATCGTGCGATCCATCGGGCGCGGGCGCCGCATGCGCCACGAAGGGCATCTACCGTCCCGCGCATGGGGGTCCCATGGGGAATCGTCGCAGGTAATCCTCGCCACACCACGCGGGAGGAGATCATCGCGCGGTGGCGGCCGCTGGCATTGCACTCGAACGACGACGTCGGCTTCAACATCATGTTCGGCGCGCAGCGGATCCACTTCGCGCGCCATGGGACGCCTTCGACCGGATCGACGCCCCCGGCTGCGTCGCGCACGGCAAACGGGTCTATGTCGTCGGTGACCTGCTCCACAACCTGCGCAGCCGCGACTTCGACGACATGGACACCGACCTGGCTCAGCTGGCCGACTGGCTCGGCCGGTGTCACACCCTCCTCCCGCGGCTGAGCTAGATCCGATAGGACTCGATCATCTAGGCGGCGAGGTAGGGCTCGGGGGTGGTGGCGCCGCCCTAGAGCTGGCCAAGGGCAAATGTTCTGCCGCAAACGGCGTCGGGGGCTGCTGCAAACGGTAGTTTAGCCGCCGAGGATCGTTTTCATCGCGCGGAAGTACGGTGGTGCCGCCACGGTGCCGCCGAACGCCCCGTGCCCGCACTTTCCAATGTGGACAGGTGTGCCCGGGCAGAGCGTGCCGGGTGTGGAGCCGTCCGCGAAGACCAGCGAGGACACGGCGTAGTTGTCGGTGCCGCCGACGAAGGCGACCGACTCGTTGGTCTGGGTGGTGCCGGTCTTGCCGATGCCGGGGCGGGTCCAGCCCGCGTTGCGGGCGGACACGGCGGTGGTGCCGCTGACGGTGTCCTGGCTCAGGCCGGTGGCCAGCCGGGTCGCCACGTCGTTGGAGATCACCTGGCCGCAGGTCTCGGTGGGCTGCACGGGGACCGGCTGACCCTTGGCGTCGGTGACCGACAGGATCGGGTTGGGTGGGCACCAGATGCCGCCGCTCATGATCGTGGCGGACACGTTCGCCAGTTCCAGCGGGCTGACCGGGCTGTTGCCCAGGGTGAACGACGGCTTGTCCTGGAAGTACTGGGTCTGCGTCTGGCTCTGCTGCGGCGGCCCGGCGGACGGGGTCTTGCCGCTGTCGTTGGTCTTCATGGTGTTGCGCAACCCCAGGCGGGATGCCATCTCCACCACCTTGGGCACGCCGACCTGCTGCTCCAGGCCGACGAACGCGGTGTTCGGCGAGGTCGCCAGGCCGTTGGTCAGCGTGATCGGGTCGGTGTAGTCGCCGTCATTGCGGACGGTGTAGCAGTTCCTGCTGCCCGGCAACGGGAAACACTGGCTCTGCGGGTTGGGCAGGGGCGTGTCGAGGTCGGCCGTGCCGTTCTCCAGGGCCGCGGCCGAGGTGAAGATCTTGAACACCGAACCGGCGCCGAACGGGTCGCTCACCCCCGCCACGAGGTTGCTCGTGGTCTGGCCCTTGGCCGGGTCGGTGCCGAGGTTGCGGTTCGCCACCATCGCCAGCACCTCATGGGAGGTGTTGCCGGGCTTGATGATCGCCATCGTGTTGGCCACGCCGTCCTGCGTGGTGGGCACGTTCGCGGTGACCGCGTCCTTGGCCACCTGGCTGATCCGGCTGTCCATTGTGGTCTTGATGGTGTAGCCGCCGTCGGTCAGCTGCTGCGCGGTGAACCCGGCGGACTGCAGGTAGGCCATCGCGTACTGGCAGAAGAACCCCGCGTTCGGCTGCGCGCCCATGCAGGTGCTGGACGGAACCGCCGGGCCGTTGGGCACCAGGCCGAGGTCGGTGGCCTTGGCCTGGTCCGCGGCCGCCTGATCGAGGACCTGGTTGGTGACCATCGAGTCGATCACCGTGTCCCGGCGGCGTTTCGCGTCCTGCGGGTGGGCGTACGGGTTGTACAGCGTCGGGTTGTTCACCATGCCGGCGAGCAGAGCCGCCTGGGGCACGGTCAGTTTGTCCGCTGTGGTGCCGAAGTACGCGCGGGCGGCGGCCTCGATGCCGTAGACCTTGCCGGTGAACTCGACCACGTTCAGGTACGAGGTGAGAATGTCCTCTTTGGACAGCTGCTTGTCGATCTCGATCGCCGAGCGGGCCTCGCGCAGCTTGCGGGTCAGCGTGTTGGCGCGGTCCCTGGCCTGCGCCGCCGGGTCGTCGCGGTCGGCCACGTTGATCAGGAAGTTCTTGACCAGCTGTTGGGTGATGGTTGACCCACCCTGTTGCGCGCCACCGGTCGCGTCGTTGATCGCGGCCCGCAGCACGCCTTTCGGGTCGATGCCGTGCTCCTGGTAGAACCGGCGGTCCTCGATGGACACCAGCGCGGCCTTCACCGTGGTGGCGATCTTGTCGCCCGCGACCGGGATCCGGTACTGGTCGTACACCGTGGCGATCGGGTTGCCGTCCCGGTCGGTCACCGTTGTCACACCGGGCAGATCGCCCTCGATGCTGGCCGGCGTGATGGACAGGACGGAGTCGCTGACGTCGCCCGCGACGACGCCGGTGCTCAGTGCCACAGGCGCCATCACACCCGCGAGCAGGACACCCGCCCCCGCGCAGCCGACGACCAGTTTGACGATGTTCGCGCTGGCTCCCACTTGATCCAACGTACGCCTGTTTTCGTGATGGCGTTGTGTGGTCTCGGCCATGCGCCCGCAAAGTAATGCCGAAATAAAGATTGACGCTGCGGCGATTCATCGGCATAGTTCCGGGTACACATTCCGGTTCGGCAAGGAGAAGCGACATGACGGGCACGCAGGAGCGAGGGACGGGGCGCAGCAGCTGTCTGCGTGCCGCCGGCGCTGCCGCCTGCGCGTTGAATGCCTGCTTGGGCGAAGAGGGCAGCGGGGGCTCCCCACCGTGACGTAGCCGACGTCACGACACGGGAGCCGCCCATCGGGAAACCGATCAGGGCGGCTTTCTTTATTCGCCATGCCTTAAAACAATTCTTTCGCGTTCATTGAAAATTCCACAGTGGAGCAGAAACAGACATCCGGTCGTGGTGAACTCGGCGGACACGTCGGTCTTCCAAACCGAAGAAGTGGGTTCGATGCCCACCGGCCGGTCTCGATGTCTCTCGCCGTCGCTTGACGGCACACAGCGCGTTGGTCCAGCGGAACGGATACCAGGTTCTCACCCTGGTGACGCGGGTTCGACTCCCGTACGCGCTACTTGAGCCTCTGTGGCGGAACTGGCATACGCACGCGCCTCAAACTCGCGCGCCCACAAGGCATGCAGGTTCGAATCCTGCCAGAGGTACTCACTCAGGGGGACTGTGTTCGCGGAAAGCGCGAACCGGGTCGCTCGTCGTAACTTCTGGGGAGCGACCCCCAGACCCCCGCGTGAATCATGGAGGGCTGGCCGAGCGGTAAGGCACCGGATTGCTAATCCGAGGTCCGGGTGACACCGGCGCACGTTCGAACCGTGCGCCCTCCGCGCAAGACGATCCCCTGAGGTGCAACAGGCAGCACGCCCGGCTGTTAACCGGGAGGACCAGGTTCGAGCCCTGGTGGGGGAGCTGGGGAGGGGCTCGTGAGTGGTTTTGCTTGTTCTGACACGCAAAACCACTCACGAGGGGTTCTCCCTGAGGGGGACGCGCCGGAGCGCAGGCGATCCTTGCAAGATCGCCGGGGAGGGTTCGACACCCTCGTCTTCCACGTCCTGGGGACGACTCTGCTCGGTGCTCCGCACCTTCGCCGAGTCGGACGTCATGATGTTGGGGGGCGCCCCCCGAACCCCCCGATTGCGGCTTTGCCGCATAGGGCCTTCGTCACGGCGGTCGTGGGGCGCTCTGCAAAAGCGTCGGTGCCGGGTTCGACTCCCGGGGAGGTCTCGACCTGATGCTCCACTGTGGACAACTACAGCGTCCGGATCGGCGCTCCGGCGAGGAAGGCCTGGATGTCCTCGACGGCCTCTCGGAAGTAGATGCTGTAGTTGGCGTCGGTGACGTAGCCGAGGTGGGGTGTGGCCAGGAAGTTCGGTACTGTCCGCAACACGTCGTCGGCGGGAAGCGGCTCGGTCTCGAACACATCCGCGGCCGCCCCGGCGATCCACCCTTCCCGCAGCGCGGTCACCATCGCCTGCTGGTCGACGATCGCCGCGCGGGAAGTGTTGACCAGCAACGCGGAAGGCTTCATCGCCTTCAACGCGTCCGCGTCGAGCAGCCCCCGCGTGCGCTCACTCAACACCACGTGCACCGACACGACATCGCTGGACGCGAGCAGCTCCTCCTTCGAGGCCGCCAGCCGCACGTCCTCGGCCGAAGTGCGATCCGCCGTGAGATTCTGGCTCCACGCGACGACATCCATGCCGAAGGCGCGCGCGACCCGCGCCACCTTCACGCCGATCTTGCCGAACCCGATGAGCCCCAACGTCTTCCCGGCCAGCAGCGTGCCCACCGTGCTCTGCCAAGGCCCATTGGCGCGCAACGCGGTGTTCTCCGTCACGATGTGCCGCGCCAGGCCGAGGATCAGCGCCCATGTCAGCTCCACCGGCGCCTCGGACGTGCTCCCGGTTCCGCAGACGGTCACCCCGGCCGAGGCAGCGGCGGTGAGGTCGATCGACGCGTTGCGCATCCCGCTGGTGATCAACAACCGCAGCGACGGCAACCGGGCGAACAGGCTCGCCGGGAACGGGGTGCGCTCCCGCATGATCACCACGATCTCCTGGTCGCGCAGGGCTTCGGCGACCTCGTCCTCGGTGGCGAAGTGCTCCCGGTGCACGGTCACCTCGACCTGTCCGGAGAGCACCGACCAGTCGACCATCGCCAACGAGACACCCTGGTAGTCGTCCAGCACCGCGCAACGGATCATGCGTGCACCCTACCGAGCAGGTGCCGGAGAGCGGTTTCCAGCTTCGGCTGCCGGTAGACGTGACTCATCTGCTCCAGCTTGCGCGGGACGACTCGTTGGCTGGCCAGCGCCAGTTCACGGGCGCCATCGTCGCCCAGCAACAGCCGGGGACCCAGTGACGGCACGGGAAGGATCGCGGGCCGCCGTAGCACGTCGGCGAGAGTCCTGGTGTACTCGGCATTCCGGACCGGCTCGGGAGCGACCGCGTTCACTGGACCCTGTAGCGCAGGGTCGATGATGGCGCGCAGATAGATGTCGGTGAGGTCGTCGATCCCGATCCAGGACAGCCACTGGGACCCGGAGCCGAGCCGCCCGCCCAGCCCGGCGAGGAACAACGGGTACTGCAGTCCGAGCACGCCGCCGCGTGGGGTCTGCACGATCCCGGTCCGGACACACACCGATCGAAGGTCGGCGGAGGCCGCCTCGGCCTCCCAGTCCGCGACCAGATCGGCGAGGAACCCGTCCCCGCGAGGGCTGTCCTCGGTCAGCATCGAGTCGCCGCGGTCCGGCCCGTAGTACCCGATCGCGGAGGCCGACACGAAAACCTTGACGCCGCACCGCGCGGCGACCGCGGCCAGCTTGCCCGTGGGACCGATCCGGCTGGCCCGCAGGCCCTGCTTGTGCGACTCGGTGAACCGGCCGGCGATGGACTTGCCTGCCAGATGCACCACAGCGTCCACTTCGGACAGTAGGTCGGCTGACGGGTCGTCGGGCCGCCAATGGCGTTCGCCGGCATCTCGCGGTGGGCGGCGCACCAGCCGGATCACCCGGTGCCCGCCGGTGGTGAGCAACGAGGTCAGCGCGGTGCCGATCAGTCCACTCGCGCCGGTCACCGCGATCGTCAGCGGTGCGCTGCGATACCGGGCGTGCGCGGCGAGGTCCTCGGCCAGTTGCTGGTGCCGGTAGGTGAACATGGCCCGCAGCGCGAACGTCGGCACGCGACTGTCCACTGTGTCCGTGACCAGCGTCCGGTCAGGGCCGGCGGGTGCGAACTGGTGAATGTGCTTCCACCGCAACACTTCCGACAGCAGAGGCGTGGTCAGCTTGTCGACGAACCGGCGTGGCGGGTCGTAGCCGTCGGCCTGGTGGCTCGCCGACCACCGCAGTCCACCTGGCAGGGCGAGTACTGCGCGACCGTCCCGCAAGGACCCGGCCTCCTCGACGATGCTCACCGGCTGCCACGGCGGTGCGAGCCGGCGGAAGGCGCCCGGGCGGCCGAACCAGGCGAACACCTCGGCCAGCGGAGCGTCCACGACGCTGGAATGGCTGATCCCCGTCATTTCGCGACCCTACTGGCTGGTCAATAAGCGCGCACGGTGACGGTTCCCAGCCGGTGAGACGCAATCCACTGTTCGGGCCATGAACGGACGCCGCGGAGGCATAGCCGCGATTTATCTGTAACACCTCGATGGGCGGTGGCGATGCGGTCACGCGCGGTGGCGATCTTCGAACCGGTTCCCATGATCCACTGTTATCAAACGCCGCCAGAAGAGGTATTTACCGTCAATCCTACGATTCCGTAGCGCCAACACCGCGGCCGGCGTCGATGGCTGGCGGGATTTGCCGTCCTTTATGTCGCCCCCAATGGCGGTATGGGCTGAAATGCGATCGGTTGCAATGTGTGGGACCGTGGACAGGGTCGCGAATGGGAGTCGCGATCATGGAAACCAAGGGGAAAGGTCAATAACCGTGCCGGTATCAGGCCGCGCGGGGGGATTAACGGGGGTGGCGGACGGTGAACTGTCCGCCTTGTTCGCTTCGATGGTGCGTGCCCGGCGAGTGCCTGGTGCGCAGTTCGCCCTTTTTCGAAACGGGCGGCGGGCCGGGGCAGCGGCCGGCGAGGCGGAGTACGGCAGCGGGCGGCGGGTCACCGGTGACCTGGCCTTCCCGATCGGGTCCATCGGCAAGGCGTTCACCGCCACGGTGGCGATGATCCTGGTCGCCGACGGCGACCTGGAGCTGGACGAACCCATCGGGCAGTACGTGCCGGAGTGTCCCGCGGCCGCCACGCTCACGCTGCGGCAGCTGCTCAGCCACACCAGCGGGCTGGAGTCCGGCCCGGACGGCGGCCCATCGATGCGCCGCTATGTCAGCGGGCTGCAGCTCATCCAGCCGCCGGGTCGCGCGTTCTCCTACTCGAACGCCGGGTTCGTGCTGGTCGGGCGGCTGATCGAGGAGGTCACCGGGATGTCCTGGTGGGCCGCGATGGAGTCGGTGCTGCTGCGGCCGCTCGGCATCGTCCCGGCCTTCGTGGTCGGCCCCGGCGACCCCGATGCCGCCACGACCAGGCCGATCGCCGCTGGTCACGCCGTTGGCGCGGACGGCCGCACGCGCCCGGTCAGCCAGAACCTCACCATCGCCGAGGCGCCGGCCGGGGCCATCGCGGCCAGCGCCACGGACCTGGTCACCTTCGGCTTGGCCCATCTGGACATAGGTGCGTCCGTGCTGCCGGCCGAGTTCGCCGCGCAGATGCGCCGTCCGGAGCCCGCCGCCGACGCGTTCGGGCTGGCGGACCGCTGGGGCCTCGGCCTCGCCCTGTTCGACGAGTGGGCAGGTCACGACGGCACCGCGGACGGCACCTGGTGCCAGCTGCGGATCGACCCGGTGAACAAGGTGGTCGTGGCGCTGACCAGCAACGCCAGCACCGGCGCCTCGCTGTGGACCGATCTGGTCGCCGAACTCGCCGGTCAGGGCCTCACCGTGGCCAGCGGTGCGCTGATGGACGTGCCCGAGACGTCCGTTCCGCCGCCGGAAAGCTGTTTCGGTCGATATCGAAATGGTGACCTCGAATATTCGATCATTCCGGGCCCGGACGGGATCACGCTCGCGGTCGACGATGACCCACAGGCCTTGATCACTTTCCACGAAGGTTTGACGTTTTCGATGCGGGATATCCTGACTGGTCAGTCCATGTACGCCGGGCGGTGTCTCGCTGACCGGGACTCCGGCCGCATTGATCGAATTCAGATCAATGGCAGGCTCGCGGCCCGCTGTTGAAAGTATATCCGCCGTTGCGCGTAACCTCTCCGATGCTCGCTCGTTCAACGAATTGAATCCTAGGTAAACACGCTCACGCATGAAGGGGGACCCGTCATGCTGATGGATAATGCCGTGTCCGAAACCGGCGGAATCGTTCCCGATATGTGGAACGCGACAGCGAAGCCGATACCCGTTTCTACATTTTCACAAATGTTTGAACGTCAAGTAAGACGTACACCGGGGTTGCCCGCGCTCTGGCGCGATCACGAGACCGTCCGGTACGGAGAGTTATCGGCCCGGGCGAACCAGTTGGCACACCTGCTGGTCCAGCGCGGCGCCGGCCCCGAGAAGATCGTGGCGCTGCTGCTGCCCCGTTCGGTCGACATCGTCGTCGCCCAGTTGGCCGTGCTCAAAGCGGGCGCGGCGTTCCTGCCGGTCGACCCGGACTACCCGCCCGAACGCATCAACATGATGCTCACCGACGCGAACCCGGCGCTGGTCCTGACCCGGACCGGGGACTTGCCCGGCTCGATCGCGGTCGGCGACCCCGCCATCGAGCTGCAGCCCAGCACCCCACCGGCGGTCGACGTATCACCAGATCATCCCGCCTACGTCATCTACACCTCCGGCTCCACCGGACGCCCCAAGGGTGTCGTGGTCACCCATCGCGGCCTGGCGAGCTTCTCCGCCGCCGAGATCGACCGGTTCCAGGTCCGGCCCGGTGACCGGGTCCTCCAGTTCTCGTCGCCCTCGTTCGACGCCTCCGTACTGGAACTGTGCATGTCGCTTCCGGCCGGTGCCGCCCTCGTCGTTCCGCCACCCGGCCCGCTGCTGGGCGAACAGCTGGCCGAGGTGCTCGCGCGCGGACGGGTGACGCACGCCCTGATCCCACCGGTCGCGCTGGCCACCGTGCCGCGGCAGCTGATCGAGGCGTTGCCGGACTTCAGAACCCCGATCGTGGGCGGCGACGCGTGCAACGCCGAGCTGGTGCGGGCGTGGGCACCGGGCCGGCACATGATCAACGCGTACGGCCCGACCGAGTGCACGGTCGTCTCGACGTGGAGCGAACCGCTCGTCCCCAGCGATGATCCGCCGCCGATCGGCCGCCCGATCTGGAACACCCAGGCCCACGTGCTCGACGAGCAGCTGCGGCCGGTCCGGATCGGTGAACCCGGCGAGCTCTACGTGTCCGGCATCGGCCTGGCGCGCGGGTACCTCGACCGGCCCGGCCTGACCGCGTCCCGGTTCGTGGCGAACCCCTTGGGTGAACCCGGATCCCGGATGTACCGGACCGGGGATGTGGTGAAGTGGACCGACGACGGGGTGATCGAGTTCGTCGGCCGCGCGGACCACCAGGTCAAGATCCGCGGCTTCCGGATCGAACCCGGCGAGATCGAGTCCGTGCTGCGCGGGCATTCCGATGTGGACGAAGCCGTCGTCGTCGCCCGGACCGACAAGTCCGGGCTGAAGCGGCTCGTGGCGTACGTCGTCGCCAAGACCGAACCGCCGGACCTGCGCTCGTGGGTGGCCGAGGTGCTGCCAGAGCACATGGTTCCGTCGGCGTTCGTCGTGCTGGACGCGTTCCCGCTGAGCCCCAACGGGAAGCTGGACCGGGACGCGCTGCCCGAGCCGGTGGTCGCCACCGACAGCCATGTCGAGCCACGCAACGAGACCGAGCAGCTGCTGGCCCGGATCTGGGCGGATGTCCTGGGCGTTGACGAAGTCGGCGTCGAGGACGAGTTCGCCGCGCTGGGCGGGGACTCGATCCTCAGCGGCCGCGTGCTGTCCCGCCTGCGGACCGAGCTGGGCATCGAACTGCCCGCGCGGGCCGTGTTCGACGCACGGACCATCGCGGGTCTGGCCGCACTGGTGCCGACCGCGATGCAGGCCACGGCGATCGAACGCTCGGACCGCGGCGGCGTGATCCCGCTTTCCCCCGCGCAGCAACGCCTCTGGTTCCAGCATGACGTGACCGGCGATCGGACCGCGGGCAACACCGGCATCGGCCTGCGCCTGTCCGGGCCGCTCGACGTGGACCGGCTCCGGTCGGCGCTGGCGGTTCTGGTGGACCGGCACGAAGCCCTGCGGACCACTGTGGACGGTGTGCAGCGGATCGCCGCGCACGGCGAGATCCCGGTGCGGTTCAGCGACTCCGTGGCGGCCATCGAGCAGGAGCTGCGGCGGCCGTTCGACCTGAGCCGTGGCCCGCTGACCCGTGCCCTGGTGGTCCGCCTGGCCGTCGACGAGCACGTGCTGGTGTTGTGCCAGAACCACATCATCACCGACGGCCGCTCGGTCCAGGTCCTCGTCGACGAGTTGTTCACCGTGTACTCCGGCGGCGAGCTGCCGGAGCCAGGCATCCAGTACGCGGACTTCACGGTGTGGCAACGCGACCAGGACGTCAGCGACCAGGTCGAGTACTGGCGGCGCAGGCTGGCCGGGATGCAGGCCCTGCGGCTGCCCACGGAGCAGGCCCGAGCCGGAGGTGCGCCCGGCTCGGTACTGCGCAGCACGCTCGACGAGGACCTGGTGCGGCGCCTGACCAAGGTCGGCCAGGCCCACCAGGCCACGCTGTTCACGACCCTGGCCGCCGCGGTGACCGTGCTGCTGTCCGGGTGGACCGGTCAGCGGGACGTCGCCGTGGGCACGGTCAGCTCGGGGCGGACGCGGGCGGAGCTGGACGATCTGGTCGGGTTCTTCGTGAACACCCTCGTCCTGCGGTCCGATGTGGACCCGGCGTTGCCGTTCTCGGACTTCCTGGGCGATGTCCGCGAGACCGTGCTGGGCGCGTTCGCCAACCAGGACGTGCCGTTCGACCGGCTGGCCGACCTGGGTGGCGAGCGTTTGAGCGCGTTGGTGGTGCTGCAGAACGAGATGGTCCCGGCCCGGACCGCCGGCGGCCTTCGGGTCAGCGAGTACGACCTGCCGCGCCCGTTCGCCCGGTTCGACCTGGTCGTCGAGTTCTGGCCGCGTGGTGACGAGCTGGTCCTGGCGGTCGAGTACAACACGGACCTGTTCGACCCGGGCACGATCGAGGCCCTGTCGGAGCGGTTGCACGGCCTGCTGGATGCGGTCGTCACCGATCCGGACCGGCGGCTGTCCGATCTGGGCGCCCAGCACACGGACACGCCGCAGGAGGTCCGGACCACCCGGGCAGGCGGGTATGTCGGGCCGCGGACCCAGATCGAGGCCACGCTCGCCGGCATCTTCGCCGAAGTCCTTGACCTGCCCAGGGTCGGGGTCCGGGACAACTTCTTCGAGCTGGGCGGCGACTCGATCCTGGCCATCCGGGTGGTGTCGCGGGCCAAGCAGGCCGGGATCGGCCTGACCGCCAAGGACATCTTCGCCCGGCAGAGCATCTCGGAGCTGGCCCCGGCCGTCACCGAGGTCACCACCCGCAGCCAGCAGGGCCTGGTCAGCGGGAACGTCCCGCTCACCCCGATCCAGCGCTGGTTCTTCGCCAACCACCCCGATGAGCCTGAGCACTTCCACCAGTCCCTGGTGATCGAACTCGCCGAGGACTACGACTCCGAGGCCCTGCGCAAGGCCGCGGCCGCGATCGTCGACCACCACGACGCCCTGCGCATGCGGTTCACGCACGTCGAAGGCCAGTGGCAGCAGCACAACGCCACCGAGGCCACCGAGATCCTGGCCGGTGAAGGGATCAACCTGGCCGACGGACCACTGGTCAAGGCGGTCTTGGTGGACGAGACCACTGTCCTGCTTGCCGTGCACCACCTTGTGGTCGACGGCGTGTCCTGGCGGATCCTGCTGGAGGACCTGACCAAGGCCTACGAGCAGGCCCGCCGGGGCGAGCCGATCGACCTGGGCCCGAAGACCACGTCGTTCCGCGAGTGGTCCCACCGCCTGGCCACCTACGACTTCAGCGCCGACGCTCCATTCTGGACCAATGTCCCCGAACCCGAGCCGATCCCAGTCGACGGGACCGGACCGAACACCGTGGCCAGCGCCAAGTCCGTGCGGCTGCGGCTGAGCGAGCGCGAGACATCGGCTCTGCTGCGCGAGTTGCCCCGCCGTTATCACGCGCAGGTCAACGACGTCCTGCTGACCGCGGTCGGCGCGGTGCTGTCGAAGTGGACCAGGCGCGACGACGTGCTGATCGACCTGGAGGGACACGGCCGCGAGGACCTGTTCCCGGATGTGGACCTGTCCCGCACGGTCGGCTGGTTCACCACGATGTTCCCGGTCGCGCTGGACATGACCGCGCGGGGCTGGGGCGAGACCCTCAAGTCCGTCAAGGAACAGCTGCGCGCGATCCCGCATCGCGGCCTGTCCTATGGGGTTCTGGGCGTCCGAGACGTCCGGCCGCAGATCAGCTTCAACTACCTGGGCCAGCTGGACTGGCCGGCCGGTGAGCTGTACCGCGGCATCGGTGGTCTGGACCTGGACCAGAGCACGCGGCACGAGCGTTATCACCTGATCGACCTGGTGGGCAAAGTGGACCGCAGATGCCTGGAGTTCGCCTGGTACTACTCGGCGAACGTGCACAGCGAGGGCACGATCCAGGCGCTGGCCGACGAGTTCCTCGCGACCCTGCGGCACCTCATCCGCGATCCGGGGCCGGGTGGGCACACCCCGTCCGACTTCCCGCTGGCGCGCCTGACCCAGGCGCAGGTGGACCGGATCGCGGATGAGACCGTGCGGGACATCTACCCGCTGACCCCGATCCAGGCGGGCATGGTCTACCACGACGTGTCCGCGATGGACGAAGGAACCTACTTCCAGCAGACCACGTTCGTGCTCTCCGGCGTGACCGACCCGATGAGGCTGGCCATGGCGTGGCAGTTCGTGTTCGCGCAGACGCCGGCGCTGCGGACCTCCATTGTCTGGCAGGGCGTCGAGGAGCCGGTCCAGGTCGTGCACGACCACGTGACCATGCCGATCACCGTGCTGGACTGGTCCCGGCTGACCGAGCAACGCCGCACCGACGCCCTGCACCACCTGATGCAACGCGACCGTGACCAAGGGATCGATCTCGCCCGGCCGCCGCTGACCCGGCTGACCATCGCGCGCACCGGCGACGACGAGGTCCGTCTGCTGTGGACGTTCCACCACGTGTTGCTGGACGGCTGGAGCATCTTCCAGATCCTCAACGACGTCTTCGCCCGGTACATCGGGCTGGACGTGCCGCCCCGGCCACACTTCCGCGAGTACATCTCCTGGCTGCGCCGTCAGGATCAGGGCGAGGCCGAGGCGTACTGGCGGCGGACGCTGAACGGGTTCACCGCGCCGACTCCGCTGCCCTACGACCGCCCGGCCACGCAGGTACCTCGTTCGTCCCAGCAGGTTCCGTTCGAGCTGGGGGAGCGGGACTCGGCCAGGCTGTACGACTTCGCCAAGCGCCACCGGCTGACGCTGAACACCGTGATCCAGGGCGCCTGGGCGCTGCTGCTTTCCCGCTACAGCGGGCAACGGGACGTCTGTTTCGGTGCCACCGTGTCCGGGCGTCCGACGGACCTGCCCGAGGGCATCACCGGCATCATGATCAACACTCTGCCGGTCCGGTCCGATGTGGACGGCTCGCGCCCGGTGGCCGGCTGGCTGGGCGACCTGCAGGCGGTCCAGACCGAGTCACGCCAGTTCGAGCACCTGCCGCTGTCCCGCTTGCAGGCGTGCAGCAGCGTGCCCGGCGGCGTCGGGTTGTTCGACAGCATCCTGGTGTTCGAGAACTACCCGGCGGACTCCATGCACGGCCTGCACATCTCGGACATGACCGCGCTGGAGGCGACCAACTACTCGCTCAGCGCGACGGTGTATCCGGGGCCACGGCTGAAGATCGTGTTCGGTTATGAGCCCGAACGGTTCGACCGTGGCACCGTGCAACGGATCGCCGGTCACCTCGGCGTACTGCTGGACGAGCTGATGGCCGATCCGCACCGCCCGCTCGGGCACCTGTCGATGCTGACCGACACCGAGCGCAGCCAGGTCGACGAGTGGAACGACACCGCGGTCGAACTGCCGGACACGACGATCACCGAGCTGTTCGAGGCCCAGGTGGCGCGCACGCCGAACGCCATCGCCGTCCGGCACGCCGAAGGCGACCTGACCTACGCCCAGCTCAACGCCCGGGCCAACCGGCTGGCGCGTGAGCTGATCGCGGCCGGTGTCGGTCCGGAGAGGACAGTCGCCCTCTCGTTGCCCCGCACCCCGGACCTGATCGTCAGCGCGCTGGCGGTGCTGAAGGCGGGCGGCGGGTACGTTCCGGTCGATCCGGCCTATCCCCGCGAACGCCGGGCGATGATCCTGGCCGACGTCAACCCGGTCTGCGTGCTGTCGGGGTCGATTGTGGACAGTAACCGGCGCTCGGCGAACGTGACCGACGACGAACGCCTTGAACCACTGCGCACCCACCATCTGGCCTACGTGATCCACACCTCGGGATCGACCGGGCGGCCCAAGGGTGTCATGGTGTCCCACCACAACGCGGTCAACCTGATGAACTGGGCCGCATCGACCTTCAGCGGACGGCTGTCGCGCGTACTGGCGTCGACCTCGCTCAACTTCGACGTGTCGGTGTTCGAGATCTTCGCGCCCCTGGTCGCGGGCGGCAGCATCGAACTGGTCCAGGACCTGCTGGTGCTGGCCGAACGGCCCTGGCAGGGGAGCCTGGCCAGTGGTGTGCCGTCGGTGTTCGCGAACCTGCTGGACGGCCCGGGCCTGGACGTCGACGCGGATGTGCTCGTGCTGGCCGGGGAGGCCTTGCCGGCCAAGGTGTTCGACTCGTTGCGCAAGGCCGTCCCGGGCGCCCAGGTCGTGAACGCGTACGGCCCCACCGAGGCCACCGTGTACGCGACGGCCTGGCAGTCCACTTCGGAGGAAACGCCGTCGATCGGCCGCCCGGTCACCAACGCCCAGGCCTATGTGCTGGACGGCGGCCTGCGACCGGTGCCGGCCGGGGTGAGCGGCGAGCTGTTCATCGGCGGTTCCGGTGTCGCCCGCGGGTATCTGGGCCGGCCGGGACTGACCGCGAACAGGTTCCTGGCCGACCCGTTCGGTTCCGATGGCGCCCGGATGTACCAGACCGGTGACATCGTCCGGCGGCTGACCGACGGCACGATCGAGTACCTGGGCCGCGCCGACGACCAGGTCAAGATCCGCGGCTTCCGGATCGAACCGGGCGAGATCGAGTCCGTGCTGACCGAACATCCTTCGGTGGCCTCGGCTGTCGTCGTCGCCAGGACCGACGAAGGCCGCAAACGCCTTGTGGCCTACGTGGTTGCGGCCGGGACGGTCGATGTGGCCGAGCTGCGCGGCTATCTGGCCGAGGCGATGCCGGACTACATGGTCCCGGCCGCGTTCGTGACGCTGGACCGGCTGCCGTTGTCCAGCAACGGGAAGCTGGACCGGCGCGCGCTACCCGCACCGGACTGGACCACTGCGGGCGGGCCCGAGCACATCGCACCCCGCACCGACACCGAACTCGCGGTGGCCGGTATCTGGTCGGACGCGCTCGATGTGGACGACATCGGGGTGCACGACAACTTCTTCGAGCTGGGTGGCGACTCCATCCAGAGCATGCTGATCACCGCCAAGGTCAACGCGGCCTTCGCCATCGCGCTCACGCCGAGGGATGTGATGACCGCGCGCACGGTCGAGACCCTCGCCGCTCTCGTCGAGGAACGGATCCTCCGGGACCTGGAGCGCCTGGCCGCGGGAGGGAAGTCATGACGTCGAGAGCCGACCGGATGTCCGCGCTGCCCGCGCATCTCCAGGAGGCGTTACGCAAGCGCCTGGCGGGCAAGGCGGACGGCGACACCATCCCGCGGGCCGACCGCAACGGGCCGCTGCCGCTGTCGTTCTCCCAGCGCAGACTGTGGTTCCTGAGCGAGTTCCAGCCGGACGAGACCGAGTACAACAGCGCGTTCGCGCTGCGGCTGAGGGGACCGCTCGACGTTCCCGCCCTGGCGGCGGGGCTGCGCGAGCTGACCAGACGGCACGAATCGATGCGAACGACGTTCGACGAGGTCGACGGGCAGGGTGTGCAGGTGGTTCATACCACCGTTGACCTGCCCTTATCCGTGGTCGACTGCGGCCAGGACGATCTCGATGAGGTGCTGCGGGCGGAGTTCTCCCGGCCGTTCGACATCCGTACTGGGCCCTTGTTTCGCGCCCTGCTCGCACGGGTATCTGACGTAGAGCATGTACTGCTGCTCAGCTCGCACCACATCGTCGTGGATGGGTGGTCCATGGGGGTGCTGGCCGACGAGCTGAGCACCCTGTACAGCGGCGGGACGCTGCCGGAGCCCGCATTGCAGTACGCGGACTTCGCGGTGTGGCAACGGACCCGGGACCTGACCGGCCATCTGGAGTATTGGCGGGACCTGGTTGCCGACGTGGCTCCGCTGGAGTTGCCGACCGACCGGCCGCGTCCCGCCCTGCGGACGTCGGCGGGGGCGATGCATGACTTCGTGGCATCGCCTTCGCTGACGACGAAACTGACCGAGCTGGCGCGCCGGGCGGACACGACTCTGTTCAACGTCCTGCTCACCGCCTGCAAGATCCTGTTCGCGAGGTATGCCGGGCAACAGGATGTGACCGTGGGGACAGTCACTTCCGGACGGGCCCGCGCGGAACTGCACAGCCTGGTGGGCTTCTTCGTCAACACTGTCGTGCTGCGGTCCACAGTAGACGCGTCGCGGACGTTTGCGGAGCTGCTCGCCGACGTCCGGGAGACGGTGCTGGACGCCGTGGCACACGACGATGTCCCGTTCGACCGGTTGGTCACCGCTGAGCGGGACCTGAGCCGCAACCCGTTGTTCGACGTGATGGTGTTGCTGCAGAACGCCGACCGGTCGCTGCCGTCGTTCCCGGGGCTGACTGTCGAAGAGGTCAGCCTGCCGCGCTGGGCGTCGAACTTCGACCTCACGGTGGAGTTCCGCGAGCGTGACGGCGTCATCAATGGGGTACTCGAGTACAACACGGATCTGTTCGACGCGGCGACGATGCGGCGAATGGCGGAGCACCTGCTCGCCCTGCTGGAGGCCGCGGTGAACACCCCGGACGTGCCGGCGGGTGACCTGTCCATGGGTCCGGCACCGGTGGGTAACGGCCTGGTCATCGACGTCCCGGCCGTTACCTATCCGGCCCTGTTCGAAGCACAGGCCCTTCGCGCGCCCGGCAAGACCGCGTTGGTGTTCCAGGATCAGCAGTTCACGTACGCCGAGCTGAACGCCTGGGCCAACCGGATCGCACACTGGCTGATCGCGCAAGGCGCTGGGCGGGAACGTGTGGTCGCCTTGGCGTTACCCAGGACCGCGGGCATGATCGCGGCCATCCTGGCCGTCTTCAAGGCCGGCGCGGTGTATCTGCCGATCGACCCGGGCCAGCCGCCCGAGCGGACCGCGGACATGGTCGAGGACGCCCAACCCGTGGTGTTTCTTTCCGAGCTGCCTGACGTGAGCGGATTCCCGGAGTCCACTCCGGACAGTTCCGTTCAACCCCCGGATGCCGCCTACGTCATCTACACCTCGGGATCGACCGGCAAGCCCAAGGGTGTTGTCGTCGAGCACCGCAACCTGGTGAACCTGCTGTACAGCCACCGCGAACAGTTCCCGGCCGGGATGCGGGCCGCGCTCACGGCGGTGTTCTCCTTCGACACCTCACTGGAAGGCCTGGTACTTCTGGCCGACGGCCACGAGCTGCACCTGATCGACGACGAAACCCGGCTTGATCCCGAGGCGCTGGTGTCCTATGTGGCCCGGCACCGGATCGACTTCATGGACCTGACCCCGTCGTTCCTGCAGCAGCTCATCCCGGCCGGCCTGCTGGACCACGCCCGTATCCTGATGCTCGGCGGCGAGGCGCTGAGCGGATCGCTGTGGCGGCAGCTGGAATCGGTGGCCGCGTACAACTTCTACGGCCCGACCGAGTGCACAGTGGACGCTTTGTCCGGCGAGGTCGCGGGGGAGCGGCCGTTGATCGGCCGGCCGTTGCGCAACCTGCACGCGTACGTCCTCGACGAACGCCTTCGCCCGCAACCGATCGGCGTTCCCGGTGAGCTGTACCTTGCCGGACCGCAGGTCGCTCGCGGGTATCTCAACCGGCCGGGGCTGACCGCGGACCGGTTCGTCGCCAACCCCTTTGGACCGGGCCGGATGTACCGGACCGGCGACCGCGTGCGGTGGACCGAGGACGGTGTGGAGTACCTGGGCCGGATCGACGACCAGGTCAAGATCCGCGGCTTCCGGATCGAACCCGGCGAGGTGGAGTCGGCGCTGCTCCGGCACCCCGGGGTGGCCGAAGCGGTGGTGGTCGCCCGGGCGGACTCCGGCCACAAGCGGCTGGTCGCGTACGTGGTTCCGAAGGGAGCGTTGGATCTTCGTGGCTGGCTGAAGGGGATCCTGCCGGACTACATGGTGCCGTCGGCGTTCGTGGAGCTCGACGAGCTGCCGTTGACGCAGAGCGGCAAGGTGGATCGCCGGGCCCTGCCTGTGCCGGAGTTCTCGGCGGAGGACAGCCGGTATGTGGCGCCCCGCAACCAGATCGAGCTGGACCTGGCGCGCATCTGGGCCGAGGTGCTCGGCGTCGCCCGGGTGGGCGTGCACGACAACTTCTTCGGCCTCGGCGGGGACTCGATCCTGAGCATCCAGGTGGTCTCCCGCGCCCGCCAGGCCGGTCTCAAGCTCAGCTCCCGGGACATCTTCCTGAACCAGACCATCGCGGAGCTGGCCACGACCGTGCGTGCCGCGGTGACCGGCGCGGCGGAGACGGTGACCGGGCCGGCTCCGCTGGGCCCGATCCAGCGCTGGTTCTTCGACACCCATGGCGACCTCGCCCACTACACGATGTCGGTCCTGGTCGAGCTGGAACCCGGCATCGACCCGGCCGCCCTCCGGCAGGCATTCCACGCGGTCGTCCGGCACCACGACGCACTGCGGATGTCCTTTGTGGACGGTATGCAGGAGGCTGGGACCGGCGAGGGCCTGTTCCAGACGGATGCCCCGCTGACCCGCGACGGACTCGACCTGCGGTCCGGACCACTGATCAAAGCCGTGCTGAACGGCACCCAGCTGTTCATTGCCGTACACCACCTGGTGATGGACGGCGTGTCCTGGCGGATCCTGCTCGGTGACCTCGAGACCGCCTACCGCCAGGTCACAGCGGGTCAAACGATCGCCTTGGAACCGGTCGGCACGCCGTTCGCGGCCTGGACCAGGCGCCTGACCGAGTATGTCCGGAAAGGGGGCTTCCAAAGCTCCCTGTGGTCGTTGGCGTGCCAGCAGTTGCCTACCGACAGTGTTGGCCTGAACACGGTTCGCTCCGCTCGGACGCTCTCGGTGCGCCTCGGGCGCTCGGACACGGACGCCTTGCTGCAGAAGGTTCCGGAGGTCTATCGCACGCAGGTCAACGACGTCCTGCTCAGTGCGCTGGGCCGGGTGCTCGCCGGGTGGACCGGGTCGGAGACGGTCTCGGTCGCGCTCGAAGGGCACGGCCGGGAGGAGATCTTCGACGACATCGACCTGTCCCGGACGATCGGCTGGTTCACCACCCAGTTCCCGGTCCACCTCGACATTCCGGCGGGGGACTGGGGTGACGTGCTGAAGTCGGTGAAGGAACAGCTGCGTGCCGTTCCCGACCGTGGCTTGAGCTATGAGGCTCTGAAGTACCTGGGCGGCGCCGAAGTGGGCCCGCTGCCGGAGATCTGTTTCAACTACCACGGCAAGTTCGAGATCGGTGGCCTGTACCAAGCCCGTCTCGAGGCCCCCGGTCTGGACATCGCCGCCGACGAGCCTCGTACCTACCTGCTGGACGTGACGGGGCTCGTCGAGTCCGGCGAGCTGGTGCTGACCTGGGAGTACTCGACCGAGATCCATACCGGGGCGACGGTTCGGATCCTCGCCAACGCGATGGTGGCCGCGCTGCGTCAGATCGTCCAGCACTGTGAGTCACCGTCTGTCGGCGGTCGCACGCCTTCGGACTTCCCGTTGGCGTCGCTGACTCAGGCGCAGGTGGACGAGATCGTCGGCGATGGCCGGGAGATCGAGGACATCTACCCGCTCACGCCGCTGCAGTCCGGGATGGTCTTCCACAGTCTGGTCGAACCGACCGCATACGTCGACCGGATCTCGCTGGTGCTCGACGGTGTCGCCGATCCGGAGGCGCTCGGCGTTGCGTGGCAACGGGTCGTGGACCGCACGCCGGTGCTGCGATCGAGCGTGCTCCCGGAGGCCGGGCTTCAGGTCGTGCACCGGAACGTCGTTGTCCGGCACGGACAGCCCGAGCGGTTCGACCTCACTCAGGCGCCGCTGACCGCGATCTCCATCGAACCCTTGACGGACAAGCGAGTCCGGCTGGTCTGGACGTCTCACCACGTTCTGCTGGACGGGTGGAGCACCGCGCAGGTGTTCGCCGAGGTGTGCGAGGAGTACCGGGCGATCGCCGGCGGCCGGACGCCGGAACCGGTGTCCCGCCGGCCGTTCCGCGACTACCTGCGCTGGCTCAGCGAACAGGACCAGGAAGCGGCCGAGCGGTACTGGCGCGAGGCGCTGTCCGATGTGGATGGACCGACGCCGCTGCCCTACGACCGTCAACCGCGGGCGGCGCACCAGGCCGAGTCGAGTGCGTCCGTGCGGGCCACGGTCACCGGCATCCGGGAAGTGGCCCAGGACAACGGGCTCACGGTGAACACGGTTGTCCAAGGCGCCTGGGCGTTGTTGCTGGCCCGGCACAGTGGACGGTCGGACGTGCTGTTCGGGACCACCGTGTCCGGGCGCCCCGCCGAGCTGACCGGCGTCGAGTCGATGGTCGGCATGTTCATCAACACCGTGCCCACCCGGGCGATCGTCTCTGGCGGCCGGGACGTCGTCGGCTGGCTGCGGGACCTGCAGGCCGGGCAAAGCGAGTCCCGGCGGTTCGACTTCGTTTCGCTGGCCCAGATCCAGCAGTGGGTGGGCACGGACCTGTTCAACAGCGTGGTCGTGTTCGAGAACTATCCCCTCGACCGGACCACCGCCGAACCCCGCGTGGTCGAGATCGACGCTGTCGACAACACGACGTTCCCGCTGACCCTGTCCGCGCACGTCGACGATCACCTGCACCTCGACCTCGCCTACGATCCCCGGCTGTTCGACGAGCACACCGCCCATCGGCTCGCCGAGCGCCTGCAGCGGATCCTGACCGGAATCATCGCCGATCCCTCGGTGCTGATCGACGACCTGCCATGGTTGTCTACAGAGGACACCATGCGCGCCCTCGTTGACGGCCGCGGGGTGTCGCTCGACGTGCCACGCTTGACCTATCCGGAGATCTTCGCGGCTCAGGCCAAGTCCACTCCGGACTGGACCGCCCTGGTGTTCCAGGACCAGCGGTACACGTTCGCGGAGCTGAACGCGTGGGCGAACAAGGTCGCTCACCGCCTCGATGCCGGGCCCGAGGACGTTGTCGCGCTGAAGCTGCCGCGCACGGCCGAGATGGTGGTCGCGATCCTCGCGGTGTGGAAGGCGGGCGCGGTCTACCTGCCGATCGACCCCGAACTGCCCGCCGAGCGGGTCGCCGCGATGATCACCGACTCCCGTCCCGCGCTGGTGCTGGAGGAACTGCCGGACATCGACGGCGCCCCGGACACCGATCTGGCGCCGCCACAAGGCTCACAGTCCGCCTACATCATCTACACGTCGGGTTCGACCGGTGTGCCGAAGGGGGTGGTCATCGAGCATCGCAGCCTGGCCAACCTGGTCGCCAACCACCGCTCGATCCTCCCGTGCGACATCCGGGTCGCGCTCACGGCGGCCTTCTCGTTCGACACCTCGATGGAAGGCCTGGTGCTGCTGGCCACGGGCAACGAACTGCACCTGATCGACGACGACACCCGGCGGGATCCGGATGCGCTCGTGCGGTATGTGGCCTCGAACGGCATCGACCTGCTCGACCTCACGCCGTCCTATCTGCGGCAGCTGATCCCGGCCGGACTGCTGGAGCACGCCCGGTTCGTCATGGTCGGCGGTGAGGCGACCGACCAGGCGCTGTGGCAGCAGCTGAACACCGTGCACGCGTACAACTTCTACGGTCCCACTGAGGCCACTGTGGACACTGTGTGGTGTGGCGTCGAAGGCGATCGGCCGGTGATCGGCCGTCCGGTGGCCAACCAGTACGCGTACATTGTGGACTCGCGGCTGAACCTGGTTCCGGTCGGCGTTCCCGGCGAGCTGTACCTGGCGGGGACGCAACTGGCCCGCGGATATCTGAACCGGCCCGGTCTCACCGCCGACCGGTTCATCGCCAACCCGTTCGGGCCGGGACGGATGTACCGGACCGGCGACCTGGCCCGGTGGACCTCGGAGGGCATCGAGTACCTGGGCCGGGCCGACGACCAGGTCAAGATCCGCGGCTTCCGGATCGAGCCGGGCGAGATCGAGGCGCGGCTGCTGGATCACCCGGACATCGAGGCCGCGACCGTAATCGCGCGCGATGGCCGTCTGATCGCCTACGTCGTGGGCGCGGTGGATGGGCTCCGGGAGTATCTGGGCAGGTCGCTGCCCGACTACATGGTGCCCGCAACGTTCGTCTCGCTGGACCGGTTGCCGTTGACGGTGAGCGGGAAGCTCGACCGGAAGGCGCTGCCTGAGCCCGATTTCACCGCGGCCGAGGGGTATGTCGAGCCGGACGGGGACGTTCAGCGGGCGGTGGCCCGGATCTGGAGCGAGGTCCTGGGCGTCGACAAGATCGGCGCCAACGACAGCTTCTTCGAGCTGGGCGGCGACTCCATCCTCAGCATCAAGGTCGTCTCCCGGCTCCGGGCGATCTTCGGCGTCCAGCTGTCGCCCCGGATCGTCTTCCAGTACCCGACCGTCGCCGGCCTGGCCGAGGCGATTCCCCTGGACGGCGAGGAGAACCCGATCCGGCCGGTGCCGCGCGACGGTCAGATCCCGCTTTCGTTCGCGCAGCAACGGTTGTGGTTCCTGGACCAGTTCGAACCGGACAGCACCGAGTACATCACCCCGACCGTGCTCCGCCTGCGCGGCGAGCTGGACATCGACCGGCTCATCACCGCGATGACCGCGCTCGTCGACCGGCACGAGTCGCTGCGGACCACGTTCGACGCCGGGGTGCAGGTCATCCACCCGCCGGATGACGTGGTCTTTCCCATGATCGACGTGGCCGAGCCGGATCTTGAGCGGGTCCTGCTGGCCGAGGCTCGCCGGCCGTTCGACCTGTCACAGGGACCGCTGTTCCGGCCCACCCTGCTGCGACTGTCCGATGTAGACCATGTGTTGGTGCTGAGTATTCATCACATCGTTACCGATGGCTGGTCGACCAGCGTGCTGACCGAGGACCTGGCCGCGCTCTACGAAGGCCGGACGCTCCCGGACCTGCCCATCCAGTACGCGGATTACACCGTGTGGCAACGAGACCGCCTGTCCGAGCCGGTCCTGGGCGGCCAGCTCGACTACTGGCGGCAGCGGCTGGCCGGGATCGAACCCTTGGACCTGCCCACGGACCGGCCCAGGCCGCCCGTATTCACGGCCACGGGTGCGATGCACGAGTTCGAAGTGCCTGCCGAGGTCACGGCGAGGCTGAGGGCGGTCGGCCATGGCGCCGAGGGCACGCTGTTCATGACGCTGATGGCCGCGTGCCAGGTGCTGCTGGCGCGCTACTCCGGTCAGGACGACATCGCCGTGGGGACCGTCGCATCCGGGCGCGAGCACGCCGAAGTCGAGCGGCTGGTCGGGTTCTTCGTGAACACCCTGGTCATCCGGTCCACTGTGGATACCGGAGTGACTTTCGGCGATCTCCTGAACAGCGTTAGAGAAACGGTGCTGACAGCGTTCTCGCACCAGGAAGTGCCGTTCGAGCGAGTCGTGGACGCCGTGCAGCCACAGCGGGACACCAGCCGCAACCCATTGTTCGACGTGATGGTGTTGGTGCAGAACACTCCCAGCGAGGTCCCGTCGATCGCCGGGCTGGACGTGGCGGAGGTTCAGCTCCCGGTCGTCACCGCCGCCTGCGATCTGACCTTCGAGTTCCAGGAGCGCGGTGACGTCCTCGCGGGCGCGGTCGAGTACAACACCGACCTGTTCGACGCTGCGACGATCGCCCGGCTGGTGGAGCATCTGCTTGTCCTGCTGGACAACGTGGCCCCAGGCTGCCGGGTCGCTGAGCTGCTGACCGGCAGCGACCGGATTCCGTTCCAGGCTCTGGAAGTAGCGGACACGACCTATCCGGCTGTGTTCGCGGCACAGGCGGCGAGGACTCCGGACGCGGCCGCACTGGTGTTCCAGGAGCGGTTGTTCACCTTCGCCGAGCTGGACGTGTGGGCGAACAGGTTGGCACATCGGCTGATCGGCCTGGGTGCCGGACCGGAGCGCGTGGTGGCGTTGAAGCTGCCGCGGTCGCCCGAGATGATCGCGGCGATCCTCGCGGTGTGGAAGGCGGGCGCGGTCTACCTGCCGATCGACCCGGGGCTCCCGGACGAGCGCGTGTCGATGATGCTGACCGACGCCGAACCGGTGCTGGTTCTGGAAAGCCTGCCCGACCTCGACGAGATGCCCGACACCGCACCAAAGCAGCCACACGGCTCGCAGGCCGCGTACGTGATCTACACCTCGGGGTCGACCGGCCGGCCCAAGGGCGTGGTGGTCGAGCACCGTCAGCTCGCCAACCTTGTAGCGAACCACGACATTGTTCTCCCGGGGCGGATGCGGGTGGCGCTGACAGCGGCGTTCTCGTTCGACACGTCGCTGGAAGGCCTGGTGCTGCTGGCCAATGGCCACGAGCTGCACCTGATCGACGACGACACCCGTCTCGACCCCGAGGCGCTGGTGTCCTATGTGGCCGCGAACGACATCGGCTTCCTCGATCTCACCCCGTCTTACCTGCGTCAGCTGATCCCCGCCGGGCTGCTGAACGTGGCCACCAAGATGATGGTGGGCGGCGAGGCGATGGACCGGTCGCTGTGGCAGCAGCTCAGCGGCATTGAGGTGTACAACTTCTATGGCCCGACCGAGTGCACTGTGGACGCGACTTCGTGCCGAGTGGACGGTGACCGGCCGGTCATCGGTGTCCCGCTGCGGAACCTGCGCGCCTATGTCCTGGACGAGTACCTGTCACCGGTACCCGATGGCATTCCGGGTGAGCTTTACGTGGCCGGACCGCAGGTTGCTCGCGGGTATCTGAACCGGCCGGGGCTGACCGCGGACCGGTTCGTGGCGAACCCGTTCGGTCCGGGCCGGATGTACCGGACCGGTGACCGCGTGCGCTGGACCGAGGCCGGGCTCGAGTACCTCGGCCGGGCCGACGACCAGGTCAAGATTCGCGGGTTCCGGATCGAACCGGGCGAGATCGCGGCCCGGCTGGCCGAACGGGACGGGATCGACGCGGCCGCGGTGATCGAACGCGATGGCCGCCTGGTGGCCTACGTGGCCGGCCCGGTCGAGGGTCTGCGCGAACACCTCAGCAGCGTGTTGCCGGACTACATGGTGCCGTCCGCGTTCGTGTCGATTCCCGTGCTGCCGATGACGGTGAGCGGCAAGCTGGACAAGAACGCCCTGCCGGATCCCGAGATCGAGCTGGGCGTCGTCGTGCCGCCGCGGACGGAGACCGAACGTGTGCTCGTCGGCATCTGGTCGGAGGTGCTCGGTGTGCCACTCGGGGTTGAGGACAACTTCTTCGCGCTCGGCGGCGACTCGATCCTGAGCATCCAAGTGGTGTCCCGGGCTCGCCGTGAAGGGCTGCGCCTGACCTCCAAGGATGTCTTCCTGCACCCCACTGTCGCGGCGTTGGCGACAGTGACCACAGTGGACTCCGGTGAAGTGGCGCCGGAGATCGAAGGGCCGGCGCCGCTCACGCCGATCCAGCGGTGGTTCTTCGCGCAAGGCGGGCCGCGGCACTTCACCATGTCGATGTTCGTGGAGCTGACCGACGACCTGGACGTGGACGCGTTGCGGCAGGCGATCGCGGCCATCGTCGATCACCATGAGGCCCTCCGGTCCCGGTTCGCGGACGGGGCGCAGGATGTTGGGCCCGCGCAAGACGTGTTCACGGTGGCGGGGGACGGGTACTGGGACGAGATCGCGCTGGCGGCTCAGACCAGCCTGGACTACACCACCGGCCCGATGCTGAAGGCGGTCCTGTTCCCCGGGCCCCGTCTGTTCCTGACCATTCACCACCTGGTGGTCGACGGCGTGTCGTGGCGGATCCTCCTGGCCGATCTCGCCACCGCCTACGAGCAGATCCGGACCGGGCGGCCGGTGGATCTCGGTCCCAAGACCACCGCGTTCCGCCAGTGGGCACACCAGCTGACCAGGCAGGCTGCCCGGTTCGAGCCGGACGTGTGGCCGGAGACTCCCGCGTTCGAGCTGCCGCGCGACCACGACGGCGGTAACACTGTTGCGGATGCTCGAAGTGTGGTCGTGCGGTTGGGGCGTGAGGACACGGATGCCCTGCTGCACAAGGTTCCCGAGGTGTACCGGACGCAGATCAACGACGTCCTGTTGAGCGCCTTGGCGTCCGTGCTGGCCCGGTGGGCCGGTCAGGACTGGGCCGCGATCACCGTCGAGGGACACGGCCGCGACGACCTGATCGAAGGCGTCGACGTGTCGCGGACGGTGGGCTGGTTCACCACGCAGTTCCCGGTGCGGCTGGACGTTTCGGACGACTGGGGTTCTACGCTCAAGTCTGTCAAGGAACAGCTGCGGGCCGTGCCCAGTCGTGGGCTGAGCTATGAGCTCCTGAAGTACCTCGGTGGCCGGGACATGGGTGAGCTGGCGCCGGTGTGCTTCAACTACCACGGCCAGTGGGACTCCGGTGTGGACGAAGGCCTGATCCGGGGCAGCTGCCCGAGTATCGGCGCCGATGTGTCACCTTCGTTCGACCGTGGCTTCCTGCTGGACATCACCGGCGCGGTCGAGGACGGCGAACTGCACCTCGACTGGGAGTACTCGGCCGAGATCCACGAGCCGGAGACCGTGCGGAGGCTCGCCGAGGCGGTGCTCGACGCGCTGCGTGAGATCATCGAGCACTGTGGACAGTCGGCCGGCGGCCGGACGCCGTCCGATTTCCCGCTGGTCAGGATGACTCAGGCCCAGCTCGACCGGCTCGGCCCGGCCGTCGAGGACATCTATCCGCTGACTCCGTTGCAGGCCGGGATGTTGTTCCACAGCCTCGCCGAGAACAACGCCTACTTCAACGAGACCAGGCTCCGGCTCACCGGGGTCCGGGATGTGCGACGGCTGGTGGCCGCCTGGCAGGCGACCGTCGACCACACGCCGGTGCTGCGCAGCTCGGTGTTGTGGGAAGGCGTGGACGAGCCGGTGCAGATCGTCCACCGCGGTGTGACGCTCCCGGTCGGCTTCGACGGGCCGATGCCGGTCGACCTGACCGTGCCGCCGATGATGAGCCTGGCCATCACCCGGCTGCCCGGTGACGTGGTCGAGCTGGTCTGGACCTCGCACCACCTCAGCCTGGACGGGTGGAGCGTGGCTCAGGTGTTCACCGAAGTGATCGAGCGCTACAGCGGGACGTACACGCCGGTCGCGCGACGGCCGTTCCGGGACTACCTGGAGTGGTTGAGCCGTCAGGACCAGGGCGAGGCGGAACGCTACTGGCGGTCCACTCTGGAAGGAGTCGCCGCACCCACCCCGTTGCCGTTCGACCGGGCACCGGCCGAGGCGCACCGGACGGAGTCCTGTGAGTCGGTCGAGATCTCCGTTCCGGCGGAGGCGTTGTCGGCGATGGCCCGGCGCAAGGGGCTGACCATCAACACCCTCGTCCAGGGGGCGTGGGCGTTGTTGCTGTCGCGGTACAGCCGCGAGGCGGACGTGGTGTTCGGGACCACCGTGTCCGGCCGGCCCGCCGAGCTGGCCGGGGTCGAGTCGATGATCGGGATGTTCATCAACACGGTGCCCACCCGCGTTCTGCTCGCCATGGACCTGCCGCTGGGGGAGTGGCTCCGGGAGGTCCAGACCGGGCAGACCGAGGCGCGCCGGTTCGACTTCGTGTCCCTGGCCCGGATCCAGGCATGGGCCGGGACCAAGCTGTTCGACAGCATGGTGGCGTTCGAGAACTACCCGATCGGCGCCGAGTCCATCCCCGGCGCGCCCGAGGTCGAGGAGATCGACGGCGTCGACACCACGAACTTCCCGTTGAGCGCCCGGGCCTACCTCGACTCGGCGCTGAACGTGGAGGTCGCGTACGACCCGCAGCTGTTCGACCCGGGCACGATCGCGTTGCTGGCCCAGCGGTTGGAACGGCTGCTCACCGCGATGCCGGACGCCATCGACGAACCCGTCGGCGACCTGTCCTGGTTGCTGCCGGGGGAGCGGGATCGGCTGCTGGCGGAGTGGACCGGGGATGTCCATGCGGTGCCGGAGGTCTCGATCGTCACGATGTTCGAGGCACAGGTGGCACGGACGCCGGACGCGCCGGCCATCGACGACGTCACCTACCGGGAGCTGAACGCCCGGGCCAACCAGGTGGCGAGCCAGCTGTCGCTGTGCGCTGAGGCGCGGGTCGGCGTGCTGATGGAGCGGTCGGTGGATCTCGTGGCCGCGATCATCGGCATCGTCAAGGCCGGCGGGGCCTATCTGCCGCTGGACAGCCGTTCTCCCGTGGATCGGCTTCGTGCGCTGGTGGCCGGCTGCGATGCCATGGTGACCGACACAGTCTGGGAATCGGTCGCCCGGCAGATCCACAGTGGACCGGTTGTTCGTCCGGGTGCGGGATCTGTTGCCGATCTCGGTGTTGCTGTTCATCCGGATCAGCTGGCGTACGTGATGTACACGTCCGGGTCGACCGGCAAGCCCAAGGGGGTCGCCGTCCGGCACCGGGATGTTGTCGCGCTGGCCTGTGATCGACGGCTGCGAGGGCACGAATGTGTGCTCTTCCACTCGCCGCAAGCGTTTGACGCGTCGACCTACGAGATCTGGGTGCCGCTGCTGAACGGTGGCCGGATCGTCGTGGCCACCGGGGATGTCGACATCGCCCGGATACGGCAAGCGATTGCGTCGGGCGTGCAGGCGATGTTCCTGACCACTGGGCTGTTCCGGATGGTCGCCGCCGACGATCCGAGGTGCCTCAGCGGACTTCGGGAGGTGTGGACCGGCGGCGAGGCCGTTCCGGCCGCGGCGGTGCGGCGGGTTCGTGAGGCTTGTCCCGATGTGACGGTGGTCGACGTGTATGGGCCGACCGAAGCCACGACGTTCGCGACCTGTCACATGGTCACCGACGTGCCCGGCTCCGTCCCGATCGGACGCCCGCTCGACAACACCCGGACCTACGTTCTTGATTCGCGGCTGCGGCCGGTGGGTGAAGGGGTTCCCGGCGAGCTGTACATCGCGGGCGCCGGGATCGCGCGGGGTTACCTCGACCAGCCCGGGCGGACCGCGGAACGGTTCCTCGCGGATCCTTTCCGTGCGGGCGACCGGATGTACCGGACCGGGGACGTGGTCCGGTGGACGGGGACGCTCGACTACCTGGGCCGGGCGGATGACCAGGTCAAGATCCGCGGCTTCCGGATCGAACCCGGTGAAGTGGAAGCAGTGCTGGCCGCGCATCCGTCCGTCACTGATGTGGCTGTCGTGGCTCGCAACAAGAAGCTCGTCGCGTACGTCGTTCCCGCGGTGCCGGACGGGCTGGCTGAGTTCGCGGCCCAGGCGTTGCCGGACTACCTGACGCCGTCGGCCTTCGTGCCGCTCACTGCCTTGCCGTTGACGGCCAACGGCAAGCTGGATCGGCGGGCGTTGCCGGACCCGGACCTCCGGGAGGCGCGGTATGTGGCTCCGCGCAACGAGACCGAGCGGGTGGTCGCGTCGATCTGGGCGGACCTGCTTGGCAAGGACCGGATCGGCGTGCGGGACAACTTCTTCGAGCTGGGCGGGGACTCGATCCTCAGCATCCGGGTGATCTCCCGGCTCCGGGCGGAGCTGGGTGCCGAACTGTCCACCCGCGCCTTGTTCGACGCTCCGACGGTTGCCGACCTGGCATCGCGGATTGTCCAGACAACACACACCGTGATCCCGCGCCGGTCTCGGGATGGCGGGCTGCCGCTGTCGTTCGCGCAGCAGCGGTTGTGGTTCCTGCACTCGTTCGACCCGAGCAGCGCCGAATATGTGACGCCGCTGGCGATCCGGCTGACTGGTTCGGTCGACGCGGACGCGCTTCGCCGGGCGTTGAACGCTTTGGTGCGACGGCATGAGTCGCTGCGGACCACGTTCGACGAGGTCGACGGCAAGGGCGTGCAGGTCGTGCACCCGCACCGCGAGGTTTCGCTGCCGGTGCTGAGTGTGTCCGACGTGGACGAGGTGCTGCTGGCCGCGAGCCGGCGGCCGTTCGACCTGCGGCGAGGGCCGTTGCTGCGGACATGCTTGTTGAAGCTCGCCGAGGACGAGCATGTGCTGGCGATGATCATGCATCACATCGTCACGGACGGCTGGTCGGGCGGTGTGCTGATGACCGACCTGGCCGAGCTGTACCGAGCGGAGATCGACGGTGATCGGGCCGATCTGCCCGAGCTGCCGATCCAGTACGCGGACTTCGCGGCCTGGCAACGGGAGCAGGACCCGACCGGGCTGGACTTCTGGCGAGAGCGGCTCGACGGCGTCACGCCCCTGGAGCTACCGACCGACCGGCCGCGACCGCCTGTGCACACCGACAACGGGGCTGTGCTGGAGTTCGATGTCCCGGCGGCGATTGTTGGCAAGCTCAAGGCGCAGGGACAACTGGGCAACCGCACGTTGTTCATGACGCTGGTGGCCGCGTGCAAGGTCGTGTTGCATCGGTGGACCGGCCAGGACGACATCGCCGTCGGCACGGTCACCTCGGGCCGGGACCGGGCCGAGCTGGAGCGGCTGATCGGGTTCTTCGTCAACACACTGGTACTTCGGTCCACTGTGGATGAACGGAGCACCTTCGAATCGTTCTCTAACACTGTTAGGGAGACGGTGCTGGAGGCGTTCGCTCACCAGGACGTGCCGTTCGAACAGATCGTGGATGCCGTCCAGCCGGACCGGGACACCAGCCGGACACCGCTGTTCCAGGTCATGGTGGTGCTGCAGAACACGCCGAACGAGCAGGTCCAGCTGCCCGGCCTGGTCGCCGAGGACCTTGACCTGCCGGTCGCGACGGCCAGTTTCGACCTCACCCTGGAGTTCCGGGAGGACGACCGCGGGCTGCAAGGTGTGGTCACCTACAACACGGATCTGTTCGACGAGAACACGATCCGGCGGCTGACCGGGCACCTGGAAGTGCTGCTCGCCGGGGTCGCTGAGACGCCCGGGCGGCCGCTGCGGGAAATCCGCTCGGCGCCCGCGAGTGAGCTGCGGCTACTGGACAGGTGGAACTCGACCGACGAACCTGTTGTGCCGACGACGTTCCCGGAGCTGGTGGAAGCGCAGGTCGCACGGACACCGGATGCCCCGGCGGTCGTGTTCGAGGGTGGCGAGATCAGCTACGCCGAACTCAACGCGCGGGCCAACCGGTTGGCGCGGCGGCTGATCGAGCGCGGCGCCGGTCCGGAGCGGATCGTCGCGTTGGTGCTGCCGCGATCAGTGGGCATCATCGTGGCGCAGCTGGCCGTGGCCAAGACCGGGGCGGCCTTCCTGCCGGTCGACCCGGCCTATCCACAGGCACGGATCGACTTCATGCTGGCCGACGCGTCGCCGGTGATCGTGCTGACCGAAGCCGATCCGACCGATGTGGACGGTGACGAGTCGAACCTCGGTGTCCAGCGGCGGCTGGAACACCCGGCCTACGTGATCTACACGTCCGGATCGACCGGACGGCCCAAGGGCGTGGTCGTTTCGCACGCCGGGATTGCCAGCTTCGCCGCGGCCGAGGCGGATCATCTGCAGGTCCGGCCGGGAGACCGGGTGCTGGAGTTCTCGTCGCCCAGCTTTGACGCTTCCGTGTTGGAGCTGTGCATGTCGCTGCCGGTTGGCGCGAGTCTCGTCGTGCCGCCGCCTGGGCCGCTGCTTGGCGAACATCTGGCAGATGTGCTGACGACGTACCGGGTTACGCATGCGCTGATCCCGCCGGTGGCCATGGCGACCGTGCCGGACGTGCCGTTGCCGGACTTCCGGACGTTGGTCGTGGGTGGTGACGCCTGCTCGGCGGATCTGGTCGAACGCTGGGCACCGAGCCGCCGGATGATCAACGCCTACGGGCCGACCGAGTCCACTGTGGTCTCGACGTGGAGTGAGCCGCTGGTTCCCGGTGGCGCGCCGCCGATCGGCCGGCCGATCTGGAACACGCGTGCTCATGTGCTCGACGCTTCGCTCCGGCCGGTCGCGATCGGGGTTGCCGGTGAGCTGTACGTCTCCGGCCAAGGGCTGGCTCGCGGTTATCTGAACCGGCCCGGGCTCACCGCCGAGCGGTTCGTGGCGAGTCCGTTCGGGACGGGCGAACGGATGTACCGGACCGGTGACCTCGTGCGCTGGCGGACCACCGGGGAGCTCGAGTTCCTTGGCCGGGCGGACGAGCAGGTCAAGATCCGCGGGTACCGGATCGAGCTCGGCGAGGTGGAGGCCGCACTGCGGGCACACCCGGAGATCGAGGCGGCGGTCGCGGTGGTGCGGACCGACGAGGGCCACAAGCGGTTGGTGGCCTACGTTGTGCCCGAGGTACCGGCGGATGTCCGGGAGTTCCTGGGCCGAAGCCTGCCCGAATACCTGGTCCCTGCCGCGTTTGCCGGGTTGACGGCGCTGCCGGTCAGTCCAAATGGGAAGGTCGACCGGCGTGCGTTGCCGGAACCGTCCTTCGCGGACACCGGCGAGTACGTCGCTCCGGAAGGCCCGGTCGAGACGGCGTTGGCGGCGGTATGGGCCGAGGTGCTGGGGCTGGAGCGGGTCAGCGTCCAGGACAGCTTCTTCAAGCTGGGCGGCGACTCGATCCTGAGCATCCAGGTGGTCGCCAAGGCACGCCAAGCGGGTCTGCACATCGCGACCAAAGATGTGTTCCTGCACCAGACCATCGCCGCGATGGCCCCGCTCGTCACCCTGGACGCGCCCGATCCGCACAACCAGGAACCGGTGGTCGGCGATGTCCCGCTGACGCCGATCCAGCGGTGGTTCTTCGACGAACACAAGATCAGTCCGCACCACTTCAACCAGTCCCACTTCGTCGAACTCGACCCGGATGTCGACCAGGAAGCCCTTCGCGAGGCCTTCGACGCCCTGCTCGTCCACCACGACGCTCTGCGCATGCGGTTCGCGGCCGAGGATGGCGAGTGGCGCCAGGTCAATGGGCCGGTCGAACCGGCCGATGTGCTGCAGGTCGTTGAAACGGAGGACATCGAGGGCGTCGCCGACGTGGCGCACGCCAGTTTCGACCTGGCGGCAGGACCGTTGGTGAAGGCGGTGCTCTTCACGGGTGAGCGGCCGAAGCTGTTGATCGTCGTACACCACCTGGTGGTGGACGGCGTGTCGTGGCGAATCCTGCTCGACGATCTCAACACCGCCTACCAGCAGGCCGTGGCGGGGACCGGGATCTCGCTGGGAGCCAAGACGACATCCTTCCAGGACTGGTCCCGGCGGTTGACCGAGTTCGTCGGAGACGGTGGGCTGGACGATCAGGTTCCGTTCTGGGAAAAGGCCTCCGTACAGCCACTTCCGGTGGACCTCGATGACGGGCAAGGCTCGATCGACTCGGTGTCGGTGTTGCTGACGGCCGAGGAGACGGATGCGTTGCTGCGAGGAGCGCCTACCGCCTACCGCACCGGGATCCACGATGTGTTGCTGGCAGCCAGTGCGTGGGCGTTGGCGGACTGGGCCGGCGACTCGCGGGTGTCCCTGGCCCTGGAAGGACACGGCCGTGAGGACATTGTGGACGGTGCCGACCTCAGCCGGACAGTCGGCTGGTTCACCACGATGTTCCCGGTCTCGGTGACCGTTCCGGCCGGTGGCTGGCGGGAGATCGTCAAGTCGGTCCGGCGTCAGATCCGTGCGGTTCCAAGCAACGGGTTCGGGTATGGTGCCTTGCGGTACCTGACCGATCGGCTGCCGCCGAGCCCGCAGCCGCAGGTGTCGTTCAACTACCTGGGACAGTTCGACTCCGGCGGAGCCTTCGGGCTTTACCGTGGCGTGTTGCCCTCGATCGGCCGCGAGCAGGACGCAGCCGCCCCGCCCGCGCACTTGATCGATATCGTGGGCGAGGTCGGCGAGGGCAGGCTCGGGTTCTCCTGGTACTACCGGACCGACCGGTATCGAAGGTCCACTATGGAGCAACTGGTCGCGCGGTTCGCCGGTGCGCTGCGGGAGATGGCGGGGGAGTGCCGATGATCCCCCTGTCCCGCAACCGGAACTACACGCTCCTGTGGGTGGGCCAGGCCTTCTCGGAGGTCGGCTTCAGCACCGCGATGATCGCTTTCCCGCTGGTGGTCCTGGCGTTGACTGGATCGCCCGCGGCGTCGGGACTTGTGCTCGGGGCGGACGCCGCGGCCCAGCTCCTGGCCGGGCTGCCCGCGGGCGCGTTGGTGGACCGCTGGGATCGCCGGAAGATCATGCTCTGGTGTGAGGCGACTCAGGCCACGGCGGTCGGCAGTCTGGCTCTGGCGCTGTGGTGGGAAAGCGCGACCGTCGGGCACATGGTGCTGGTGGCCGTCGTGATGGGTGTCTGCCGGGCCTTGTTCGAACCGGCCGAGGACGCCAGCCTGCCCCGATTGGTTCCCGCGGAACAGCTTTCCAGCGCCCTGGCGTTGAACTCCGCGCGGTCCTCGGTCGGTCAGATGGCGGGAACCGCCCTGGGTGGCGTATTGTTCGCGGTGGGACGGGCGGTTCCGTTCCTGGTGGACTTCCTGACCCACCTGGTTTCCTTGGTGACGATCGGTTTCGTCCGGATCCCACCGCGGGAGAAGACGCCGCCGGAGCGGTTCCATCTGGAGATCCTGGCCGGGCTCAAGTGGGTGTGGGCACATCGGCACGTCCGCGTGACCGCGTTGTGCGCGGTGAGTTTGAACTTCTTCTTCAACGCCTTCTACATCGTGGTCATCGTGCTGGCCGAGGCACGCGGTGTCCCGGCCGGCGAGATCGGTGTGATGGCCGCGATGCTCGGCGTCGGCGGGGTGCTCGGATCCCTTGTGGCGCCGACGTTCCACCGGCTGCTCAGCCCGTACGTCGCCATCGTCGGGGTGTTCTGGATGGTGACCCTGCTGACGCCGGTGACCGTGTTCGTGGACAACGGGTATGTGTTGGGAGCGTTGTTCGCGGGTATGGCTTTTCTTGCCCCCACAGCGAATACCACGATCAACACCCATCAGCTGCTGTTGACGCCCGATGAGTTGCGGGGACGGCTGATGGGCGTGATGGGGGTGTTCGTCGGCGGTGCCGCGGCCGCGGGCCCGGCGCTGGGCGGGGTGCTCGTGGAGGTCGTGGATGGGACCGCGGCGGTGTTGTGGTGCGCCGCGGGAATGGCTGTTGTCTCGCTGCTGGTCACCGTGAGTCCGGTGCTGCGGCGGTTTCCGGTATCCGTCTAGGAGGGACGTACACAATGGACGAGAACGCCGAATACCAGGTCCTGCGCAACGATGAGGACCAGTATTCACTGTGGCTGGCCGATCTGGCGATCCCAGCCGGCTGGCACGCGGTGGGTAAGCGGGGTACCAAGCAGGAGTGCACCGACTACGTGGACGAGGTCTGGACCGACATGCGTCCGCGCAGCCTGCGCTCCTAGGCGCCCCTTCTCGTGGGCCGGTCGCGGCGGGGCCGGTCCACGAGGCTTTCCACGGTCGAGCACAATGGTTCGGTGGACAGTGGCAAGCGGTGTCCGTGTGGGACAGGGCTCACATACGGGGAGTGCTGTGGGGTGTTCCATCGCGGTGACGGGGTGGCCGGGACCGCGGAAGCGTTGATGCGGTCGAGGTTCAGCGCGTTCGCCGTCCAGGACGAGGCGTACCTGTTGCGGACGTGGCATTCGACGGCCCGGCCGCGCAGTGTGGACTTCGAGCCGGGACTGCGCTGGGTGGATCTGGAGATTCTGGACAAAACGGCCGGTGGCCCGCTGCACCGCGCCGGGATGGTCGAGTTCCGTGCGCGGTACCGGGTCAACGGCCAGATGGGTGAACTCCACGAGAACAGCAGGTTCGTCCGCGAGGGCGGGGAGTGGCTCTACGTCGCACCGGTGTGATCCGCCGGTGTCTGTCGGTCGTGGCCGAACCCGGCGCGGGAGAGCGCGTCCATGGTGGCACAAAGGGGGAATTGCCGGGCCGGACAATGCGGCCTGGAGGTTCAGACCACTACGGTCCGCTTGTCCGTACTGGTGTGCTGTCGCGCGTTAGCCGGGAACGGCGAGAACTCCGGCATCGCGATTGGTCTAGACGATTTTAGCGGCCCCGTCGGAACGGTGCGGAGTTTCTCGCGGCTTGGGTGGTTCGCCTTGTATTCAACGGTGAAAGAGCCGCTCGGGGCGGTACATTTCCGGCCGGTAGGTCGCTGCACTTTTGGGCGGAAGTGTGTGCGAAGGCTCTGCGGAGTTTCCCGGTGGCCTGCGCGGCCGCGCCGGGGGCCACCTTGATCGTTTTCCGCCGCCCGATACCTGTCCTCGCTGGTCCGGCCGAGTCGGGAGCGGATTGCCGGACGGGCAACATATTTCCGGACGCACCCCGAGTTCGGTAATCACCCGCCAGAACGGGGTTACGTAAGGGCGCGATTTCAACATACTTGGCGCATGCCTCTGGCGTGGCGGCCCATTGATGACACTAATATCTCGCGCATGACGCGACCGACTCGGCTGAGTGCCGAACCCGCCCATTCCGCACCTGCGGGTCCCCGCCCCCCTTGGGGCTTGTTGACGGTCGCCGGAGTCATAGGTCTGGTTGTCGGGGCGTTGATCGTGGGAGGACTCTGGCTGGAGAGCGGCGGGGGAGGGAGCAATCGCGCCGACCCGAAGTCGGTCTCGCTGCCGTCGCGGATCGCCGAGTTCGTGCCGTTCGATCAGGTCGAGCTGAACAAAACCGGTGCGTCCGGCGCGGCGAACGTCGCCCGCGTCAAATCATGGGATGACCAGAGTTCCAAACGACTGTCGAAGTCGAATGGCGGCGCCGGCGCGATCGTGCGCGCCTATGCCGACAAGGATCTGCGCAACCAGATCAGTGTGCTCGTGGTCCGCGCGCCCGCGGAGAACCCGCAGTTCGTGCAATACCAGGACCCGAACACATTGGGCCTGGTGCACGCGCCCGAGGAGGAGGAACAGTTCTCCGAGGTGTCCTGCGTGATCCACAACGACCCGACCCCCGCGGGCCAGGCGCCCACGCTGAACTCCGTGCACACCACCAGCTGCCTGCGCAGCGGCGACGCGCTGACCGTTGAGATCCGGCCCACCGGTGACATCAGCAATGAACCGCAGCGGGTGGCCGACCTGGTGAACGAGGTCTGGGATTCGCTCGTCTGAAAGGAAATGGCCCGGTCTCTGGGCCATATTCCCGATGGCTGGGAAATCTCACCCAAGGCGGGCGTTGATCCGTTCGGTGATTCGCTGGAGCTGACCGAGCTGAGCCTCGGTCAGCGCGTCGATCACCAGCGAGCGCACATGCGAGACGTGGCTCGGGGCGACCTCGACGACCTTGGCGTAGCCCTCCTCGGTGAGGATCGCGTGCGTGGAGCGGGCGTCGGAGCTGCTGGCCTCGCGCCGGACCCACCCGCGCTTCTCCAGCCGGGAGACCACATGCGACAGTCGGGACAGGGTCGCCCCGGTGATCGTGGCCAGCCGCGACATGGTCAGCGTGTGGTCCTCGGTCTGCGACAGCATCGCCATCGTGATGTACTCGAAGTGGCTCAGGTTGGCGTCCCGGCGCAGCTTGGCGTCCAGCTCCCGGGGCAGGGCGGTCAGCACGGAGGCGAGCCCCAGCCAGGCCGCCTGTTCGTGTTCGGTGAGCCACTGGGGTTCCACTCCGCCAGGTTACGGCAAGGTTCACGGAGCGTGCAGGGCCGGCAAGCCGCCTACGGTTGCACTGTCAGGGCCATAGGTCTGGCTTGTCCGGTCGCCAACGCGTTGCTACGGCGACGTAGCGAGGCGTCGCCGACCGTCCACACTGAGGATGGCCGAGATGTTCGCGAACTGCAGCCGGGACCTGGCCACGATTCTCGCGGAGAACACCGGCCGGCCGCCTGCGGAGATCGAGCGCGACTGGGACCCACCGAAGTGGTTCACGGCCGACGAGGCGGTCGGTTACCGCCTCATCGACCGCATCGAGCACAAGGCCCCGCCCGCCACGGTCTCGTGCCTAGACGCACAGGGACTGGGCTGATCCACTATAGACAGTCCACTTAGTGCACTGGCGTGAACGCACAGGTTGCCCGGGAAGCGTTTCTGCAGTTCCCGCCGCGCTTCGTCGACGTCGCCCTTGACCACCTCGACCACCAGGACGCTGGTGCTGTTCCAGTTCTCCGTTCTGCCGTCCGCGGGGAATGGGTACGGGTAGGCGACCCACGGTTCCTTGAACTGGTCCGGATGGGTGTTGTAGACGTAGTCGCGGAGGTCCTCACGGTCGGTTTCCTCGAGCTGCCAACCGTCTGGCGGAGCTTCGCACTGCACCGGGCGGTGCCTCGTGGGACCCGGTCATGCGGTGCCCTCCAGCGATGGTCCTTTGTGGACCTAGTTCACTGGGACGAACCAGGGCTCCAGGTGGAGGCCGGGGATCGCCTTGAGCCTCTCGTACAGCTGCGGGGTGAGCATCTTCAGCCGCACGTTGATGGTGTTGGTGCTGATGTCGATGGACGAGCCGTAGACGCCGTTGGACTGGTCCATGGCCAGGTCCCTGACCTGCTGGCCGGCGATGTCCTTGACCTTGTTGTAGTCGGCGATGCTCTGCTGCCCCGGACTCGAGATGACGCAGAGATTGCCCGGATAGCGTTTCTCCAGTTCCCGGCGGGCCTCGTCGACGTCGCCCTTGACCACCTCGACCACCAGGACGCTGGTGCTGTTCCAGTTCTCGGTCCGGCCGTCGGGCGGGCCGCCGTACGGGTAGGCCGTCCAAGGGTGTTTGAACTGATCCGGATGCACGTTGTTGACGTAGTTCTGCAGCGTGTCACCGAGCGGCGGACCAGTGTCCTTGGGCTGCCAGCCACCTGGGGGAGTGGCGCAGGGCACCTGGGCGTTGACGGGTGGTTTCACCGGCTCGCGGACGTACGGAAGCTGCTGGGTGACGGTGAACGTGCCGGACCGCCAGATTCCCCGCAACCGCGCCATTCCGGTCCGGATGTCGCCGTCCGCCGCCGGGTCGGCCAGCTTGTCCAGATCCACGCCGGTGACCGGAAGGCCGATGCAGGATGGCCGCTGGCCCGGCGCGTAGCCGACGTCGGCCACTGGTATGGGCTCACAGAACAGCACGGGCTTGCCGGGCCTGGTCTCGACCTGCCCGGACGCCTCCACGAGGTCCCCGTCGTGCACGATGAGACCTTCCATGCCGACGACACCCTCCGCCGCACGCGGGATCGTCGTGTCGCCGGTACCAGGGTTCGGTGGCCCGCCCATCCCGGAGCCGTTGGCCGGAGAGCCCGGGCCATCGGACCGCGTCAGGACAACGACCGCCGCGGCCGCCAAAGCCACGACCGAGGCGGCCGCGATCAGCGGGGCCAGGCGAGTAGTGCGGCGAGCGGGCGGCCAGCGCGAAGTGTCGGGCCGCGGCGGTTGGGGTTGCGTGGCGCGCCACTCCTCACCGGCGTCGCGCAGCAGCAGGTCGATCGGGTCGGTCATTCGGCCACCTCCAGGAGTACGCGCAACTTGGCCCGCGCGTCGGCCAGCGTGGACTTGACCGTTCCCTCGGCGCAGCCCATGACGGCCGCGGTCTCGGCGACGGACAACCCGGCGAAGTACACGCAGTCCACCGCGAGTCGTTGCCGTTCGGACAACTGCGCCAGCGCGCGCCGCAGATCCAGCGAGTCGTCAGGAGTCCCGCCCCCGGCCGGGGCATCATCCACAATGGACAGGTGGGGCCGGGATCGGGCCCGCGCCTTGCGGACCTGGTCCGCGGTGATCGCCAGCAGCCACACCGAGGGCGTGCCGCGACGGCCGTCGTACTGATGTCGTTTGAGCCACGCGCGGGTGAGCGACTCCTGCACGATGTCGTCGCGCTCCAGCTCCGGTGCGAGCCGCGCGACCAGCCGCGCCATCGCGGCCACATGTTCCCCCACCCACGTCGCGAACGCCTCGGCCTGGCCGGGCGCGCGGTGGGACACGCTGTCCATACTCGTATATACCCGGCATACCGGCGATCGGTTGGGTGCCTATCGCAGCCGGTTTCCGAGGTCCGCCAAGGCCGCCGTGAGGTCCCAGCCCTTGGCGGCGACCCAGGAGTCGTCGTAGTACGAGGTCTCGTAGGGTGCGGCCGCGTCGGCGGCGATCACCACGACCGGCCCGCCCCGGTGCACCAGGTGCAGCGCGCCCCAGAACGCGGCACCGGTCGATGGGCCGAATGCGAACCCGACGCCGCTCAACCAGCGCATCGCGGCGACGCTCGTGGCGTCCGGCACGGGGATGACGAGGTCGACGACATCCGGATCGAACGCCGGTTCCATCCGGGGCCGGCCGATTCCCTCGATGCGCGAAGGCATCCCGGTGGCGTACTCGGCGCAGTCCGTTGTCCAGCCCGGGAAGTAGGCGGAGTTCTCCGGATCGGCGACGGCGATGTGCGTGGACAGCTGCCGTCCCAGCGACCGGGACGTCGCGCCGGTGCCCACACCGGTGACGACCCAGTCCGGCTTGATGTCCGCGAGGATCTCGTCGGCCAGCGACGGGGGACAGGCGTCCACCGCCGGGCCGATCGCGGTCAGGCAGTCCAGGTAGTGCCCGTCCATGTCGGCCGCGAGCCGCTCCGCCCGCTCGTAAACAGCAAGCGGCGGGTCGACGGGACAGCAGGCGCCGCCCTGCTCCTCGATGCGAGCGCGTTTGACGGCTGAGGTCTTCCCCGGAACCACCGCGGTGAACGGCAAACCCAGCAGCCGCGCGAAGTACGCCTCGGCCACCGCCATGTTGCCGCTGGTGGCATCGACGAGCGGGGTGTCCGCGCGGATCACGCCGCGGGACACCCCGTCGAGGAACAGGCTTCGCGCGAATCCGTGCTTCACGCTGCCGGTCGGCCGGACCGACTCGTCCTTCACATACAGCGGCGCCCCGCTGGGCAGGGTGCACTGCCGCAGCGGGGTCGCCGGGTCTGTTGCCCGGTCGGCGATCAGGAGTTCGGTCGCCCGGCGCGACCAGGCGTCACGCGTCACCCTGGACGACGATGTCGGCCGGGATCGCGTCCGGCACCTGGGGCCGCTTGGCCGCACCGCGGAACACGAAGTGCGCCCGGTCGTCGGCCGTGCCCTCGCCGTCCCAGCCGTCCACGTCCACGATGACGATCTGGCCGGGCTCGAGCTCGCCGAACAGGATCTTCTCGCTCAATTGGTCCTCGATCTCGCGCTGGATGGTGCGGCGCAACGGCCGCGCACCGAGCACGGGGTCGAAACCACGCTGGGCCAGCAGCGACTTGGCCTTCGCGGTCAGCTCGATCGCCATGTCCTTGTTCCGCAGTTGGGTCTCCACGCGGGTCACCATCAGGTCGACCATCCGGATGATCTCGTCGCGGGTCAGCTGGTGGAACACGATGATGTCGTCGATGCGGTTGAGGAACTCCGGGCGGAAGTGCTTCTTCAGCTCGTCATTGACCTTCTGCTTCATCTTCTCGTAGTTGCTCGCGCCATCGGCGCCGCCACCGAAGCCCAGGGACACCGGCTTGGAGATGTCCGCGGTGCCCAGGTTGGACGTGAAGATGATGACCGTGTTCTTGAAGTCGACCGTGCGACCCTGACCGTCGGTCAGGCGACCGTCCTCGAGCACCTGCAACAGCGTGTTGTAGATGTCCTGGTGCGCCTTCTCGATCTCGTCGAACAGCACCACCGAGAACGGCTTGCGCCGGACCTTCTCGGTCAGCTGGCCGCCCTCCTCGTAACCGACGTACCCGGGCGGCGAGCCGAACAGCCGCGAGGCGGTGTAGCGGTCGTGGAACTCGCCCATGTCGATCTGGATGAGCGCGTCGTCGTCACCGAACAGGAAGTTCGCCAGCGCCTTGGACAGCTCGGTCTTACCGACGCCCGACGGGCCGGCGAAGATGAACGAACCGCTGGGCCGCTTGGGGTCCTTCAGGCCGGCACGAGTACGGCGGATCGCCTTGGAGACGGCCTTGACCGCCTCTTCCTGGCCGATGATCCGCTTGTGCAGCTCGTCCTCCATGCGCAGCAGGCGGGTGGTCTCCTCCTCGGTCAGCTTGAAGACCGGGATACCCGTCCAGTGCGCCAGAACCTCGGCGATCTGCTCCTCGTCGACCTCGGCGACGACGTCCAGGTCGCCGTCCTTCCAGGCCTGCTCGCGCTGGGACTTCTCGCCCCGCAGGTTCTTCTCCGAGTCACGCAGCCGCGCGGCGCCCTCGAAGTCCTGCGCGTCGATCGCGGACTCCTTCTGCCGCCGCACGTCGGCGATCCGCTCGTCCAGCTCGCGCAGCTCCGGCGGCGCGGTCATCCGGCGGATCCGGGTACGCGCGCCCGCCTCGTCGATCAGGTCGATCGCCTTGTCCGGCAGGAACCGGTCGTTGATGTACCGGTCGGCCAAGGTGGCCGCGGCGACCAGTGCCGCGTCCGTGATGGTCACCCGGTGGTGCGCCTCGTACCGGTCGCGCAGGCCGCGGAGGATCTCGATGGTGTGCTCGCGGCTGGGTTCGCCCACCTGGATCGGCTGGAAACGGCGCTCCAGCGCGGCGTCCTTCTCGATGTGCTTGCGGTACTCGTCCAGCGTGGTCGCGCCGATGGTCTGCAGCTCACCACGGGCCAGCATCGGCTTGAGGATCGACGCGGCGTCGATCGCGCCCTCGGCGGCACCCGCGCCCACCAGCGTGTGGATCTCGTCGATGAACAGGATGATGTCGCCGCGGGTCTTGATCTCCTTGAGCACCTTCTTCAGGCGCTCCTCGAAGTCACCGCGGTAGCGCGAGCCGGCCACGAGCGACCCCAGGTCGAGCGTGTACAGCTGCTTGTCGCGCAGCGTCTCGGGCACGTCGCCGCGCACGATCAGCTGGGCCAGCCCCTCGACGGCGGCGGTCTTGCCCACACCGGGCTCGCCGATCAGGACCGGGTTGTTCTTGGTACGGCGGGACAGCACCTGCATGACCCGCTCGATCTCCTTGGACCGCCCGATCACCGGGTCGAGCGCGCCCTCGCGGGCGGCCTGGGTCAGGTTGCGGCCGAACTGGTCGAGCACGGCCGAGCCCGCCGTCGTGCCCTCGGAGCGGCCTTCCTGGGCCGGCTCCTTCTCGTATCCGGACAGCAGCTGCAGCACCTGCTGGCGGACCCGCTTGAGGTCGGCGCCGAGCTTGATCAGCACCTGCGCGGCGACGCCGTCGCCCTCGCGGATGAGGCCCAGCAGGATGTGCTCGGTGCCGATGTAGTTGTGGCCGAGCTGCAGCGCCTCGCGCAGCGACAGCTCCAGCACCTTCTTGGCCCGCGGGGTGAAGTGGTTGTTGCCGCTGGGCGTGTGCTGGCCCTGGCCGAGGATCTCCTCGACCTGGCGGCGGACGCCGTCCAGCGAGATCCCCATGGACTCCAGCGCCTTGGCCGCGACACCCTCGCCCTCGTGCACCAGCCCGAGCAGGACGTGCTCGGTGCCGATGTAGTTGTGGTTGAGCATCCGGGCCTCTTCCTGGGCCAGGACGACCACCCGCCGCGCGCGGTCGGTGAACCTCTCGAACATCTGCACTCCCTACAACAACACCCTCGACTGCGCCTCACGCCGGTGTCGCCACCGGACGGGATGCTTGGGCGATCCATCCATAACCAATGTAGTAAGCCCCGGCGATATTCCGGCCTCCCCGGGCGTCCGCTGAGCGCGAACAACGCCTGTGACGTGAATGTCACCTGGGGGAAACGGGCACGCTCAAACGGTCCTGGACGGAGCTGACGAGTATTCCGCCATCCTCGCCGTCACGCCGCAATTTTCCGCGTTTGAGCAGATCATGGGCACCCTGCCGGGTGATTCCCAGCATAGCACTCGCCACCGACAGGGAAACGACATCGGCGGTCGGATGGCCGAACCGGCGGGCCACCAATGCGCCGAACGGGCTTTGCCACCAGCCCCGCGGCGGGGCGAAGATACCGCCATCGGAGTAAATGGCGGCGATGATTCGCCGGGCGGTCACCCCGGCCAGCCGCTCATCCGGGCCGGTCACCTGGGCGGCCCACATTTCCGAGTCACCGCGCAGCTGCCGCCGGAGCGGCTCGATGATCGCCGGGTCGAACAGCGTGCCGAGGGGGTCGAGCAGCCGCGCGGTCGCGTCCGCCAGCAGCTGACGGGCGATCGCGGTGTGCGTCTCGGTCGCCGTGTCGTGCGGTCTGACCAGCTTGTTCACCGGTCGGCCTCCAGTCTTGACATCGGGCGTCAAGGATAGCCCCTCCGGCTATCCTGACCGGGTGCTCCCGGTGGTGGCGGTACTCGGTGCGTCGGGGTTCGTGGGATCGGCGGTCGTGGCCGAGCTGGCCCGTTCGCCGGTGCGTGTCCGCGCCGTTTCACGGTCGGCCGGTTTCGCTTTGAGCGGAATCGACGTCCGCCAAGTGGACCTGTCCGAACCTGGATCCGTCGCTACCGCCGTTGAAGGCGCGGACATCGTGCTGCATCTCGCCGCGCACATCAGCGGCGAACAATCATGGCGCTCGGCAACAGACCTTTCCCAACGTCTGGGCGTCGGCGTCATTCGAGAACTCGTCGAACATGACCGGCCACCCGGCGTGGTCATTTTCGCGAGCACATTGCAGGCATCGTGTGCGCATCGAATCCACGCCGGATATGTGCGGCAGAAACTCGACGCCGAGGAAATGCTCCTCCGGTCGCACGAAAAAGCGTTCTCACTTCGGCTGCCGACGGTTTACGGGCGCAGCCCGGTGTCCGGCTCCACCGGCCGGGGCGTGATTTCGGCAATGGCCGGGAAAGCCGCCGCGGGCGAGCGCCTCACCATGTGGCACGACGGGTCGGTGGCCCGCGACCTGGTGCATGTGACCGATGTGGCGCGTGCCTTCGCTGTGGCCCTGACCTGCGCCGACACCCTGGCTGGGCGGTCATGGGCGATCGGCACCGGTCGTCCGGAACGCCTCGGCGGCGTGTTCTCCACCATCGCCGCCATCACCGCCGCGCGGTCCGGGGAGCCACCGGTCCCAGTCGTCTCCGTAGCTCCGCCGGACTATGCGGATTCGGGTGATTTCCACAGTTGCGCGCCCGATTGTTCGGCCTTCCCGGCGGTCACCGGATGGCGGCCGCGGATCGCGCTGGCCGACGGTTTGCGCGAGGTCGTGGCCACCCGGCTCGGGGCGCCCCCCGAGCCGGGAAAAGCTCCACCTGATCAAGGTCGGTGAGATCCCGGAGTCGCACGTAGAACGAACGGCACGGCCACGGCGGCCCCTTGCCGCCGACGATCACCGGGATCCAGCGGCCGGTCAGTCGGGGGTCAGCAGGGAGCCGGGCCGTGGTTTTCCGGCCGCGCCGACCTTGTTCATCTTCTTGGGCACCGCCGCGCCCTGGTAGGTCAGCTCGCGGCCGGCCAGCGGCTGGTGCAGCTCGATGAACTCACCGTGGGGCAGCCGGACGATGATGCCGGTCTCGATACCGTGCTCCAGCACCTCCCGGTCGGCCCGCTGCAGCCCGAGGCAGATCCGGTAGGTGATGGCGTACACGATGGGTGGCAACAACAGCAGCCCGATCCGGCCCATCCAGGTGGTGGCGTTCAACGAGATGTGGAACTTCTCGGCGATGACGTCGTTGCCCGCGGCCAGCAACGCGACCATGAAGTACGTGACCGCCATGGCGCCCAACGAGGTCCGCACCGGGACATCCCGGGGTCGCTGCAACAGCTCGTGGTGCGCGTAGTCGCGGGTGAACCTCGACTCGATCCACGGGTACACCGCGGCCACCACTGTCAACAGCGGCAACCCCAGCATGAACGGGAAGAACGCCGCGGGGATCGTGTAGTTCCCAAGGTAGATCTCCCAGGCGGGCCACAGCCGGAGCAGCCCGTCGGTCCACGCCATGTACCAGTCGGGCACCGTTCCCGCGGAGATCTGCGCGGGGCTGAACGGCCCGAAGTTCCAGATCGGGTTGATCTGGAACAGCCCGCCCATGAACGCGCAGACGGCGGTCACGATCACCATCATCGAACCGGCCTTCATGGCGAAGTACGGCGTCATCCGCACGCCGATGACGTTGGTCTCCTTGCGTTTCGGCGCCGGGAACTGGGTGTGCTTCTGGTACCAGACCAGTCCAACGTGGATGCCGATCAGCGCCAGCAGGATCGCCGGTATCAGCAGCACGTGCAGACCGTAGAGTCGTGGAAGCGTGTCGGTGCCGGGGAACTCGCCGCCGAACAGCAGGCCGTGGGCCCACGTGCCGATCACCGGGATCGACAGGATCAGCCCGGAGGTGACCCGCAGGCCGCCGCCGGACAGCAGGTCGTCGGGCAGCGAGTAGCCGAACAGGCCCTCGACGCAGGCGACCGCGAAGATCACCACGCCGATCACCCAGTTGGTCTCGCGTGGCCGCCGGAACGCGCCGGTGAAGAACACCCGCAACAGGTGCAGCACCGTCGAGGCCATGAACAGCAGCGCCGACCAGTGGTGCACCTGGCGCACGAACAACCCGCCGCGCACGTCGAACGAGATGTTCAGCGCGGACTCGTACGCCTTGGACATGCTCAGGCCGCGCATGTTCACGAACGAGCCGTTGTAGGTGACCTCGGTCATCGACGGGTCGAAGAAGATCGCGAGGTACACGCCGGACAGCAGCAGCACGATGAAGCTGTACAGCGCGATCTCGCCGAGCAGGAACGACCAGTGGTTCGGGAACACCTTGTTCAGCAGCTGCCGGCGCAGCCCGGCGGCGGGCCGGAAGCGGTCGTCGATCCAGTTGGCCATATCGCGGGCACGGGACTTCCGTGATGTGGTCGCCAATCCCCCACTCCTCTTGGTGAAGCCCGCCCACGATCAAGGATACGCGCGCTCGAAGAGCCGAGGGAGAACATCGGCAACGGTCACCTTGTTACAGAACGGCCACAAGCCGTATCTGCGCGCCCCTCCGGCCAACCTGTCAGAAGGGGCGGGAGGTCCGTGATGGGTACCGATGAGCAGCTCGGAGTCGTGCTGGTGCACGGAATCGGCGAGCAGACACAGGGCGAGACGCTGACCAAGTTCACCGTCGGCGTGGGCAGGCAGATGGCTTCCGAAGTGGACCGTGTTTCGCGCGACCGGGCGGTCCTGCGGTTGGGCCACCGGGAAGTGCGGGTCTACGAGACCTGGTGGGCGGACATCCTGGGCAAGGAGGCGGTCGACGGTTCGTTCGACCCGTTCGAGCTGCACGCGCTGGCCTGGTTCCCGTGGCTGAACCAGCGGTTCGGCTTCTACCGGCCCAACCGCTGGGCGGGCGCGCTGGTCTGGACGATCCTGCTCACCCCAGTGCTGTTCCTGCTGCACATCCCCCTGCTGTTCCTACCGCGGAAGGGGTTCCTGCCACGCTTGCTCGACCGCGTGTTCGCCGACGTGACGAACTACGTGAGCTCGGCCGGACACGCGATGCGGGAGGATTCCACATTGGCCGGTGCCGCCGTCGACATCCAACGACGGTTCGCCGGAGCCATCGACGCAGCCGCCGCCGACGGCTGCACGCGGATCATCGTCATCGCCCACAGCCTCGGAACCGTGATCGCCTACCACGGCCTGACCGGCTGCGTCCGAGCCGAGGACGGCGCCCCGATAACACCCTCCGCGCGGAGCTTGGTGACCGATCTCGTGACCATCGGCAGCCCGCTGGAGAAGGTCCGGTGGCTGTGGCCGTCGACGATGACCACCGACGTCGTCCTGGCGGAAACCCTGCGCTGGCACAACATCCGCGACCGCCTCGATGTGGTCTCCGGAAAGATGCGGCACTTCGGCCCGGTCGTGGACCTCCCGTTGGTGGGGCGCGCGAACCTGATCGACGCGCACGTGGTTTACGAGCGGAACCCGGCGTTCGTGCGGTTGTTCTTCGACCTGGTCGGGCTTGGGGCGGTGCCGGTGGACAAAACCCCTACCGGGCAACGGCTTGGCCTGCTCGGGATGTCGATGGCGGTGTCCACGCTGTTCTTCGCGCTCGCCTTGGGCGTGGCGGTGGCCGCGCTGCTCGGGGTCACGTTGATCATCGCCGTGTTCCTGTTGGTCAGCGCGTTCTTCGGCATGGCCGAACTGGTCGGCGGCATGCACACCGACGTGTTGTTCCAGATCAGCTTCTGGTCGATGGCTGTGCTGGTCGTCGGCATGGGGGTTGGTTACGGCCGGGTCATGGCCGGCCGCATGCACTACGCCTTCCGGCACCGCCGCTGGCCTTAGCTATCGCGTTGAGGCCGAGAGGCCTTGAGTGTGACGCGGAGCCGGTGGATCAGGCCGGCGATCATCGCCCGCAGGATCGCCGAGAACTTCAGCGGGGCGGCGGGAGCGGCGGGAGCGCTGACCGCCGCGGCGACTTCGGGGGTGCCGATGCGGTGGCGGACCTGGTCCGCCAGGTCGGCGACCATCCGGTTGGAGACGTCGGCCATGATGCCGCGCCCGAACTGCGCGAGCTTGCCGGAGATGGTCAGCTCGGTGGTGAAGGTCACCGTTGAGCCGCCGGAACCGTTGGCGGCCACGGACATCCGCGCCTGGGCCTTGGCGGAGCCGGAGCCCTTGGCATCCCGCCCCTCGGCGGCCAGCACCGCGGCCCGCGCCACGGGGTCGCGCTCCACGATGGTCGCCGTTCCCGCGTAGGCGGCCACCACCGGACCCACCTTGATCTTCACCTTGCCGCGGTAGGAATCCCCGCCGAGGTCCTCGGTCAGTTCGGCGCCCGGGAAACATGCCGCGACGTTGTGGGCGTCTTGGAGGAAGGCGAAGACGTGGTCGGGGGTGGCGTCGATGTCGAAGGAGTTCTCGATCAGCATCAGGACTCCCGGGGGATGGCGGCGAAGACGCGCGCGGGGGTGGTGGGGGCGTGGGTGATCCGGGCGCGCAGCGGGCGGAGGGCGTCCTCGATGGCGCCGGCGATGGCTGCCGGTGCCGGAATCGTGCCGCCCTCGCCGGCGCCCTTGACCCCCAGTGGATTCAGTGGGCTGGGGGTGTGGAGGTGGAACAGGGACACCGGTGGAACCTCGACGGCGGAGACCAGGGGGTAGTCGAGGTAGCTGGCGGTTTGGGGCTGGCCTTGGGCGTCGTATGCGGTGTCCTCGTACAGGGCGTTGCCGATGCCATGCGCGAACCCGCCAAGCACCTGGCCGTCCACCAACAGCGGGTTGATCACGTTCCCACAGTCGTGGCCGATCACGTACTTCAACACCTGAACGCCACCCGTCAAGGGATCGACCTCGACGAGAGCCGCGTGAGCCCCACTGGCGTAAGCCGCGCGGGAAGGGGCGAAGTAGCTCATGGTCTCGATCCCGGGTTTGATCCCCTCCGGCAAGGTGATCCCGTGCTTGCCGATGTTCGCGATCCGGGCAATGTCCGAAAGCGACACCGACTTCTCCGGGTCGCCGTCCATCGAGACCCGGTCACCCGACAGGGTCACCGCGTCCGAGCCCAAGATCCGCGAGGCGGTGTCCAGCAAACGTTCGCGCATCCGCAACCCGGCGTCATGCACGGCCGGACCGCACGTGGCGGTGATCCGCGAAGCGAAAGTGCCCTGGCCAAAGGGAATCCGGGAGGTATCGCCGGTGACGACGGAAATGTGCTCCATGTCCACGCCGGTCGCGTCCGCCGCGATCTGCGCGTACACGGTCTCGTAGCCCTGCCCCTGAGCGGCGGCGGCGAGAGTCACCAGAAGCTTGCCGCGGTTGGTCAGCCGGATCTTCGCACCCTCGTATGGGCCGAGCCCGCACCCCTCGACATACACCGCCAGCCCAATTCCGACGTACCGGCCCGAAGCACGAGCCTGCGCCTGGAACTCCCGGGCCGCGGAATAGTCGATGCGCTCAAGGGCTCCGGACAGCAGCGCGGGGAAGTTGCCGCTGTCGTAGGTCAAAGGGCTGCCATCGCGGAACATGATGCCGACCCGGTAGGGGAACTCGTCCGCCTGGATCAAATTGCGCGCCCGCACCTCGGCCGGGTCGAGGTCCAGGTACTCGGCGATGCGGTCCATCATCCGCTCCATCGCGAACACCGCCTGCGGCCGCCCGGCCCCGCGCACCGACGAGGTCGGGACCATGTTGGTGTAGCAGGCGACCAGCTCGATCTGGATGTCCGGCACCCGGTACGGCCCGGGAACGGTCGCGGTGGTGATCGACGGAACCTGAAGCCCAGCACAGTAAGCGCCCTGGTCATGCTCGACGAAGTCGCGCAGCGCCAGCAGTTTCCCGGAGGAGTCGAAGCCGACCTCGATCCGGTGCGTCTGCGAGCGCTCCATCATCGCGCTGACGAAGTTCTCCTGCCGGTCCTCGACCCACTTGACCGTGCGCCCGAGCTTCATCGCCACCCACGGGACGACGACTTCCTCACCGTAGAACTGGGCCTTGGGACCGAACCCGCCGCCCACGTCCGGCGGTGCGACCACCCGGATGTCGTCCTCGGCCATCCCGTAGATCACCGAAAGCTGTTGCCGTGCATAGTGTGGCGACTGAGTCGTGTCCCAAATGGTCACTTGGCCGAGCGAGGGCTCGAACCGGGCCGCGACGGCACGCGGCTCCATCGAGTGCCCGCCGCCACGCATGACGAAGAACTCCTCGGACAACCGGTGCGGTGCCTCATCGAGAGCTTTCTCCGCGTTGCCCGACCGCTGAACCAGCCGCACGGCAACGTTGCTGGTGGCACCCGAGTGGGCCATCGGCGCGTCCGGGGCCAAAGCGGCTGCCGTGGAGGCGATCGCGGGCAGGATCTCGTAGTCCACATCGATCAGCTCGAGCGCGTCCTCGGCCAGGTAACGGTTCTCGGCGATGACGATCGCCACCGGCTCACCGACATAGTGCACCTCGGACGGAGGCATTGGCAGTCGAGGGAAGTCGACCAGATCCGGGTGCAGCACCTTGGGCGCCAGCGGCTTCTGGATCTCCATCAGATCCGCTCCACTGTAGACGGCCACCACGCCGGGAGCCGATCGAGCGGCGCTCAGGTCCATCCCGTTGATCCGGGCGTGCGCATGCGGAGAACGCAGGAAAGCGGCGGCGAGCGCGTCCGGGATGTCAAGGTCGTCCAGGTAACGGCCGTGACCGGTCAGCAACCGGTCGTCTTCGCGGCGGGTGATGCCCGCGCCGATCATCATGAGCTCACGTCCAATACGGCCTGTACCATGCCGCGGTAGCCGGTGCACCGGCAGATGTTGCCGCTCAATACTTCCCGTGCCTCATCTGCTGAACGGACTGGTCCCTCGCGCAACGCGGCCGTCACGCTCATCAGGAACCCGGACGTGCAGAAACCACACTGCAAAGCGTGGTTCTCCTTGAAAGCCCGCTGGACGGGGTTCAGATCACCCCCGGCAGCAAGGCTTTCCACGGTCTCAACGGAGGCGCCGTCAGCCTGGGCGGCGAGCATCAAGCAGGACCGGACCGAGGCCCCGTCGACGATCACCGTGCACGCCCCACACACCCCGTGTTCACAACCAAGATGCGTGCCGGTCAACCGAAGGCGCTCGCGGAGGAAGTCAGCCAAGGTGTACCGGTCGTCGACCGTTTCGTGGTAACTCTTGCTGTTCACCGTCACGGCGATACGAACGCTCATAGGTCTTCTCCCTGTCGGGCCGCGTCGCCCAGCGCGCGCTGAACCAGCGCGTCGACCAGCTTCCGCCGGTGGTCCGCGGTGGCATGGATGTCGCTGGTGGGGTCGACCTCGCCGCTGGCCGTTTCGCCAGCCGCCGAACAAGCTGAGGAGGTCAGCGACGAGCCGGTGACCAGGTTCTCGGCCGCGGTCAGCCGTTGCGGCGTCGGAGCGACCCCAGCGGCGGCCAACCGGCAGGCGGACACCTTGCCATCAGTGAAAGTCACCGACGCGGCGACGGCGGCAAGAGCGAAATCACCTTTGCGAGTAGCGAATTCGTGGAACGCCATGACCGTGCCGGGTGGCGGCTTGCGGACGGTCACCTCGGTGAGCATCTCGTCCGGCTCCAGCGCCGTCGTCAGGTGGAACTGGAAGAAGTCGGCCACGTCCACCGTCCGTTTGCCACGCGACGAAGCCACCGTGAAGGTACTGTCCAAAACGGACACAACACTGGGCAGCTCGGCCGCAGGGTCGGCGTGCGCGAGGCTGCCGCAGATCGTGCCGCGGTTGCGGATCTGCGGATGAGCCACCTGCCGCAGCGCCTGCTGGAAGATCGGCACCGCCGATGCCAGCGCGGGATCCCGTTCGGCGGTCCGCTGCCGCACCAGAGTCGGGATGGTCACGGTCGAGGAGTCGAGCCGAGGAGCCCCATACCAGTCACCGATCCGGTTGATGTCGATGAGATGGTCGAACCGGGTCAGCCGGAAGTTCAGGATCGGCATCAGGCTCTGCCCACCGGCCAGTATCTTGGCGTCGTCGCCAAGGTCTGCCAGTAAGGACAGCGCCTCCTCCAACGAACGTGGGGCGTGGTAAACGAAAGGCGCCGGTTTCATCGGAACTCCGGGGTCAGGCCGGGCCGCTCGATCAAGGTCATGTGCCGCAGCCCGGGCACCACCGACAGCGCCGCACCGGCGATGCCTTGGTGCAGCACGGAAGCCATCGAGGGCGGGGTGGCGTAGTCGTCCTCGCCGACGAGAACCACGGTGGGGGCCTTGATCGACGACAACAACGGGCGGAAGTCCATGGCGCCCATCGCAACGGACCCCGCCGCATGGGCCTCGCTGTTGGTCCGCAGGAAGATGTCGACCACGCGCTGGACTTCGGCGGGCGAGGAGGCAACGAACGCGGGTGAGAACCACCGATCCACCTGGAAGGGCACCTGCTCGGGCCGAGGCACCGCTGTCGCCCGGGTGGCCCGATCAGCCCAGGTAGACGGCGCTTCCGGCCCGTACCAAGCGGTCGTGTCGGCCAAGACGAGCGACCGCACACGAGACGGATACAGCCCGGCGAACGCGATGGCAACGCTGCCGCCCATGGACATGCCCAGCATGTGGACGATCGGCAGGCCGAGACCGTCGAGGGCCTGAGCCAGGTCGACCGCCATGTCCTCGATCGTGAACGGCTGCCCGTCCCAGCTGCTGGACCCATGTCCGCGCAGGTCGGGCGCGTAGACGGCGGCAGCCAGCCGGGTGGCCACCGGCTCCCACAGCTCGCCGGCCATCGCCAGCGGATGCAACAACACGACCGGTTCGCCCGCGCCCCAGCGCACCACGGACAGGTGCCCGTTCGCGGTCGGCGCGGTCAGCCGGATCACGACGCCCGCCCGAACAGTGCGGTGGCAGCTCGATTCAACACCGATAGTTTGGTCTCCCAGTGCAGTTCGGTGTCCAGGATGGTTCGCGCGGGCTGCGGGTCGCCGATCGCGAACGGGTAGTCGCTGCCCAGCAGAACCCGCCCGGGCGTGGCGACGGACGCGAGGAACTCTATAGCGGCCGCGGACAACGCGACCGTGTCGAAGTAGAAGTCCTTCAGGTACTCCGAGGGCATGCGCTTGAGCGTGACGTGCTTGGTCTCACCGGTTCGATAGCCGCCGTCGAGCCGCCCGGCCTGATACGGCAGGTAACCGCCGCCGTGCACAGCGAGCAACCGGAGACCAGGGAACCGGTCCAGCACCCCGTGCAGGATCAAGTCGGTCAACGCCAAGGTGTTGTCGACAAGGCGCCCGTGCACGTTGCCCAGCGAGCCGTGCGGCCCACCCGTCGCCGGGTGCAGCATCACCGGCACGTCCAGCTCGGCAACAACAGTCCACAGTGGAGCAAAGGTGTGCAGCGGCAGGTCCGTGCTGAGCATGAGACCCGAGAACTCCGGCCGCTTCATCGCCACGGCGAGGTCCTCGGCGGCGCGGTCGAGATCGGTGGTGTCCACACTGGCCAGTGCGGTCGTTCTCAGTTCGGCGGCCGACGTGCACATGGCGTCGTTGAGCCGTAACACCCAGTCCCGGTCGCCCGCCTGGATGTCCAGCCACGGCGACAGGATCTGCCGGGTGATACCTGCCTCCGACAGCCAGGCCAGCCGGGCGTCCACTGTGGTCATCCGCGGCCCGATCGGCCTCGTGTCGCCGGTTCCGGGAGCCGAGTAGACCCAGCCCTGCCCGGTGTGGCGGAACGCGGGCTCCGTGAGCAACGACTCGGGCACTATGTGTGCATGTGCGTCGATCACCTCGTTCTCCATGTCCTCGACGCTAGGTTTCGCGGCACACCAGGACCAGCGAGGTTTCCTGGGGGCAGGGGTTAGCAGACCTGGCAGCCGCGGGTATGGCTTTTCCGCACCCGCGCGTGTTGCCATGAGGTATGTCGTCTTTAGACAAGCGGGTGGTGGTGGCCATCACCGGTGCGAGTGGCACCGCCATCGGCGTGCGCGTCCTGGAGCTGCTCAACGACCTGGCCGGGGTGGAGATCCACCTCGTGGTGTCCAAGGCGGGCATGATGACCCTGCGGCACGAGTGCGGCATGACGCCGCGGGACATCCGCGCGCTGGCCGACGTGCACCACCGCGCCGGGGACATCGGCGCCAGCATCGCGTCCGGGTCGTTCCCGGTGCACTCCATGCTGGTCACGCCGTGTTCCATCAAGACCATGTCGGCCGTGGCCATGGGGTACACCGACGACCTGGTGACCAGGGCGGCCGACGTCTGCCTCAAGGAAGGGCGGCCGTTGCTGCTGATGGTCCGCGAGACCCCGCTGCACCTGGGCCACCTGCGGTCGATGGTCGCGGTGACCGAAGCGGGCGCGATCATCGCGCCGCCGGTGCCGGCGTTCTATCCTCAGCCGAAGTCGATCGACGACATGGTCGACCACATCGCTCGCCGGGCGCTGGCCCGGGTGGGACTATGGGAGCTGGCCCCCGAGCCCTGGCAGGGGGACCTCGCGGGACCGGCGTGAAGGAGAGGCGTGCTCGAGGTACGGCGGCTGCAGATCTTCGCGGCAGTGGCCGAGCGTGGGTCCTTCACGGCCGCGGCCGAGGCGCTGTTCATGACGCATTCGGCCGTGTCCCAGCAGATGGCGTTGCTCGAACGGCAGCTCGCGGTGCCCCTGATGGTCCGCGGCCCGCGCGGGGTCGAACTCACCGAGGCGGGCAGGGTCCTGGCCGAACGCAGCGCGGGCCTGTTGAGCAGCATCGCGGCCATCGAGCAGGAGATGCGGGACCTGACCAAACAGCACGCCACCGTGCGGCTGGGCGCGTTCCCGACCGCAGCAGCGGACCTGATTCCCCGGGTGGTGCGCGAGTTCCAGCGCCGCCACCCGGACATCCGCGTGCAGCTGCGGTCCGCGCACGCGCAGGACATCCCTGCCTCGTTGCGGGACGGGGAGATCCAGCTCGGCCTGATCTGGGACTACGACTTCCTGCCGCGGACCGTGCCCGCCGACATCGAACGGCTGCCGCTCGTCGACGACCCGCTCTACGTGCTGGTCCCGGCCGGGCATCCGCTGGCCGGTGAGTCCGAAGTGGACCTGCTGGAGTTCGCCGGGGAGACTTGGGTGGTGCGTGGGCATGAAGCGCCCTACGACGACGCGTTCGCCACGATGTGCCGGCTGGCCGGGTTCGAGCCGCAGGTCGGGTTCGTGACCGAGGACTACCTTTCGGCGCAGGGCCTGGTCGCCGCCGGGATCGGGGTCAGTGCCGTACCCCGGCTGGCTTTGGTGGCGTTGCGCCCGGACGTGGCGGCGATCGCCGTCGGCGGCGCGCGGCCGCACCGGCGGATCGCGGTGGTCCGGCGCAAGGATGCCGAGCACTCACCGGCGGCGCTGCGGCTGCTGGACGTTCTGCGGGATGTTGCGGGGGAGTTGCCATGACGTCGAACGGGACCGTGATGCTGCGCCGGATGCTCGGCCAGTCCACCGACGGGTCGCTGGTCGACCGGATCGTCGAGGACGTCGCCATGCAGATCATCGACGGCCGCCTGGCCCCGGGCGCCGACGTGAACTCGGTCGAGCTGGCCAAGCGGTACTCCAGCAGCCGCACACCCGTCCGTGAGGCCCTGCTGACCCTCCAGCGCGAAGGCCTCGTCGACATCCCGGCGCGCCGCCGCCCCCGCGTCGCGCCGGTCACGCTCGACCAGATCCGGGACGTCTACGAGGTCCGCGCCAGCCTGCACGGCCTGGTCAGCGAGCTCATCGTGCGCAACGCCCCGGACATCACCGTGCTGCACGAGTTCCAGGCCAAGCTCGCCGCCGACGCCGAACGCGGTGACGTCGACTCCTACTTCTGGCACAACGTGGCGTTCCGCCAGGCCGAGGCCGAGGTCGCCGGCAACACCCAGCTCGCCCGCATGCTGAGCTCCCTCGGCCTGCGAACCCTGCAGCTGCGGCATGTGAGCCTCTCCCTGCCGGGCAGGCTGGACAAATCGGTCAGCGACCACGACCGGTTGCTGCGTGCCTACTGCGACGGCGACGCGGACCTCGCCGTCGCCATCACCAAATCGATCATCAAGAGCGGCCTGCGCGCGATCGAGACCTCCGGCTGGGCCGCCTGAAGTAACGGACGGCCCGGTGCAGACCGACGCTGAAGGCGACGGCCGCCGTGGCCGCGCGCAGGCAGGTGGTGATGGTCGGCAGGGCGTCGAAGATGGTGTGGGCCAAGGTGATCATCGGGGTCTCCAGTCCGTCGTGGGGTGTGCTGTCCACGTTCGGGCCGGAGCTGTCCAAACGGGTGTGACGGTGGGATCGGACGGAATCGGACGCGCCACTGAGGTGCTGTTGGCGCTGCTCAAGGCTGCGGGCAACCCCAAACACGACGACCTGGACGCCCAGGCCGCGAAATCCGGCCTGCCGTCGTTCTCCCGCAGCACCTACTACGACCTGCTGAAAGGCAAGCGGCGGTCGGCGACCGCCGTCGACTTCATCCGCCTGTGCGTGGAGTACGCCCGCACCCATCCCAAGATCGCCGAGTTGCCGCCAGACCAGCTCAACGTCGGCCACTGGCAGGACAAATACGAGAACGCACTAGGCCTGCCCGCTCCTGAGCTGGGCCAACGGGTGGGGCCGCCGCCTCCTCAGGTGGTCGCGTACGTCCGTCGTGCAGTCCTCGATGACACCCCGGTGCAGGTCCTGACCGGTCTTGGCGGGGTCGGCAAGACCCAGATCGCGGCGGCCCACGCCTGGGAACGATGGCATGATCCGGCCGTTGACCTGGTCATTTGGGTATCGGCCAAGTCGGGTACGGACATCGTGTCCACTTATGCTCAGGCCGCGGAACAGCTACTGGGCGCTGATCCGAAGAACACCGCGTCGGCCGTGCGCCAGTTGATGACGTGGCTGTCCACCAACTCGCGCTGGCTGATCGTGCTCGACGACGTGGCGATCCCCGGTGACCTGCGCGAACTGTGGCCGCCGACGTCCGGCCAGACCGTGATCACCACCAGGTACGTGGGCGCGGCGTGGGATCGCCCGTCGACACGTGTGGTCTCCGTCGACGTGTTCACCCCCGCGGAATCCCAGACCTACCTCAACGAACGACTCGGCCAGACGTCCGACGAACTGGCGGCCGACCTCGGTCACCTGCCACTGGCGTTGTCACATGCCGCCGCGTACATCCGCAACACCCAGATCTCGATCGACGAGTACCGCGAGCTGTTCGCCGACCGCAAGCGCCGCGTGGCCGACCTGATGCCGGTCGCCGGCGAGTCGCCGGATGAGCACACGGTCGCCACGACCTGGTCGTTGTCCGTGCAGCGGGCCGAGCAGATCGCGCCCGTCCGGCCGTTGCTGGAGATCGCCGCCCTGCTGGACCACAACGGCATCCCGTTGCAGGTCTTCACCTCGGACTCGGTCACGAATGCGTACGGCAAGGACACGAAGCACACGTTGAGCGTGGCGCACAGGTTCTCACTGTTGACTTTCGACCCATCGACCCCGGCGCGCGCGGTGATCATGCACGCGCTCGTGCAGCGGGTGACCAGGGACGGTATGTCCATAGTGGACAGCATTGCCGCCTGCGCCCTCAACGAGATCCAGCCGAACGACCGCAAGCTGGTCGAGGCGCTGTTCGACAACACCAAAGCGTTGGTGGACAACGCCTGGGCGAGCGTGTGGGGTGCGGAGGTGCACCCCGTGCTGGAACACGCCGGGAAGGTCGTGGGCATGATCGGGCTGGCCCGGGACGCGGCCGAGTACTTCCAGCCGCTGCTCGACCTGGCCGCCGCCCAGTTCGGTCCGGACCACCCGAGCACGCTGACGTTCCGGCATGAAGTGGCGTTCTGGAACGGTGAGGCGGGTGATCCGGCCGGTTCGGTCGGCGCCATGGAAGCGCTGCTGGACGACCGCATCCGGGTACTCGGCGATGATCACCCCACGACGTTGCTCACCCGGCACAGCCTGGCCCGCTTCCAGGGCGAGGCCGGGGACGCGGCGGGTGCCGCGGCGACCTTGGGGGATGTGCTCGCCGAGCAGGTCCGGCTGCTCGGCGAGGAGGATCCCGGCACGCTGGTGACCCGGGCCAATCGCGCGCATTTCCTTGGCGAGTCCGGGAATGTGGCCGAGGCGGTGAGCGAGTTCGAGCGCGTGCTGCCGCTTCGGGTGCGTGTGCTGGGGCCGGACGATCGCAGCACGTTGATGACCCGGCACAACCTCGCTCGCTGGCGGTTCAACGCCGGTCACACGGAGGCCGCCATCGCCGAGTTCGAGCGGCTTCTGCCGGACTGGCAACGGGTTTTCGGGCCGGACCACGTGGACACGCTGCTCACCCGGCACGAGCTCGCGCGGTGCCGGGGCGAGGCCGGTGACCCGGCCGGAGCGCTTGTGGCGTTCCAGGAACTGCTGGCCGACCTGCTCCGGACGCTGGGACCCAGGCATCTGCGTACCCTGGCGACCAGGGGAATGCTGGCCCGCTGGCAGTCGGAGACCGGCGACGTCGCCGGAGCCGTGGCCGCGCTGGAAGAGCTCCTGCCCGATCTCACCGACCTGGCCGGAGCGGACCACCCTCGCACCAAGGTGATCCGGGAACGGCTGGAGGCATTGCGGTCAGAACTTTCCTGAGCGCTCCAACGCCCGATACCCCCGCAACACCAGCGAACGGCTGACCGCCGAAGCCAAAGCCACATCCCGGTCCGCATAGGCCCGCACCAGCCGCTCATGATCAGCCACCGAGTGCTTGAGCCGCCCGGGAAGCGACAGGCTCAGGTGCCGGAACCGGTGCATCTGAAGGCCCAGCGAGCTCAACCGCCGCTGCAGCTCCTGGTTGCGCGACAGCTGCGCCTCAGCGTTGCGGAACCCCACGTTGTGCCAGAAGTAGGAGTCCACGTCGCCGCATTCCGCGTCGTGCTCCAGGAGTTTCTGCCAGTCCGCCAGCGCCGCGATCTCCTCGTCGGTGGCCCGTTGCACGACAAGCTCACAGACGAGGGTGTAGAGGCTGCCGCGGATCTCGTAGATCTCCTTCACCTGTTCCAGTGCTACGGGGGAGACATAGGGACGGCGGCGGGGCGGCACGATGACGAGGCCTTCCCTTTCCAGCAGCAGCAAGGCTTCGCGGATGGGGGTACGGCTGGTGTTGAACTGGCGGGCCAGGTCGGCGGAGTTCACCTCGTGGCCCGGCGGCAGCCGGCCCTCCACGATGTTCACCGCGAGCTCCTCGAAGATCGCGAAGGCCAGCGACGAGCTGCCCTCGATCCCGCGCAGCGCGCTGAACAGGAGTTCCTGCCGCAGCCGGGCCACGTCCGACCGGCCCGAGGTGGCGGCCGTCACTAGCCCGCCACCTCGGGCCATCGCCGCCGCACGTCGGCCACCAGTTCCTCGCTGGATTCGGCCACCACGGGGAAGTCCGCGAGCCGTTCGTAGGGGCGGCATGCGTCGATCACCGCGCGGCTGTTGAACGCCAACGCTCCCGGCAACGTCAGTGGGTCGACTCGGCTGCCCCACGTGCGTTTCATGATCTCGATGTCGGTCTGCGGATCGCACCGCCCGCACGCCGCCCACATCACCTCGCCGAGATCACGGGGGTTGACGTCGCTGTCCACCACGATCGTGAATCGGTTCATGTAGGCCGCGTTCGGCAGCTGCGCGGCCAGATACGCGGCCTGGCGGGCATGTCCGGGGTAGCGCTGCTCGACGGAGACGATCAACAGTGACCGCCCACCACCGGCCTCGTGCGCCCACACACCGCGCAGCCCCGGCAAACCGGTGCGCTTCAAGGCATCCGTGATCAGCGCCGACTTCATCACGGTCCGCATGTACGAGTAGTCGTGCGGCGGCTTGCCGGGCGGGGCGCCGAGCAGGATCGGGTCGTCGCGGTGGTACACGCGCTCCACGTCGATCGTCAGGATCGGTTCGCGGGAACCGGAGTAGTACCCGGTCCACTCGCCGAACGGCCCTTCCGGACGGACGTTGTCCGGCGTGACCCAGCCCTCCAAGGCGATCTCGGCGTCGTGGGGGAGTGGCAGCCCGGTGACCTGACCGTTCACTGTGGACACTGGTGAGCCGAGCATCGCGCCGACGTACTCGTACTCGTCGACATCGCTGGGCACCTCGACCCCGGCGGCGATCAGGTACGCGGGGTGCATGCCCAAGGTGACCGCGATCGGCGCCCGGCCCTCCGCGGCGAACCAGCGCCGCAAATGCTGGGCACCGTGCTTGCCCGCCTCGATGTTGACGCTGGCGCTCCTGCCGTCGTCCTGGACCTGCATCCGGTACGCGCCGAGGTTGATCCGACCGGTGTCGTAATCTCTTGTCACCACGGCACATCCGGTGCCGATGTACCGGCCGCCGTCGCCCTCGTGCCAGCGTGGCACCGGGAACTTCAACAGGTCGATGTCCGGCTTGCCGTCCACGTTGGACAACAATGGTCCGTCGCCCACTGTGGTCACCTTGAACTCCGGCGCTCGGGTGGTCCACTGGCCCGGGCCCGTCACCAGTTCGTCCATCAAGGACTCATCGGTCTGGTCCCAGCCCAGGCCCAGCACCGAACCGAGCAGCCGCGGGTTGCTCACGCTGCCGCTGAGCACCCGCAGACCCTCGGCATAGCCCGGGATCGAGTCGAACAACAGGGCCTTGGGGCTGGAACGCCGGTAGTTCACCTGGGACAGCGCGCCGATCTCCAGGTCCCAGCTCGCGCCCTGGACCTCCTGCAGCTCACCGGCCTTGCCGGCCTCGACGAGCCAGGCCCGCAGGTCGGCCGTCATGACTCCCCGCTCAGCATGCTGTTGTCGATGTACTTGCTGACGTCCGCGGGCGGTGAGGTCTTGGCGTTCTCCGCCGCTTCCTCGAACGCCAGCTTGATGATCTTCTCGTCCACCTTCGGCGTCTTCTGCCACACGTCGAGGAAGAAGTCGTAGGCGTACTTGGCCAGATCCGGTTTGTTGATACCGGTGTACTTCTGGATGCTGGTGAGCGTCTCCTTCTCGTTGCCGCGCAGGTACTGCAGTGCCTCGGCCTCGGCCTGGACGAACCGCTTGACGACCTCGCGGTTGGTGTCGAGGTACTTGCCCTGCACGGTGTACGCGCCCAGCGGGAAGTCCATGTCGGCCAGCGAGGCGATCCGGACCGCGCCCTTCTCCTTGGTCTCCGCGCCCTGCGGCGGCTGGGTCAGGATCGCCGACACCGCACCGCTTTGCAGCGCGGACACCTCGGCCGGGATGCTCTTGACGAACACACCGGTGACGTCCTCGCGCTTCATCCCGTTCTTCGCCATGATCGCGGTCAGCCCGAAGTCGCTTTCGGAGCCGGGCGAGGTGATCGCGACCTTCTTGCCCTTGAGGTCCCTGACCGACTTGATGTCCGGGCTGGCCCACATCTCCAGGTTGTAGTGCGGCTCGGACATCGCCACATAGCGCAGGTCGGTGCCCTTCATGATGGCCGCCGCGGTGTCCTGTGCGACGCCGACCGCGATCTGGACGCTACCGCTGGCCAGACCGGCGACGAGCTGCGAACTGTCGTTGAGCCGGACGATCTCGGCCTTGAGACCGTGCTTGCTGAAGATCCCGTGGTCCGCGGCGACATACAGGTCCGCGTACCCGGCTCCCGGTGCCGTGTAACCGATCTTGACAGCCAGCTGTCCATTCTGGTCCGCCGCGACCTTCTCCTGCGCCTTGCCCGCGCAGGCGGTCAGCGCCAGCGCGGCGACGACGGATAGCAGGATGGTCTTCCTGGCTTTCAAGGACTTCATTGCGCACCTGCCCAGTGGACGAAGCGCCGCTCGATCAGCCGGACCGCTCCGTTGAGCAGCAGGGCGAGGACGGCGAGCAGAACGATCCCGGCCATTGCCGAGTCGACGTTGAAGTTGGAGGTCTGTTTCTGGACGAAGTAGCCAAGGCCCTCACTGGCCAGGAACAACTCCGCCACGATCGCGCCGACCAGTGCGCGCCCGACCGCGAGCCGGACGCCCGCGAGGATGTAGGGCAGCGTGGCCGGCAGGGCGATGGCGTAGAAGAACTTCAGCTTCGGCGTGCAGAACACGGTGGCCACCCGGGAGTAGTCCCGGTTGAGGTTGCGCACGCCCGCGGTGATGTTGATGATCAACGGCAGGATGCCCGCCCACACGATCACGATGATCCGCGAGGTGTTCTCCAGGCCGAACCAGAAGATGATGATCGGCAGGAACATCACGTAGGGCACCGAGTAGAGGATGTTCACGATCGGCTCGGTCATGTCGTGCAGGATCCGGCTGCGGCCGAGCACCAGGCCGATCGGGATGCCCATGATGAACGTGATTCCCAGGCCCCACAACAGTTCGTAGCCGGTCGCGCCGAGCGGCCCCCAGATCTCGCCGGTGGCGAACAGCTGGACGCCCGCATCGAACGTCCGCACCGGGCTGCTGGAGAAGCTCGGGTCCACAATGTCCAGCTCGGCGGACAGTTGCCACAGTACTAAAAGGACACCGATCCCGGCGGCGCCGAGCAGCGCGCTACGGTGCCGTCGCACCCAAGTGGACTTTGCCTTTGGTTGTGCTGTCACGGTCATGGGCAGTGCCGTCGTCGTCATGGCTCCTCGGTTCGGGTTTTGGGTGGCGCAGCGCCTCGATGATCCGGTCGCCGTAAGCCAGGAACTCCGCGCTGCGGCGCCAGTCGGCGCCGCGTGGGCGGGGTGCGTCGATGGTGATCTCCAGCGCGACCCGGCCGGGGGAGGGTGAGAACACCAGCACCCGGTCGGCCAGCAGCACGGCCTCGTTCACGTCGTGGGTGACGAACAGCGCGGTCTTCTCGGCCGCGTCGGCCTGCCAGATCCGCAGCAGCTCGTCCTGCAGGATCTCGCGGTTCTGCGCGTCCAGGGCACTGAACGGCTCGTCCAGCAACAACAACGCGGGATCGGTGGCCAGGGCGCGGGCCAGGTTCACCCGCTGCTTCATACCACCGGACAGCTCGTGCGGGTACTTGTCGACCACATGGGACAGTCCGGCGGTCTCCAGCAGGTCGTGGGCTCGCTTCCGGGACTGCCCGGTCAGCCTGCCCTGCATCTCCAGTCCGAAAAGGACATTGCTCAGCACGCTTCGCCATGGGTAGAGCGAGGCCTGCTGGAACACCAGCGAACGCTCCGGGCCCGGCCCGGCGATCTTCTTGCCACGCAAGGTCAGTTCGCCGCCTGCGACCGGCACCAGCCCGGCCACCGCCTCGAGGAATGTCGTCTTGCCGCAACCACTCGGGCCGACGATCACGACGAACTCGTGCTCGTCGACATGCAGGTCCAAACCGGACACTGCGAGCGTCAGGCCGCGCCTGGTCTTGTGGGTGAGCTGAAGTCCGCTCGCGACAAGGGCTTTGTCAGCCATGGGAGGCACCGGCCTCGTCGTAGCCGGACTGCTTGAGCCGGCCGTCGCCGACGAGCTTGTCGATGATCTCGCGGGCCACCGCACGGGTCTCCGCGGTGGACTTGAGCAGGCTGTCCTTCCAGCCGTCGTTCGGCCAGCGCCCGGCCCGCTTGTAGACCTCCGCGAACAGGTCCGTGCGCAGCTCGACCAGCTGGTTCCACTCGTGGCCGCCGGCGCCGGGCTTCTTCGACCGGATTTCGCGGACGGCGTCGACGTCAACCGTGCCAACACAAACAGCCTCCCCCGGGCCCGCCGCGACCGACACGACGTTGCCGAGGTGGTCGATGATCTGCGAATGCCCGCGGTAGCCGTTGCGCGGCCGGTCCGACCCGACGAACGCGCCCGCGCAGACCGACAGGAAGTACGCCAGGTTCTCGCAGGCACGTGACCGCCGGAAGATGTCCCACTTGGCGTCCACATCGGACCATGGCTCGGCGGTCGGGTGGATGAGCACCTCGGCGCCCTGCAACGCCAGCGCGCGGGCCATCTCCGGGAAGATGATGTCCGTGCAGGTCAACGTGCCCAGCACGCCGATCTCGGTGTCCACCACGGGGAACATGCTCAGCTCGCCGTACCGCTCGGTGTACTCGGTGTAGACGTCACCGGGTCCGGTGTAGACGGTGTTGAGGTTGTTCGGCCCGTTGTTCTTGCGGTACTTGAGGATGATCCTGCCGCGCGGGTCGATGATGAAGTTGGTGTTCCACAACCGGCCCGGCCAGGTGTCGTCGCGCTCGTAGAGGTTGCCCATGAAGTAGACACCCAGCCGCTTGGCCTGCTCGGCGATGCGGTCGGTGACCGGGCCGGGGATCGTCTCGGCCAGCTCCAGCCACTCGTCCACGTCGCGGGGGCGGTACTGGCCGATGATGCTGTACTCGGAGATCGCCGCGAGCCGCACCTCGCCGACCCGGTTGAAGGTCCACTGCAGCAGCTCGAAGATCCGCGACAGGTTGCGGTCGATCACGTCGTCCCGGTCCCGCGGGTCGACGATGACGTGCGTCTCCTGCTGGATGAGCGCGGCCTTGTAGGGCTTGATCACAACGGCTCCTTTGCCCGTCGCCCCCGTACTGAGTCCATAGTGTCGACACTTTGGCGAGTCTGACTGTCGCGTAAGCGCATTGTCAAGGACGAAACGAGCCGTCACAGAGGATCGCTCAACGTAGTGTCGACACTAGCCAACCCACCCGCGCATGTCCCCCGTTCCTCCGGGGCGTGTCCCCCGTTCACGGATGCCGTGTCCCACGTTCGTCCCCCATGAGTTCTCCGCGGGCGCGACGCTTCCCCGGACGAACGTGCGACATGGGGCGGACGAATGTGGAACACACCCTGCGTGAACGTGGGACACGGGGGCGACGAACGGGGGACACGCGGGGGAGGAAAGGGGGACACACCCGGGAGGAAAGGGGGACACGCGGGGGAGGGGTGGTGAGGGGGTTAGGGGGTGTCTTCGCCCTCTTCGAGGAGGGTGGCGGCGGCGCCGACGACCTGGGTGTCGGGTTTGCCGACTACCTCGTGGTCCTTGTCGCTGTAGTCGAAGCGGTCCAGGACGCTGCGCATGGCCTCGATGCGGGCGCGCTTCTTGTCGTTGCTCTTCACCACGGTCCATGGCGCCGCGGTGGTGTCGGTCGAGCGGAACATCGCCACTTTCGCCTCGGTGTAGGCGTTCCAGCGGTCGAGTGACTCGATGTCGTTGGGGCTCAGCTTCCACTGGCGCACCGGGTCGACCTGGCGGATCAGGAACCGGGTGCGCTGCTCGGCCCGGGTCACCGAGAACCACAGCTTGATCAGTACAACCCCGTCGTCCACCAGCATCTGCTCGAACGCGGGCACCTGCGTGATGAACCGCTGGTACTGCTCCTCGTCGCAGTACCCCATCACCCGCTCGACGCCGGCCCGGTTGTACCAGGACCGGTCGAACAGCACGATCTCCCCGGCGGTCGGCAGGTGGTTCACGTACCGCTGGAAGTACCACTCGCCCTGCTCGCGGTCGGTCGGCTTGTTCAGCGCGACCACCCGGGCGCCGCGGGGGTTGAGGTGCTCGGTGAACCGCTTGATGGTGCCGCCCTTGCCCGCGGCGTCGCGGCCCTCGAACAGGATCACCACGCGCCCGCCGGTGTCCTTGATCCAGTACTGCAGCTTCAGCAGCTCGATCTGCAGCAACCGTTTGAGCTGCTCGTACTCCTGCCGCGACATCCGCTCGGTGTACGGGTAGTTCTCCCGCCAGGTGTCGATCACCGACCCGTCCGCGCGCAGCAGCACCGGGTCGTCCCCGTCCTCGTAGTCCACGACGAGCGAGCCTTCCCGCAGCTCGGGGAACCGGTCGACGATCTCAGGCGATTGGTCGAACACAGGTCGAGAAATTACACCCTGACGCGACCGTCCTGACCAGGTAAATCCCCAGCATTCGCGCAGAGTTCACATGCCGTTGAGCACTTCGGCGAGGTGGGTGGCGTCGGAGCGTTGGGGGACGGCGAAGTTGAGCTGGGCCAGCGGGCGGCCGTCGGGCGCGACGACCTGGTAGCACTTCATCAGCCCGCCGCCGCTGACCGGCTGGAGCCGTAGCCCTGCCCGCGGCACCTGCCAGGCGAGCTGGGTCACCGGGCGCGAGGTGTTGTCGTTCGAGCCGACGAACAGCAGCCGCTGGTTGGTCAGCAGCAGGTAGAACCGCTTGGGCATGTTCAGGGTGAAGCTGGTGCCCAGAGTGGCGACACTTTCCTGGACCGCGCCGCGCGTGATGTTCCGGATGTTGTTCACGCCCGCACCGACCGTGGCGCACGTGCCGAACACCGGCTGCTCACCCGGGTTGAGCAGCGGCGCGGCCGCCTCCAGCAGTCTGCCTTCCAGCCCCTTGCGCATGCCGGTCAGTATCCGGAAACCCGCCACACACTAGGAACACAGGATCGCGGCCTGCAGCAGCGCCCGCGCGGAGGACTTCACCACGTTCGCCGCCTCCTCGCGGGACAGACCGCCGATGTCGGTCAGCCAGATCAGCGACTCGATGCCGGTGGCCGACCGGATGGCCAGCGCGAGCCGGTCGACGTCCACCGCCGGGTGGGTCGCCCGCAACGGTTCCAGCGCGTCCTTGATCCACCCGATCGCCCGCCCCTGGCGCAGCACGGGCTGCTCGGCGCCGGGTTCGAGGGACAGCCGCAGCTGGGTGCGCAGCTGCGGCTCCCAGTCCAGGGTGATCCGCACGAACTCGTGCATGACGATGTCCAGCCGCGCCACCGGGTCCTGCGGCGCGTCCTCGGGTAGCAGCGTGCGCTCCTGGATCTGTGGGTGCGCCGCGAGCAACAAAGCGCGCTGGTTCGGGAAGTACCGGTACGCGGTGGTCCGCGAGATCCCCGCCTCCTCGGCGACCTCCTCGACCCCCGGTGAGACCCCGCGCGCCAGCAGCGCCCGGGCGGCGGCGACCAGGGCCTCCCGGGTACGGCCCTTCTGCCGCTGGCGACCGGTGGACTCATATGGGACTTGCATGCCATCATGGTACTGTAGTCCCACGGAGGAGACATCATGGACCCCGCATCGACCAACCCCGATCTGTACAAGGTGATCTTCGAGAACGACCGCGTCCGCGTACTGGCCTACGGCGACCGGCCGGGCGACCGCACCGCGCCGCACAGCCACCCGGACAGCGTGATGGTCACGCTCAGCTCGTTCTCCCGCCGCGTCTCCGCCGGCGGCCGGGAGGCGATGGTCGAGCTGCCCGCGGGGGAGGTCCGCTGGCTGCCCGCGCAGGAGCACACCGGCGAGAACGTCGGGTCCACCGAGACACACGCGATCTTCGTGGAACTCAAGGAACCCAGGCCCGAGGGCGCCGACATCCCGGCGGCACTCGGGCCGGTCAGCTCGCCAGGTTCGTGATCAACCCGCTCGACTTGCCCGCGATGGCACCGGCGAAGACCCGGCTGAGCCCAGGCAGCCGGGCGGCGTGCAACGCCAGGCGCCGCAACGCCAGCGTGAACCTGGACTCGGGCAGGAACCAGCGCGCGCCGGCCCGGCCGGTCCGCTGCTTCTCCTCGGCGATCGGCCGCCACAAGCGTTCGTACTCGGTCAATGCCAACGGAACCGAGGCCGTCGACGCCAGCCGGTCGGCGAGCACATAGGCCCCGGCGATCCCCAGCGAAGCGCCCTGGCCTGCCAGCAAAGACACCGCATAGCAGGAATCGCCGAGCAGAACGACCCGATCCTTGCTCCAGCACGGCATCTCGATCTGCGCCACCTGGTCGTAGTAGATCTCCGACGCCGGCGGGCAAAGCTCAAGTGCTTGCGGCACAAGCCACCCAAGCCCAGCGTACGTCTCACGGATCGCCGCCCGGGTGTCCGTCGGCAGGGCCGGATCGGGCGTGCGGTGCACGGCGAAGGACGCCACCCGCCCATCCCGCAAGGCGTAGAACCCCATCTGCTGGCCGATGGTGTCGGTCAGCACGAACCGGCCGCGCACCGCCGCGTGGATCTCCGGCGAGTCGAACATGTACGCGGCGGTGTGGAACCCCAGATACCGCGGTTCCTGTGGCCCGAAGACGAGGTCCCGGACGGTCGAGTGGATGCCGTCCGCGCCGACCAACAGGTCCGCGTCGATCCGCGTGCCATCGTCCACGGTGCACCGAACCCCGTCCGGTGTGTTCTCCACCGCGGTGATGCTCATGCCGAACCGCAAGTCCACAGTAGACGGAAGATGCTCACGCAGGACGCGTTCGAGGTCGGGCCGCATCACGCTGACGAACCGGCCGTCGACGGCCTTCGCGAACTGGTCGTAGTCGACCCTGCCGCGGCGGCGGCCGTGATCATCGAGCAGGCTCGCCTCGCTGACCAGGTAACCGGCCTCGAGAACCGCGGGCAACAGGCCCATCGCCTCGCAGGCGTCGTACCCGGTCCCGAAAAAGTCGATCATGTAGCCCTGTGTGCGCGGCCCCGGGCTCCGCTCGAGCACGACGACCTCGCAGCGCAACGCGTTCGCCAGCGCGAGCCCGGCAATCCCCGCGCCGCAAATGACAACCTTCATCTCACCCCTCCGCAATCAGCCTCCTCAGAACGATCCCCAGCGCCGCGGGGTCCGGCGCGGACCCGAGACCGCGATGCAGCAACAGGCCGTCGATGGCCGCCAGCAGCACGGCGGCGGTCTCGCCGGACTCGGCGATCCCTTGTCCCGCCAGCCATTCACCGATCCGCTCGCGGACGCCCGTGATGATCACCTCGATCTGCGCCCTGAGCCCCGCATCCCGGGTGGCCGCGAGATAGGTCTCGATGAACAGCAGTGACATCGGGTCGGCGCCGTCGTACTGTGCCACCGACGCGAGCAGTCCCTCGACGAGTTCCCGTGGCGACCCGGCGGTCTCCGTCATGCCGTCCACTTCGGACACAATCATGCGCATCGCTGTGATCGCGGCCTCGCTCAGCAACGCCGGCATCGACGGGAAGTGGTAGTGCACCACGCTCGGTGTCACCCCGGCCCGCTCGGCCAGCACCCGGGTGCTCACCGCCGTCCAGCCTCGCTCCGGGATCAGCTCCACGGCCGCGGCCAACAGCCGCTGCCGCACCTCCTGCCCGCGTGCCGCCGCTGGTGACCTCACCGCGCTCCTCGGAGTAGGGCAATCGTCCTGTACGAACGCCCTGACACTACGCCCAGGTCACGACCGGGTGCAAGTCAGATCGCGGTCAACGTGAGGACGAGTGCGGGGTCCGGCGGAGGTGGCTGCCGCTGAACCTGGCGGCGCCGCTGGTGAAGTCGCTGACCTGGCCGGTCAGGTTCCAGCCGGGGTTGCCCGCGCGGGTGTCGGTGACCCGCACCGGGTTGAGCTGCCCGCTGGTCACCCGGACCGACCCGTCGGCGGTCAGCACCGGCGTGGCAGGGTGACGTCCGGAGTTGTCACCGTGAGGGTGAGCGCGCCGGGCAGGACCTCAGTGGCGATGTCCTTAGTGGACGGTCCGCGGGATATGGAACCGCGCCGCTGTGCGGTGTCGAGCAGCACCGGCGGTGACGTTCTCGGCCTCTGGCGGCACGAACGCGCCCGACGAGTTCCGCGGCCGAGCGACCGGGAATCCGGCGTTGCAGGCTGGTCGCCGCGCCGTCGCTGCGGACGACCACTGTGATCGGCTGCGCGGGCAATGACATCCCGAGATTGTCGGTGGCGATCGCGGGGGCGTCCCAGGCCGTGATGCCCCCGCCGAAGATCCGGGCTAGCGTCTCGCCGGACAACCGCAGGCCGGGCACCGACCGCAGGTTGTACATGATTCCGAGGCCCCCGCCCAGCAGGGGCACGGACACCGATGGCCGCGTCTTGGTGACCTCCCGGTCGGTCACAACGTTCCAACGCGCGGTTCACACCGGACATCCGCTGAACCACGCGCCCGGCGGGTCCGTATCCCCGGTGTGAACAGGGTGATTGTGCTGGTCGTCGCATGCTTGCTGGCCGGCTGTAGCGCGCCGCAGCTGCCGCCGGGCAATCCGGACAGCTTCTTCGCGCAACGGATGATCCTGCACACCAATCAGGCCGTCGAGGCCGCGAAACTGGTCGAGGGCCGGACGGGCACGCCCGCGCTGAAGACCATCGCGCAACGCATCCAGGCCCAGCCCGCCGCCGAGATCGCCCAGCTCACCGGGCTGGTGCGCGAGTGGGGGGAGGTGCCGCATGTGAGCGACGCGTCGCTGCCCGGCGCGATCAAGGCCTCGGACCTCGACAAACTGCGTGAGGTCAAGGACCAGAAGTTCGACACCGGGTGGATGGACCTGATGATCGTCCATCATCTGGGCGCGATCAAGATGGCGGAGACCGAGCTGCGGCAGGGCACCAAGGCCGAGGCGAAAGCGCTGGCGCAGAAGGTCATCGATGTCCGGCAGCCCGAGCTGGACGTGTTGCAGGGGATGTCCGGCGGCTGATCACGGGTCCGGCAGGATCCACAGGTGCGGGGTGCTGCCGTAGACGACGACGTTCAGCACGCCGTTCACGCAGCGTGCCGGTGAGGTGGTGCCGGGCTCACCCACGGTCAGCGCCTCGATCCGGGCCTCGCCGGGTGTCCAGCGCACCAGCTCGCCGGTCTGGTCACGGCCGACCGGTTTGCTCAACCAGTAGACGTGCTTCCCGCAGGCGTGCACGTCCAGCACGGTCGAGTCCAGCGCGATCTCCCGCCCGTCCCGCCAGGCGACCAGCGGCCCGGGGTAGAGAATGCCCAGGTCATAGGCGGGGTAGTCGGTGGTGACCTCCCAGCCGCCGAACTCGATCACCGACGCGGCCCGGCAGGCCCGCCCACCGGTGGGCATCCGCTGCGGCTGGTCCTTGTCGTCGAGCCGGTACCAGACGCCGCAGTCGCCCTGCCCGGTTTCCTTCCACTGCACGGAGTCCGTCTCCGCGGTGAGCAACGAGATGGCCCACCCCGGCGCGCTGCAGTGCCGGGACCGCGGGTTCAGCGAGGCCACGTCCAGGAACGTCAGGCACGAGTCGCCTTCCTGCACGGCGACCACACCCGCCGCGACCGCGACCCCGCCTGCCTCGAACCCGCCCGCCCGAGCCGTCCGGACACCCCGGCCGAGGTCCACAGTGGACACAGTGGTCCGGCCGGCGATCTCCGAGTCGACCACCAGCCGCGACCCGTCGAGCGTGCCGACCAGCGGGTCCGGCCCGTGCGCGACCTCCGTGACGGCATCCGACGACCGGCTCAGCAGCTGCCGTTCACCGTCGGCGCCCCGGACCGGGAACACCGCGTGACTGAGATCGGCCGCCGACCGGTGGGCCTGATCGGTGCCATCCGGCAACGCCACCTGCCGCCACGCCAACCCGGAGACCACGGTCCGGGACACCTGTTCCGGCCCCGGCGCGGCCTGCTGCGGCTTCGGCAGCCCGTTGCGGAGAACGATCACCAGCACCACGACTGCCACGACGAACAGCGCGCCGATGATGCCCTTCCGCATACCGCTAACAGTGCCAGGTGGTCACGCCAAAGACGAGAAGCGCCGATGCAACGGATCGGCGATCGTGCGCCGTCTTAGGGACATGGTCAAACGTGTGGCTGCGGTCGGTCTGGTTCTCGCTCTCGCGGGGTGTGGGGCGAAGGCGCCCGAGGCGGAGGGGCCGCCGCCACCGCCCTTGCCGGTGGTCGAGCAGGCGAACCTGGATGTCGCCACGGTGGTCGACGCGGTGGACGCGTTCGGCCTGGACCTGCTGAACTCGCCGTTCCTCGCGGACAAGGGCGGCAACCTGGTCATCTCGCCGGTCAGCGTGTCGCTCGTGCTGCAGATGGTGGCCTCGGGCGCGGGCGGCAAGACCGCCGAGGAGATGGCCAACGTCCTGCACCTGCCGCAAGGCGCCACCACCCACGCGCGCGAGCTGATGCGGGTGTTCGGGACGCAGGACGTCAAGGCCGCCAACACGGTCTGGACCCAGCAGGGCCTGCGCCTCAAGCAGCCCTTCGCCGACGGCCTGCGGGACGACTTCCAGGCGAAGGCCAACGACGCGGACTTCAAGACGAACCCCGGCGACGCGGTGAAGCGGATCAACGACACCATCGCCGACCAGACCGGTGGCAAGATCAAGAACCTGTTCCCGCCCGGCTCGCTCGACGGCGACACCCGGATGGTGCTGACGAACGCCATCTACCTGGAGGCCGCCTGGGCCCGGGAGTTCAAGCAGGACAAGACGAGCCAGGCGGAGTTCACCCGGCCGGACGGCTCCAAGGTCCAGGTCCCGATGATGCACAACGACTTCGACCAGGAGGACCCGAAGTCCCAGCTCGGCTACGCGACCGGCCCCGGCTTCCAAGCCGTGACGTTGCCCTACAAGAGCGGGAAGCTGGCGTTCACCGCGATCCTGACCACCGGACCGTCCAAAGCGGACGTCATGCGCACCAACGGGATCCCGGCCATCCTCAAGCAGATCAAGCCCGCGCCGGTCGAGCTGGCCATGCCGAAGTTCACCACCTCGTCCGAGCTCGACCTCAACGACGCGTTGAAGGATGCCGGGATGGCCACGGCCTTCACCGACCAGGCCGACTTCAGCGGGATGACCGCGGACGAGCCACTCGCCCTGCAAACCGTACGGCACAACACCTTCATCCAGGTCGACGAGCACGGCACGGTGGCCGCGGCGGCGTCCGGAGCGGGCGCGCGCGCCACTTCCGCGATGCAGACCATCCAGGTCACCCTGGACCGGCCGTTCACGTTCGTGATCACCGACACCGCCACCGGCGCGCCGTTGTTCCTCGGCAGGATCAACGATCCCACTGCCAAGAGCTAACATGCCGGAATGGATGCCGGAGAGCTGGACGAGATCCTCAGCGCGGTGCGGTCGTTCGTGCGGACCGAGGTGATCCCGCGCGAGGAGGAGATCGAGGACACCGACGAGATCCCCGAGCCGGTCCGCCGGCAGGCCGCCGCGATGGGCCTGTTCGGGTTCGCGCTGCCGGAACAGTACGGCGGCCTGGGGCTGAAGATGGCCGAGGACGTCCGGCTGGCGCTGGAACTGGGCTACACCACACCCGCCTTCCGCTCGATGTTCGGCACCAACAACGGCATCGCCGGACAGGTCATCGCCAAGTTCGGCACCGAGGGGCAGAAACAGGCGTTCCTGCCCGGGCTGGCCGCGGGCGAGCTGGTCGCGTCGTTCGCGCTGACCGAGGCAGAGGCCGGGTCGGATCCGTCGGGGCTGCGCACGAGCGGACGGCTCGACGGCGACGAATGGGTGCTGAACGGGCAGAAGCGGTTCATCACCAACGCCACCGAGGCCGAACTGTTCGTGGTCTTCGCCCGGACCGACCCGCAAGCCGTTGGCGGACGCGGGATCTCGGCGTTCATCGTGGACGCGGACGCGGTCACCGTGGGGCCCAGGGACAAGAAGATGGGCCAGGCGGGCGCGCACACCGCCGAGATCTACCTCGACGACGTCCGCGTCGGCCAGGACCGGCTGATCGGCGGGGTCGTCGACAAGGCGTACGCGTGGGCGATGACCGTGCTGGCGCGCGGACGCCTGCACATCGCGGCGCTGTGTGTCGGCCTGGCGCAACGGATCCAGGACGAGTCGGTCCGGCATGCGGCCACCAGCAAGCAAGGCGGCCGGGTCATCGGCGAACACCAGCTGGTGCAGGCCTTGCTGGCCGAGTCCCAGGCGGAGATCCATGCAGGCCGGGCGCTTGTGCTGGACGTCGCCGACCGGTACGACTCCGGCGAGGACGTCACCGTGGGGCCGTCCTCGGCGAAGTTGTTCTGCAGCGAGATGGTCGGGCGCGTGGCCGACCGCGGCGTGCAGGTCCACGGCGGACTCGGGTACATGCGCAGCGTTGCGGTGGAACGGTTCTACCGGGATGCCCGGTTGTTCCGGATCTACGAGGGCACGAGCGAGATCCAGAAGATCGTCATCGGCCGGGCGCTGATCAAGGCAGCCCAGTCCTGATCAACACAGCGAGGCGAGCGCCGCCTGAACCCGGTCCCGGCCGTGCGCGGCGATGTCCCGCGCGGACTCCGGGCAGAACCGCAGGAACCCGGACACCGAGAACTCCTCGGCCGGCTCCACCAGGACCAACGAGACCGGGCGCTTGGCGGTCGCCGCGGGTGCGGCGGCCGCCAACGTGTTCACAGTCTGGGCATGCCGGTAGTCCTGCATCAGCGAGAACCGTGCCACGTTGTCGAAAAGCAGCGCGAGGGCGTCGTCCAGCGAGCCCGAGTCCGGCAGCGGACCGGAATGTGACGACGCCACCACAACCACAACGTCCGGCGTGTAAGCCAAAGCGGGTGTCAGAGGAGTGTTGGCGACCAGTCCAGCGTCCACATAGGACTCGTCGTCGATTACCACCGGCGGGAACAACAGCGGTGCCGCGGCGCTCGCCAGCAAGTGGTCCACGGTCAGGTCGACCAGCCGGAACCCTTTGTCGTGCGAGGGAAGGGTGTTGGTGAAGTGGGTGACCTCGCCGGTGGTCTGGTTCACCGCCGAGACCACCACCGTGCGGTCCGGCCGGAGGACCTCGCCGACGTATCGCACAAGCAGCTCACGGGCCGGGCTGATGTCCAGGAGCCACCGCCAGCCGATCGACTCCAGGGCATAGTCCAACAGGTCCGAAGGCCGCCGGAACAGGCCACTCCAGCGTGGCAGCCGCCAGAAGTCCCGGCGCACCCGGTACACCTCCGAACTGTCGATGGTGGACCACAGATCGACCAGCGCGTCCGGCGACAGCCCACTTGCGAGCAGACCGGCGTTCAACGCCCCGGCCGACGTGCCGGAGATGATGTCCGGCCGGATCCCGGCGTCGGCGAGCCCGGCCGCGACCCCGGCGCCGAAGTACGCGGCCTGCGCGCCGCCGCCGGAAAGTACCAGCGCTACCGTCGCCCGTTCGCCTTCGAGTACTGGTCCCACAGTTCCCCCACGAAGAATGTGCCGAACCGGCGAGCGGTCTCCGGGTCGGCCTTGATCGTCCCCAGTTGACGCAGGAAGTCCCGCTTGCGGATGCGCAGCACACCGGCCCCCAGCACGGGCGCGTGCTCGTCCGGCGACCGCCCGTTCTGCAACCGGACGGTCAGCGTCGAGGTGTCCGGCCACATGTCCATGCCCGGGTCGTCGTGCAAGTCCTTGTGCCCGCTCAACGTCAGGTGGTTCCCGGCGCCGTCTTCCAGGTGCAGCCGGTAGAGCATCTGCCGGTGACCCTGGCCCGGGCCGGGGATCATCAGGTTGATCACCCCGTCGCGGACCGGCAGCCAGCCGTTGAGCCCGGCGCACTCCACCGAGCCCTCCGCGCGGGCCGGATGGGCCGGATCCGCGAGGAACTTGTCCAGGTCATCGATCGTGACCGTCAGCTCCAGCGTCATGGTCGACGCCGATTCCCCCTGGCTGACCACGAACGGACCGGTCATCCGCTCGGTGAAGGTGAGCGAGGCGGTACCAGCCGAGCCCCCGATGCCGGCTGGTACCGCGGGTGCGGCCCGCACCGCACCCCCCACGCGGTGCGGGACCGCGGCATCGGCCAGCCGGTCGCTCAGCCGGTCGGCCATGGCCGCGATGGTGAAGGCCGGGTTGGCCCCCACCGGCCCGGGCATGGCGGCACCGTCCGCCACGTACAGCCCGGGATATTCGAAAACCTCACCGAACGGGTCGCACACGCCCTCCCCTGGATGCGACCCGATCGGCGCGCCCCCCAGTGGATGCGCCACGATGATCCGCTTGTGCCACCAGGTGGGACTGTCCACATAGTCCCCGCCGAGTGACTCGCTGATCCGTTTCATGGTGGCGCGCACACGATCGAAGTACGCGCGGCTGGTCCTGGTGGTCCAGGCCACGTCGAGTTTGCCGTCCCGCAACCGCATCACGCCGTCCGGGATGTCGCGGCCCATGCCCAGCAACGGCAACGAGCTCGCCGAGAGCGTGCCGTCCGACAACAGCTCGGCGACCTGGTGGGAGACCTCGCCGGACCGGTTGCCGGTGACCATCCGGCGGGCCACGAACCCGGCCAGCCGCACCAGGCGCTCGGGCAGCGTGGCGTTCTCCACGATCCAGTCGACGAACGCGGGATGGCCGGCGTCCTGGACGTAGTAGCCGCGGCCGTCGCCACCGTCCACTGTGTCCGGTACCCGGATGGTGCTGGTGATCACCGGCCCGCGGCTGCCCTCCAGTACCTTGTCGCCGTGCTGGGCACGCAGCAGGAAGGCGATCAGGTCGCCGTTCCCGGAGAACCGCGTGCCCAGCGCCGGGCTCAACCCGCCAAGGTGCTTCCGGTTGCGCAGCAACAGTTGGGTGGTGCCGAACGAGCCGGCCGCGAGCACCAGCCGGTCGCAGGTGATGGTCTTCGCGACCGCCATGCCGTCGTGAACGACGTACCCCACCTCGTACCCGCCCTCGTCCCGCGGCCGGATGACCTGCGCCTCGCACAACGTCCGGATGTCCGCGCCGTGGTACTTCGCGGCCGACAAGTAGGTGTGGTCCAGGCTGTTCTTGGCGCCCTCGTTGCAGCCGATGTCACACTCCCCGCACAGCCGGCAGGTGCGGCGCGGCTTGCCGTGCAGGTTGCCGTAGTAGGGCTCGGCGATCGGCAGCCCGATCGCCGGCCGCCCGCCGGGGCGCCGGGAGAACCGGACCGCGAGCGGCGGCAGGCTCCACTCGAGACCAAGCCCGGCCGCGGTCTCCTTCATCGCATGCGTCTTCGGGCAGTCGGAGAACTCGTCGTGCTCCAACGGGTACGGCGTCGGCTGCAGCATCCGCTGCACCGCGTCGTAGTGCGGTTCGAGGTCCGCGCGGGTGATCGGCCAGGTCTCGTGCTCGTCCTTGACGAACCAGCGCTCGTCCTTGCGCAGCAACACGTTCGCGTAGATCAGCGACCCACCGCCGAGACCGCTGGAGACCACCGAGTCGAACCCGGGGAACGACCACATGTCGAACAACCCGAACCGCTCGGCGGCCGGATCCCAGAAGTTGCGCCGCAGTTCGGCCGGCGTGCGCGCGAAACCCCCTGGCGGATAAGCCCGTCCGCGTTCCAGCAGGACGACCGAGCGGCCGGCCTGCGCGGCCCGGTAGGCGGTGACCGATCCGCCGAAGCCGGACCCGATCACCACCACCTCAACGTGTTCCACGCTCATGCGACACCCCCTGCCGCTTGAGGAAGTCGAGCATCCGCGGGAAGACCTCGACCGCCGCGTGCTGCCCGATGAACGGGTCGATGTGCCCGTAGCCCGGAATGGTCGCATACTCGTGCCGCCCGGGCGCGGCCTTTTCCAGCCGGTCGAAGCAGATCCTGTTCGAGGCGCCGAAGATCTTGTTGCGGTCACCGGACATCAGCAGCAGCGGCGTGGTGACCTCCGCGGCCCGGGCGAGATAGTCGTCCGGCAGCGCGGAGTACTTCTCGGTGTTGCGGTACTTGACCGCGCGCCCGGCCAGGACCATCTTGCGCACGTGCCGGTCGTAGGAGAACCCGGTGGTCCGGCAGAGATCGCCGATCCGCCGGTGGGTCACCGGCAGCAGGTTCTCGTGCTCGTACATGGCCGGCCAGCCGGTGCCCCACAGGAAGCTCAGCAGGTGGCACTCGGGCACGTCGCATTCCCGGTGCAGCAACGAGGTCAGCTTCGAGACCGCCCAGCCGCGGGTGAACGCCGGGTCCCGCGCCCAGTCCGGGGTCACCGTCGGCATGCCGAGCACGTACTCGGCGAGGAACGGCGCGGCGGCGAGCTTGGCCATCGACCAGGTGGCCACCCTCGGGGTCAGTCCGACACTGTTGGCCACCACACTCGTGATCCCGTCGACCGTCCCGGCGAACAACGCCATCAGGAACGAGACCGCGCCCAGGCAGTGCGAGACCACGTGCAGCGGCCGGTCGCCGATCTGCCCGCGCACCAGCGACACCGCAGCCGGGTGGTCGAACAACGCCAGATCGTCCAACGTGTACCGGTTGAGCCCGGTCCCGTACGGGTGCCGGTTGCTCATCCGCGAGTCCAGCGACCAGACCTCGAAGCCGTTGTCGAGCAGGAAGCTCACCAGGTTGTAGTGCTCCGGCATGATGAACATGTCGCTGGACAGGGTCAGCCCGGGCACCAGCAGCACGACCTCGCCCGCCTCGCCGCGGCGGAAGCGCAGCAGGCTCAACCCGAGGCCGTCCACAGTGGTGAACGGCCGGGTGGACACCTCGGCGTCCGTCACCCCGGCAAGGGTGTACAAGGGGATGTCGCGTCGCATGGGCCCCAAGAATGGACTAACCGTGCCCGTGGGACATCGTGGGAAACACTGACATTCGTTACGGGTCGTCCGCGCGTTCCAGCTCGGGCCCCAGCACCCGGCCGATGCTCACCCGCCCGGTCACGCCGAGCTTGTGGAAGATGTGCGAGAGATGAGTCTCCACCGTCCGGACGCTCACGAACAAGAGTTCGGCGATTTTCTGGTTGGTGTGGCCCTGGATGACGTAACGGGCGATCTCCATCTCCCGGGGCGACAGCCCGAAGGGCAGCTGGCCGCGTGCGGTGCGTGGACCGGGGATGCGCACGCCGAGCCGTCGCCGCAGCCGGTTGGCCTGTGCGAGCAGCCCGCGGGCGCCGTAGGACTCGAACAGCTCGGCGCTGGTCTTCAACGCGCTCAACGCCGTTCGCCGTTCGCCCGCGTCCGCCAGCGCGGACCCCGCGCACAGCCATGCCCGGGCCGCGTCCAGCCGCAACCCCGTTTCGGTAAGGACTTCCGCCGCGTCCCGGGCCAGATCGACCGCCTTGTCCCCGGCCTCGAGCGTGCGGGCCCGGACCAATTGGGCCAGTGCGCCCTCACCCGCGAGCTCCGGCCGCGCCGCCCGTTCCGCCCGTTCGGCCCACATCGTCGCCGCGTCGTGGTTGCGGTGCCGGGTCTCGAGCTCGGCCATCACGTCACAGCACAACAGCAGCACGATGGAGTCCGGCGCGACCGACTGCAGACTCTCGCAGGCCGCTGCGATCGCGGCGGAGGCTTCGGCATGGCGGTCGCCGTTCGCGGCCAACGCCAGTCCCCGCGCGCACTGCGCCAAAGTCGCGTACCAGCCCCGCGTCTTGCCTTTGGCTTGTTCGGCGCGCGTGGCCAATTGGAGCGCTGTCTGGTGATCACCGGACCAGGTCAGCAGGACCGATTGGATCGCCAACGCCGTCGCGGTCCACTGGTCGGTCCGCAGCAGCAACGAGATCTCCACGGCCTCCTCGGCGCACGCGATGCCCTTCGCCAGATCACCGAGGTGACCCAGCGCCCGGGCTTGCGTGCACAGCAGGGGAGCGACGTGGAAGTGCTGGCTCGTCGTGCGCGCGACTTTCACCGCGCGACTGGTGGTGTGCAGGGCGGCGGTGATCTGGCCGACCATCAGTTCGGCCGAGCCGAGCCAGCTCACCGCGTCCATCCACGGCGCCAAGTCGTCGTTGGTCGCCGTCGCCAGCAACCGGTCCGCGGCGCCGATGTGCTCCAGCGCCGCGGACACATCGCCCGCGGCGAAGTCCGGCATCGGGCGCAGCGCGGCGACGGCCACGTCCACGCCGTGGTTCTTGCCCTGGTGGGCTTCGGAGACTTCGGTCAGCATGTGCCGGGCCACGTCGAACCAGCCGTGCCACACCTCTTCCACGACCAGCCGCAGGTGCAGGGGCACGGCTTCGAACGCCATGCTGTCCGGCATCTCCCGCAGTTCGCTGAGCAGCAAGGTCCGGGCGGCTCCGCTGTTGCCCAGCAACCGTTCCAGCACGGCCAGCGCGGGCGCGACCCGGACCCGGCGCGCGTGATCGGTGATCGGCAACAGGCGCAGCGCCTCCAGCGCGGTGTCCCGTCCGGCCTCCAGCTGGCCACTCATGCTCTGCGCGAGGACAAGGTCGGTCAACAGGTCTGCGCGCGTGGCCGCGTCCTCGGGCGCCGCGGGCAGCAGCCGCAACGCGGACTGCAGCCAGTACGCCGCCGTTGCCGGCGCCTGGACCGCGACCGTCGACGCGGCCTCGGCCAGTAGCGACACCGCGTCCCGGTCACCGAACCGTGCCGAGCGGGCCACGTGGTGGGCGATGCGGGTAGGCGGCGCGTGCAGGCGGGTGAGCAGGTCGGCGATCCGGTGGTGCGCGGCCAGCCGCCAGCCGGGCGCGGCCGCCGCGTAGGCCGCGTGCCGGACCAGCGGATGGCGGAACCGGAACCGGCCGTGGCTTTCGCGCATGATGTCGAGCGCGGTGAGGGAGTCCAGCGCGGTGAGGGCCTCGTCCTCGGAGATCTGCGCGGCCGCGGCCACGATCACCGGATCGAACTCGTCGCCGATCACCGCCGCCGAGCGGGCCACCAGCGAGACCTCGTCGGACAACCGGCTCAGCTCGACCCGCAGCGCGGCACGGACCTCCAGCGGGATGTCGGTGAGGAAGTCGTCCGGCAGGCCGCCGGGCAGCGCGGGCGCGGAGTCCAGGCGGGCCAGGGCCTGCAGGTGGAACGGGTTGCCGCCGCTGACCTTCGCCAGCCACTGCCGCCGGGGCAGGTTCACCTCCGGCCCGAGGAACGCGTCGATCTCGTTGGGCGACAACGGTTCCAGCGGGATCTGCTGACGCACGCCCGGCGCGGCCTGGGCGAGCGCGGTGGTGAGCCTCGGCGGGGCCTGCGCGGGGCGGTAGGCGAGCACGACCAGCATCGGGCCCGGCGGCGGGTGGCGGACCAGGTAGTCGAGCAGTTCCAGCGATGACTCGTCGGCCCAGTGCACGTCGTCCAGCGCCAGCAGCAACCCGGACGGGTCGGCCAGCGCCTCGATCAGCGCGCTCACCGCCTGGTAGAGGCGATAACGCGGGGCTCCGGCGGTCCGGTCGGTGGCGAGCGTGGGGAAGACCGTGCCGAGCAGGCCGATCTCCGCGGGTTGCAGCCGGGCGACCACCTTGGGCCGCAGGTGCGGGCGCAGCGCGTCGGTGATCAACCCGAGCGGGACGTCCTTGGCGAACTCCGCGGCCCGGCCGTCCAGCACGAGCATGCCCTGGTCACGGGCGCGCGTCACGGTGTCGGTGAGCAGGCTGGTCTTGCCGATCCCGGGTTCGCCGACCAGGTCGGCGAGCTGGAACCGGCCGTCTGCGGCCCGGTGCAGGGCCTTGGCCAGGGCGTCCAGGGGCTGGTGGCGGCCCACCAGCGCCGGTGGGTCAGTCCGATCCCGCACCTATCCACTCTCCTGGTGCCGCCGGGCCACGCCTATGCCCTGTAAGGGTGATCTCCGGTGAAACCCGTCATAATCCGGGATCATGAATCGGATCGCGGTGCTGGACGCGCCGTCCAACCTCGGCCTGCGGATGCCCGGTCCGGGCGTGGTGCCCGGGTGCTACAAGCTCGCGGGAGCAATTCGCGACCAAGGTCTGTTGTCCCGGCTCGGCGCACGCGACGCCGGCTACGTCGTGCCGCCGCGTTATGACATCTCGGCGTGGACACCCGACGACGGGATCTACAACAGCGTGGGTGTCGCCTCGTACACGCGGCGGCTGGCGTCGCGGATCGACACCCTGCTCGACGCGGGGGAGTTCCCGGTCGTGCTCGGCGGCGACTGCAGCATCCTGCTGGCCCCGGGCGTGTCCCTGCGGCGGCGCGGGCGGTACGGACTGGCCTATTTGGACGGCAGCGCGGACTTCCTGCGGCTGACCCAGGCCGGCCGGATCGGTGCCGCGGCGGGGGAGACCCTCGCGCTGGCCACCGGACGAGGGCAGGCCTCGGTCGTCGACATCGACGGGCTCGGACCGTACTTTCAGGACAGTGACGTTGTTGTCCTTGGCAACCGGGAGGACGATGGGGACGGCGACAACCTGGCCGAGGCGGGCATCGCCTGCTGGACGTCCCCGGCAATCCAAGCCGCCGGCCCCGCGGACATCGCCGAGAAGATCCTCGCGCACTTCTCAGCGCTGGACGGGTTCTGGGTGCACCTCGACGCCGACGTGCTCGACATCTCGGTGCTCCCCGCGGTCGACGCCCCCGACCCCGGCGGCCTCCAGTACGCGGAGTTGATCGCCCTGGTGAAACCCCTGATCGCCGCGCCCGGCTGCGTCGGCTTCCACCTCACCATCTACGACCCCGACCTCGACCCGGACGGCCGGTACGCCGCGGAACTCACCGACGCGGTGGTGGAGATCATGTCGGCCAGGACTGGGTGAGCCAGTAGTCGCGGCTGGTGTGGGCGGCGGGGACGTTCTCGTCGCCGGGTGGGAGGCCGTCGATCAGCTTGGTCAGGATCTCGACGGCCTTGGCTGGGTCGCCCGCGGTGCCGACCCAGCCGGCGAGGGCCCGGCGGAAGCGGCTGACGTCGCCATCGAGGGGACCGAAGGCGGCGGAGGCGTCTCGCACGATCCGCGTGAACAACTCGACGGCCTGATCGTGTCGCCGTGCCCGGCCTGAGCGATCGGCGTACCGCGCCCGGCTGAGCAGGCCGTCACGGGTGTGCGCCGTGCCGTGGGCGGGATTTGGTGCGAAGGGGACGTCACCGCTGTAGTCCACAGTGGACTGATGTGGTGCGGGGTGTCCGGCAGCGCGTAAGGCGACGTCCAGGTGCCGGAATGTCAGGTCGAGGGACAGGTTCTCGGGACCGTCTGGGACGCCATCGCGGCAGAGTTCCAGCAACGCGGCGGTGAACGCGGTGTACCGGTCACCGACCGGCGACATCGCCTTGGTGATCGCATCGGTCGCCATCAGCACATGCGTCCGGTGGGTCCGCGGAGCCTGCAAGGCCCGAGCCGCATGGCAACAGTCGAGAACCGCCACCACGGTCTTGGCCCGGGCCCGGTCGAGCACCTCGAAAACCGCGTCCACCGGCAACGACGTCCGCCGAGCCTGGTCCTTGTGGTCAACCGAACCTGGCAGGCCCAGGCACAACGAGTCGTTCGTGCCCAGCATCCCGTGACCGGCGTAGTAGAACAGCAGTACGTCCAGCCGCGAGGAAGCCATCGCCTCCAAAGGCCGTAGAACATCCTCAGGACGCTGCGGATCCAGCACGGGGACGCCGTCGAGCACGTCGGCGACGTCGTTCACACACGCCTGCACCGCGGGCAGCGGCGGCGCGCTCGGGTCGGTGTAAGTGGCCGTTCCGGTCACCAGCGCGCGGATGTCCACCGTGGACTACTTGTCGTCCAGTGCTTCGGTCAGCCGTTGCACCGCGGGCATCACGTCGGCGGGGCCGGTGATGGTGAGCTCCACCGTGCCCTTCTTGTTCTTCGCGGACACGCGCACGTTGATCTGGCGCGCCTTGGCGCGTTCGGTCAGCCAGGAGAAGAACGGCTTGACCATCACGCCGAACGAGGCCGCCAGCATGGCCGCGTCGGCAAGCGCGCCCTGCTCACCCGGCTGCGCGGGCGCCATCCGCACCCGCGCCGCGCCCCGCAGGTCCTCGCTGAGGTTCAGCCAGTCCTCCAGATCGCGCGCGTCACGGTCGCGGTCCGGCGCGGACCCGAGGAACTCGAACACGAACTCGTCCACATGCGGCCTTTCTAGTCGAACTCCGGCGCGGCCGGGTCGGCCCGGTGCGGGCCGGGGACCGTGGGCCCGGGTGGCTGCCACCGGCCGGTGAACACCGGGAGGTGCCCGGTGATCTCGTACGGCAGCCGGAACGCCGACGTCGCCTCGGTGACGTCGACGAGGTTGCACAGTAGCCGTTCCACATCGGTCAGCACCGGCGCGCCCTGCCGGTACGTCTGGTCGAGCCACGCACAGTCCAGTCCGGTCACGTTCGTCCACGCGGCCGCCAGCTCACCCGGCGGCGGCGTGCGGACCACGGCGCCTGTCGCGGCGGCCAGCAACTCGGTGAACCCGCCGGTCAGAACTCCAGCGGACACAACGGAGATCCGAATCCGGAACACCCGGTCGTGATACCGGGACAACGCCGCCCGGTGCGCCTGCAGCGCGTCTGCCTGAGCGTGATCGACGGCCGGGCTTTGCGCGCCCCACAACGGGTTCGCGTGCTTCGGCGCCGACGCCCGCTCGTACTCGGCCACCAGCAACCGCAGCTGATCCTGGTGGTACGCCGTCATCTCGAACGGTTCCAGGCAAACGCTGACCAGAGTCGGGCCGGGCTGACGCGCAAGCCCATACCAAAGCTGTTCCCAAGACACCGCTTGCGCCACAAGCGGACGCACCGACACGTAGACACTCCTGGTGGTGCTGCGATAAGGCACCGGAGCCCAGTCGAGTTGCTTGCGGATCTCGACAAGCTGCTGAGGCTGGAACGGAACCAGTGCCTGCTGAACATCATCCAGCGGCGTCGTCTCGACGTGTCTTGGCGCATGGGCGAACTGTTCGAGCAACGCCTTCGCGGCGGCGTCCGCCGCGGCCACCGTCGGCCGGTACACATGCCCGAGCAGCGCACACGACACCTGGTCGCGTTGCGGGTGACTGAGATACCGCACCTCGAACCGCATCTGCTCGCCCGGCCGGCACATCGCGGCCAGCCAGGCACGTTCCTGCGCGACCGCCTCAGTGTGCCGTTGTGCCTCGGGAACGTCCACGTACGCCGACGTCTCGGCGAGACCGCGCGCGGGCAGCACCTTCACACCGCACCATGCCCACGCGCCGGTCGCACCGGGAACGACGAGAACCGAAGTCACTGCTGGGGCGGCTGGCCGGGCTGCGGCCACTGAGCCGGCTGCGCGAACGAACCGGTGTTCGGCTGGGGAAACGAGCCCGTGCCCGGTTGCGCCGGGAACGGCCCAGACGTCGGCTGCGCCGGGAACGGTCCCGAAGCCGGTGCCGAGGTGGGCTGCGGGAACGGGCCGGACGGCGGAAACGCTTGCTGCTGCGGGATACCGGGCGCGGACGGGATCGAGCTGTGGTCCACCGGCGGCATGCCCTGCGGGAACCCGTACTCGGGCGGCACGGCTCGCGCCTCGATCGCCACCACCAGGCCCTCCCGGCAGACCGCGTGCACGGCCTCGCGCATCGCCCGTGGCCGTTCGGTCTGCATCATCTTGCGCTCGGGGTCGTTGCGGTTGAAGAAACCGTCCACGGTGTCCTGGATCCATTGCAGCAGCAGCACGATGCTCAGCCGCGACCGCCACATCGTCCAGCCCAGGTACAGGCTTGTGCCATACGCGAACACCGAGACATACGCGGTGTAGTGGCCTTCGCGCAGGACCAGCCGGTTGTTCGAGCCGCGCCCGAAACCGTTGTTGATCCGCCGGAAGTACACCCGGATCGGCATCCCGCGGCGGTTGAGCGTGCCGGCGATCTGGCTGTACACCGAGTCGGCCGAGTCCGCGCGGTCGGTCAGCAGCACCCGCCACTCGCCGATCGGCTCGGGCAGCCGGATCAGCAGGAACACCACCATGAACACGATGAACATCACGATCGTCGGGGTGGCCACGTCCAGCCCGAGCAGCTCGCTGGAGCTGGACCGTGAGCCGCGGCCGGAGCTCGACAGCGAGGTGATGAACACGGTGAACAGCCCGGCGAGCACCGAGACGAACGCCGCCCGCTTCCAGATCTGGTACAGCACCCGGCCGCCGACCGTCTCGTCGAGCGAGGTCTCGACCGGCATGTACCGCAGGGTCTTGTCGATGTAGGCCGCGTTGCCGTCGCCGCCCTGCCACCCGGGCAGTGATGTGCCCTCGGGGAAAGTCATGCTCGCTGCCCCTCCAGAAAGGTCTCCGCCAGTAGGAGACCAGCTGTGCCCGGGTCCCGCTGGGAAATGGGCCGGATTCACCCCGATGGAGCACCTGGAAACCCGCTATGTTGACCTTGTAACGTTTTCCGGTTCGAGGGGGAGCGATGGTCGACCTGGGACTCGAAGTACCCATGCGGGACGGCGTCGTGCTGCGCGGGGTGCGCTACTCCCCGGCCGCGCTGCCCGCGCCGACCATCCTGATGCTCACTCCGTACGGCGCGGACCGGCGGCACGAGGACGGGAAGTTCTTCGCCGCCAGGGGTTTTCACTTCGTCTGCGTCGACTGCCGCGGCCGGGGCGACTCCGGCGGCGAGTTCGACCCGTTCGCCGGCGACGGGCGGGACGGCCACGACATCGTGCAGTGGATCGCCGCGCAGCCTTGGAGTTCCGGTGACGTGGTGATGTACGGCGGCTCGTACTGCGGGTTCGTGCAGTGGGCGATCGCCGCGACCCAGCCGCCCGCGTTGCGCGCGATCGCGCCCGCCGCCTCGGTCTACCCGGGTGTCGATTTTCCCAACCCTGGCACGATCTTCGAGGCGTATGTCGTGCAATGGCTGACCCTCGTCAACGGCCACCGGATGAATGACGTGCTGTTCAAGGACGGTCAGATGTGGCGCTCGATCGCGCTGGACCTCGTCGCACAGGGCCGCCCGTTCCGCGATCTCGACATCGCCGCGGTGGGCTGCCGGCTGCCGGTGTTCCAGGAATGGCTCGACCACCCGTCGTACGACTCGTACTGGGCTCGCCTGGTGCCCAGCGCGGAGCAGTTCGCCGGGATCACCATGCCGGTGCTGACGGTCACCGGCCAGTACGACGATGACCAGCAGGGCGCGTTGCGGTACTACGACCAGCACATCGTGACCCCGGGCGCGCGGCACGACCTGGTGATCGGGCCGTGGGACCACTCGGGCACCCGCACCGGCGAGCGATCCTTTGGCGGCCTTACCTTTCCGGAGTCGTGCGAAGTGGATCTGCGAGCCCTGCACGCCGACTGGTACGACTGGGCGCTCGGCCGCGGTGAGCGCCCGGCCTTCCTCACCGACCGGGTCGTGTACTTCCACGAGGACACCTGGGTGCCTTCGGCGGGGATTCCCAGCGGCCCACAGGCGTTGACGTTGTACCCGTCCGGGAAGTTGTTGGCGCGCAACGCATCCGAGGAGACGCAGGTCGTCGAGCTGGCCATCGACCCGCGCAAGGACGAGAACCGTGACATACAACCGGAAGAGACCAGGTTCGTCTCGGCGATCGGCTCACTGTCCGGGCTCGTGCACACCAGTTCGCCGGTCGGGGAGGTGCTCGACCTCGCCGGACGCCCGTGGGCGAGCCTGACGTTGTCCTCCGAGCTGCCCGACTTCGACGTGGTCACCGAGATCTACCTGCTGCGCGGCGAGCAGGCCATCTGGCTCGGCGAGGCGCCGTTGCGGGCCCGGCACCGCGACTCGATCACCACCGCGTCGCCATGGCCGTCCACTGTGGAGATCACGGTGGAGCTGTCGTTCCCGTTCGTCTCGCTGCGGACCACTGTGGACGACCGGTTCGCCGTCGTGGTCCGGCCCGCGCACCACCGCTACCAGGTCAACCAGCAGGCGGGCGGCGACATCAGCCGGGAGACGAGCGCGGACGCCGTGGCCGGGGTCGTGCGCCTGGTCCAGCACCGCTCGTCGGTGTCGTTGCCACTCTCACTCTGACGAAAAACCGCCACTCCACGGGTGACAACCGCCGGCAAAGGCATTGATCAACTGTTGTGAACAAGGCTGATTGCCCCCGGTCCGGGGGCATCAGCCCGCTGAAACTCCAGGTCAGACGATTTCGGCCTTGGTGATGGTGACGTCCTCGAGCGGGACGTCGGCGTGGCCGCCCGCGCTGCCGGTCTTCACGCCGGCGATCGAGTCGACGGTCTGCTGGCCGTCCACGACCTTGCCGAACACCGCGTAGCCCCAGCCGCGCGGGGTGGGCGAGGAGTGGTCGAGGAAGTCGTTGTCGGTGGTGTTGATGAAGAACTGCGCGGTGGCCGAGTGCGGGTCGGAGGTGCGGGCCATCGCGACGGTGTAGTGCTTGTTCTTCAGGCCGTTGTTGGCCTCGTTCTGGATCGGGGTGCCGGTCGGCTTCTGCCGCATGCCCGGCTCGAACCCGCCGCCCTGGATCATGAAGGTCTCGATGACGCGGTGGAAGATCGTGCCGTCGTAGTGGCCTTTGCGCACATAGTCGAGGAAGTTCGCCACCGACTTCGGGGCGTTGGCCTCGTCCAGCTCCAGGGTGATCGGGCCGTGCGAGGTGGTCAGCTTGACTTGGGTCATGCGGACATTCTGCCGTGCGCCGCGCGGGCCGTCCGAACTGGACCGCGCGGCCACGGCGGATCAGCCCAGCAGTGCGGCCAGTTCCTTGGGCCTGCTCAGTGAGACGCAGTGACCTGCGGCGATCTCTTCGGGGACGACGCCCAGCCGGTCGGCGACGACCTCGCGCATGAACGCGGCCGGGAAGAACCGGTCCTCGGTGCACAGCACGAACCTCGTGGGCACATCCGGCCATGCGTCCAGCGGCCAGGGCGCGTTCATCGGGGTCTCCGACTGGCCGCGGCTGCGGGCCATCGCCTGCTCGGCCAGCTCACGCGGCACGTCCTGGTAGTAGCAGACATATGGGTCGTCGTTGCCGGTCAGGCCGCCGTCCAGGGCGGCCTGCTTGTCGGCCGCGCGCCGGTAGCCGGTGTTCGCCCACCAGTCGGCCGGTGGTTCACCCGGCTTGGGGATCATGGCGGTGACCAGCACGAGCTGGTCGGCGTTGAGCCGTTCGGCGGCCAATGGAGCGGTGAACCCCCCGAACGAGTGACCCACGATCACCAGGTCGCGCCGGTCGCCGACCGCCTCGGCCACGGCGTCGGCGTACTCCGGCAGTCCTTTGCCGTCGTCCTCGGACGGCAGGTCCGGGGCCACCACGTCGTGCCCCTTCGTGCGAAGCGCGGCGGCCACCAGGTGCCACGACCAGGCGACGTCTCCTGCCCCATGGATCAGTACGAACGTGCTCATCCTGCCCCCATCCCCAGTTATTCGGACATTTCACCCATTTTGGATATCAATGTTATCCACCGAAATTCCGGACCACTACCCCGGTCATGAATCCGCACCAGTATTCTGCGGGGAAGAACGTGCACCCGAAACCGGTGGGGGAACGAAAGACAGTGCATATCGACCAGTGGCTGGAAGCCATTCCGCCGTTGTCCGTGTACCTGATCGTCGGCCTGGTCATCATGACCGAGAGCCTGGGGATCCCGCTGCCCGGCGAGATCGTGCTGGTCAGCGCCGCTTTGCTGTCCTCACAGCACCACGAGCTGAGCCCGCTGTGGGTGGGCGTGTTCGCCAGCTCCGGCGCCATCATCGGCGACAGCATCGGGTACATGATCGGGCGTAAGGGCGGGGCCAGACTGTTCGCCTGGGCCGGCCGGAAATTCCCCAAGCATTTCGGGCCCGAGCACATTGCCAAGGCACAGGACCTGTTCAAACGCCGGGGCGTGTGGGCCGTGTTCTTCGGCCGGTTCATCGCCCTGCTGCGGATCCTGTCGGGCCCGCTGGCCGGTTCGCTGCACATGCCCTACGGCCGGTTCCTCGCCGCCAACGCCCTCGGCGGCATCGCGTGGGCCGGCGGCACCACCGCGGCCATCTACTACCTCGGCGTCGTGGCGGAGAAATGGCTGTCCCGCTTCTCCTGGATCGGCCTCGTCGTCGCCCTCGTGGCAGGCCTGGTCATCAGCCTCATCGTCAAGAAGCGCATGACCGCCCGTACCCACACCCCCGAACCCGAGAAGGAACCCGCCAACCAGGAAAGCTGACACACCCACCGGCTGCCGCGCCCATCTCCACGGGGCGCGGCAGCCGCGTGTCAGCACCCTTGCTCGAACGCGGCCCGGCAACGGTCGACCTCCTGGGCGACGTGCTCCATGAACCAGCGCATGACCTCAAGGCTGTTCATGTGGACGATCGGCGTCCGCTGCGGATCCTCATCCGGAAATCACCGCCACCCCAAACGCCGCGCCGGCCAGATAAGCAGGCGCATCCACCATGCCGGCCCACATCTCGGGCGCAGGCACTGCCTCACTCAACTCCACGCACCAACACGGACACCGAGCGCCCTCTCACCCGGCCGTGTGAACCCCGTGCGAACGGCCCACTCGCGCGCCCAAACCCTCGGCCCACCCCTCCCACCTCGATAGACTGGCCGCAGGGGTGCCCCCCAGTGGAGGGTGGTTTCTAGGGATCGTCGCAACACTGCTGCTGGTTGGTGATTAGGAGTGTAGTGATGCGTTCGGCTGGGGTGTCCCAGTCGAGGGTTTTGCGGGGTCGGTCGTTGAGTTCGGTGGCCACGGTGTCCAGGTGTTCGGCGGTGTGCACGGACAGGTCGGTTGCCTTGGGGAAGTATTGGCGGAGCAGGCCGTTGGTGTTCTCGTTGGTGCCGCGTTGCCAGGGTGAGTGCGGGTCGCAGAAGCAGACCGGCATGTCGGTGGCGGTGGTGAATTGACCGTGGAAGTGCATTTCGCTGCCCTGGTCGCAGGTCAGTGACCGCCGCAGCATGTCGGGCAGGGTGCGGATCTTGGCGATCAGCGCGTCGCGGACCGCGGTGGGCCCGTAGCCGTCCGGCAGGTGCAGCAGCATCACGTATCGGGTGGAGCGTTCGACGAGGGTGCCGATCGCGGACTGGTTGCCCTGGCCGATGATCAGGTCGCCCTCCCAGTGGCCGGGTACCGCTCGATCGGCGACCTCGGCGGGCCGGTCGCTGATCATGACCATGTCGGTGGCCATCCGTGGCCGCCGCCGCTCATCCGGCGTGCGCTGCGGGCGGCGCATCGCCCGGCCGGTGCGCAGCCATGTGGCGGCCTCGCGCCGCAACCCGCCCTTGGCCTGCAGGTAGAGGGCCTGGTAGATGGTTTCGTGGGTCACGTGCCACTCCGGCCGATCGGGATGATCCCGGCGCGACCGGCGAGCGATCTGCTGCGGGCTGTGCCGTTGTTCCAGGCCATCCTGGACCACCGCCCGCGGCACGGGGTCCGCGGCGATCTTCCCGGTCTTCGGCCGGGCCCGCCGCGCGAGAGCCGTGGCGTGCGCGGCATGCGGCTGATACACGCCGCCGGGTTGCTGGTTGCGGTGCCGCTCGCGGCTGATCGTGGACACCGGCCGGCCCAGCTCCCGCGCGATCGACCGCGGAGAGGTGTTGTCCCGTAACCGATCCGCGATCAGGATCCGTTCAGCCTCGGACAGATACCGCGGGGAGATCACCTGCGGCGCTGACGCGGGCGGCGGCGTGGCCTGGGCCGCACGCCAGTACTTCGCCGTCCGATAATTAACCCCGACCCGCCGGGCCGCTTCCCGATATCCCACACCCGTGTTCACCAGGGCAAAGTAGGCGGCACGCACCTCCACCCAGCGCTTGCCACGCCGGGCAAGCGCCGTCCCTTCCGCAGCCCGATCCCGATCCCGTTTGACCATCACAACCCCTGAACACCTCAGGTGTCGCAACGAACCCTAGAACTGAAGGAGGGCGGGGGCTGCCTGTTGGGGATTGGAAAGCGAACCGATCACGGCAGCGACAAGCGTGAGATCCACACCTGGGCTGGCCTCATTGACCTTCCCGCGCACCACGCCGATCCCCTGCGGATCGCTGTGCTGCTCCGCGGACACTGGCTGATCGAGAATCGGGTGCACTGGATCCGCGACGTCACCTACAGCGAAGACCACTCCCGGGTACGCACCGCCCCTGCATGGCCACCCCTGCGCAACCTCGCCATCAGCGCCCTACGCCTCACCGGCGCCACCACCATCGGCCGAACCCCGCACACCATGACCCGGGACATCACCCGGCCACTCACACTGCTTGCAATCCCCATCCGACTTTGACGTAACACTGTCAGGGGAGGGCGGGGGCTGCTAGTCGGGGATTGGAAAGCGAATCGGGTTTGTGTTGCTTAGGTGAGGTGGAAGGGGCGTGGGGTTTTGGGGACGTAGGTGGAGGGGGTCATGCCGGTGAGGGCCCGGAAGTCGCGGTTGAGGTGGGCTTGGTCGGCGTAACCGCAGCGGTGGGCGATGGTGGCCCAGGTGGGGGCGGTGGGCTCGACCATCAGGGTGGCGGCTTGGTGGAGGCGGAGGATGCGGGCGATGGTCTTGGGGCCGAGTCCGATCTGCTCACGGAACCGGCGCACGAGGTGTTGACGGGTCCAGCCGACGGTGTCGGCGAGCGCGCTGATCGGCATGCGCCCACCCGAGCCCTGGAGCAGCTCCCACGCCCCGAACACCGGCCGCGCCAGGGAAGGCCCGGTCCGCGACAGCAGGAACCGGTCCACCAAACGGAACCGCGCCGCCCAAGAAGGCGCCGAAGCCAGCCGTTCACCCAGCTCCTTGGCGGGAACTCCAACCACATCGGCCAGATCCACGCGGGTATTGGCCACTTCGGACAGTGGCACGCCCAGCAACCGGTACGCCGCGGCAGGGGTGAGGGCGAACGAGAGCGAAGGCCCGTGCCCGCGAACGGTCATCGGCCGGTCCCGCAGTCCCCACACCGGCCACTCGCCGGACGACAAGTCCACGGACACCAGCACCGCCCCCAAAGGCGCGACCTGCCAAGGATCCGAGGACACGTGGGTGTTGGCGGTGTAGGACAGCACGCAATCCGACAGCCGGGGATCGGGCGTCCCGGCGATCAGCGAAGGCAGCCGGGACACCTCGGCGGCCGGCACGACCAGCGACCACGACGAAGCCATTCCATTCCTCCAAGACGCACCACCCCAGTGCTCCCTACGGTCGGCCCATGGAACGCATCGGCACATTCCGGAGCCCGGCCGCGAAAGCCCGCTACCACCTTGTCTACCAGGAACTGCTCGATCGGTGCCCGAAACCGGCAGAACAACACGACATCCAGACCGGCTACGGCACAACGCGTGTCTACCGCTGGGGTCCGGGTGACGCCCCGCCGATCGTCCTGCTCAGCGGGATGGCGGCGACGTCGGGCTCCTGGCACGAGGTGATCCCGGGACTCAGCAAGCACAACCCGGTGTACGCGATCGACACGCTCGGCGAACCCGGCCTGAGCGTGCAGACGGCCCCGCTGAAGGACCAGAACGACCGGGCCCGCTGGCTCGACCAGGTCCTCGAAGGCCTGGACCTGACCAACGTCCACCTGCTGGGCGCCTCGGCGGGCGGCTACTCCGCGGCCAACCAGGCATTCCGTGCCCCGCAACGGCTCGCCACGGTCACACTCTTCGACGCGACCCTCGTCGTCACCCAGTTCCGCCCGATCGTGCTGCTGTCGGTGGTGCTGCTGATGACAGTCCGGTCCAAGTGGCTCTGGCGCCAGGTGCTCAAGCTGTGGATGGGATCCGCCGAGGTTCCCGAGATCATCATGACCGGAATCGAGACCTACAAAGCCAAGCTCCCACCCGCGCTGCGGCCGGGCGAGAACGAGATCCGCTCGATCAAGCTCCCGGTTCTGGCGATCTTCGCGTCCCGAAGTGTCGTGCACAACGCGGCGAAAGGCGCCGAACGTGCCCGGAACTGGCTGCGGAACGGCGAAGTCGAGCTCTGGGACATGCCGCACGACCTGACCGACCCGGATCGGTTCACCCAACGAGTTCTCGACTTCGTCGCCGTCCACAGCTGAGGAAAGTGCCCCCGATGCAAGCACATCGGGGACACTCCACACTCACGCCGCGGCGACCTCGAACTCCGAGACCTGCCCGGCGGGCCATCCGGTGTTGCCGGTGAACGTCAGCCGGACGAACCTGGTGGTCGTCGTGCCGAAACCGGCCGACGCGGTGTTCCCGGAGGCCGGATCGAAGGTGTAGCCGCGCGATCCGACGATCGTCGAGTACGAGCCGCCATCCGAACTTCCCTGGATGGTCACGGTCTGCGTCCGCGTGCCCCAGGCGCTGGAGGGCGGCAGCCTCAGGGTGACCTTGTTGATCGCGGTCGGCGCGCCGAGGTCGACGGTCAGTGTCTGCGGGAACGCGTTGTTCGTGCTTTCCCAGTAGCTGCTGGTGTTTCCGTCGTTGGCGTTGCCCGGCGGGAACCCGCCCTGCGACCCGCTCGCGCTGATCGACTTGCCCAGTGCCACGTTGCTGCCCGGGCCGGGTGGCTGCGGCGGGCCCGAGTTCGGTGGCGGCCAGGTGGCGCAGTTCGTCCACGTGCCCGGCCATCCGCTGTTGCCCGACCCGGGGAAGGACATCTTCGGAATGCTCGCCGGGTAAGGACAGTTGTACGTCCCGGTCACGCCGACGCCGGACGCGGTGACGTTGCTGATGCTCACCGAGCCCTGAGTCTGGGACTGCACAACGAAAGTGCCCACGCCCTGCACGGTCGTGCCGTCGATGGTGATGCCCTGGATCGTCTTGCCCTGGCCGTTGCCGTCGATGAACTGTAGTGCCGCGTACGGACTTTCGATCGCGCGGAACCCGGTCACCCGGATCTGCACGTTCGTGATGGCCTGGTCGCGGGCGTCGAACCAGAGCGCCGCGACCCCGAACTGCCAGTTGGGATCCAGCGCGCCCGCGCGCAGGGTGGTGTTGTTGGACACGGTCACCGTGCCGGACAACGGAACCGAGTTGAACCGGTTGGCGATCACGATCCCGCCGCCGAGCGCGTTGGTGTCCTGCACCAGGTTGCCGCTCACGGTGATGTTCGACCCGCCGTAGACCGCGATCCCGTTGGCCAGGTTCGGCTGCACCACGGTGTTGTTGGCGATCGTGATGCCGGAGTCGGCGATCCCGTTGGACCACAACGCCAGGCCGTCGTCACCGTTGTTGCGCAGGTAGTTGTTGCGGATCGTCGAGCTGGTGACGTTGCCGTCGAAGTTGACCCCGTCCGCCTGGGTGTCCAGGATGCGGTTGTTCTCGATGGTCAGGTTGCTCGACGCGCCGTTCATCAACCACAGGCCGCACTTGGTGTTCTGGATCCACAGCCCGGACACGACCGAGCCGTTGCCCAGTACGCCGTGGAAAGCGTTGTCCGGGCTGCCATCGTTGCGCTCGGTCGCCGTGCCGAACACGGCGAAGTCGTAGAGCTTGATGTTCCCGGACGCGCCACCGTTGTTGAAGATGTTGTTGCCGTGCAGGACAGTGTGCCACTGGCCCGCACCGCGTACGGTGGTCTGGTCGATCTGCAGCGCCGAGTTGATCTCGAACCGGCCGGCCGGGACCCACACCTCACGGCCCTGCGACCGGGCGGCTGAGATGGCGTTGCGGAACGCCTGTGAGTCATCCGAGGAGTCGTTGGCTGTGGCGCCGTAGCTGGTGACGGACAAGGAGTTCGCGGGTTGCGAGCCAGCGCCGCCGACCTGTTCGAAGTCGGCCAGGTCGATGGTGGCCTGCCCGACGTCGCCGCCATCGGCCTGGACGCGGACCTTGGCGCCCGCGGATGCGTTCTGTCCGAAAAGGAGCCTGGCGTCGTCGAAGAAGTGGTGGTTCTTCGAGCCGGGGATCCAGCCGGTGTCCACATAGGAGTAGGTGGACGTTACCGGCAAGCCGGTGCCGAGCTTCGACCCGTTGACGTACACCGAAAGGCGGCCGGAGCTGCCGTTGGGCACGCTGTAGTGGACGTTGATCGAGTTCGCCGCGGCTGGCAGGGTGAACTCGACGTACTGGCCTTGTCCGATTCGGACAGCTTGCCGTCCGGACGCTTCCGAGGCCAGGCTGGCCTGGGTGTAGTCCGGTCCGACCAGGGAACCGTTGGTGGCCGAGCATTCCGCCTCGACTGTGCGGAACGGGACCGAGGCGCCCCCGGAAGCCGTTGTCGGGCAAACGGCCGCGAACGCGGGGGAGGCCAGCGAGACGGTCACCCCCGACGCGATCAGCGCGGCGGCGGCCATCCCCGCCCGGATCCGTGGTCCGGAGCGGGGAAAGGTGGGAGACATCCTTGTCACACCTTTCTGAAGTTGTGCGGGCGGGTGCCGGCGGGTCCCGTGCGCGCGGGACCCGGGCAGGCCGGCGGCCGCCCTAGCAGGGTGACCGGATCATACGAACTTGAACATGAATGAGCAAGACTGCAACTTACTTGCGCAATATTTTGACAAGAACTTACAAATGTTGCGTGAAGAACCGGGCGATCCGGGTGCGAACCGTCGGAACGGACACCGTGGGATCAATGCTGCCGATCAGTGCGGTCCGGTCCTCAGCGGACATCGCGAGCTGCGGAGCGAGTGCGCCGTAGTCGGTGAACGTCCAGTGTGCCGCGCCCGTCAGCTCCTCCCTGGTCGTGCAGCCACGCGAGTGCGCGAGCGTCGCGGCCCAGGACCGGTCGTTGCGCGGGTTGCGGAAACCCTCACTGCCCCACAGAAGCAGCGGGCGGTTGGTGCCCTCGGCCGCGATCGGCAGCAGTTCGCCGGGCCGGCCGGGCGCGGTCGGGTGGTAGTCGAGGAACCCGTCCATGTTCACCGCCGCGTCCACGATCCGGTCGTGCAACGCCTCTGCCGCAGTGGTTCCGCCGAGCCCGTGGCCGTACATCCCGACCCGCCGGAGATCCACCGGAAACGGCAACACCTTTGGCAGCTGTGCCAGGACGAACTTGGTGTCCCGCAAGCGGGTGTCGATCGCCGTGCGATACACACCCGGGTCGCTGCTGGGATCGCCGGGCAGGCCGATGATCCGGGTGCCCTCGCCAGGGATGTCGACCTCGCTCGTCTCGCCTGGGTGATCAATGGTGACCACGACGTACCCGCGGCTGGCGAGATCCGTGGCCAGGCCGGTGCCGAGCACACGCGGATCGCCGAGCCCCGGGCTGTACAACAGAACCGGGCGCCGGCCTGGCCGCGCGGGCGCACCGGTGTGGGCGGCGGTCGTCGTGGCGGCCCAGTCGACCCCTCCGGGCAACTTGTGCAACATCGCGTCGAGGCTGCCGAAGACGGCGGCCGCGCCCGCGCCCATGTAGGGCGCGAGCGGGGAGTGCTCCACGTCACGAGCCGGGTAGTAGACCGTGGTCATGACCTTGCGGCACTTCTGCCCGTCTGGGCACTTGCGCTCCTGGTCCCACGGGTCGGGCCGGGAGTGGTCGACCATGAGGATTTCGGTCGTCCCTACCGGAAAACGCCCGGCCGGCGTCGGCAAATGGAGTGGTTCCGTTGCTTGCGCGGTGCCGGTCAATACCGCGAAAAGTGCTATTGTGGCGGCTGTTTTGCGCATAGTTGTCCCCCACTTCTATTTCTCGGGAATTCTTACTGGGCTTGCACGGCTCGGCTCACGTAGTCCCAGAGCTCGGTGCCGACCTCCGCGCCGGGGTCGATGTCGCGCAGCACGCCGAGGCCGTGGTCCTGGAAGAACTGCCCGACCTGGGTCATGATGCCCACGTCACCGCCGGTGAAGGTCCGCATGATCTGGCCGAGGCGGCCAACTGTCGCCCGCACCTGCGGATCGTCCACCGGCGTGTTCGCCTGACAGTGGACGACGAATTGTTTGAGGACCGCGGGCCATTCGGTGTCGAGCCATTCGTAGTCGATTTTCGTGGCCTGTTCACCGAGCGAGATCTGTTGTTCTTTGGTGAGGTACTGGTCGAACAGGCTGGTGCGGCCGAGCAGGGTCAGCAACTCGTCGGAGGGCGGCGGGCGCGAGCCGTCGAGCTGCTCCATCAGCCCGGAGATCTGGCGGCTCATGGTGGTGAGCCGCCAGACCTCGTCGTCGATCTGCTGCAGCCGCCCGCGCAGCACGCCGCGGAGCGCCTCCGGGTCCTTGAGCACGCCGCCGATCTCCTCCAGCGACATGCCGAGCTGGCGCAGCAGCCGGATCTGGTACAGGCGGTGCAGGTCGGGTTCGGTGTAGCGGCGGTGCCCGGACGCGGTGCGTTCGCTGGGCTTGAGCAGGCCGAGATCGTCGTAGTGGTGCAGCGTGCGCACCGTCAGCCCGACCGCCTTGGCCAGCGCTCCAACACTCCACCGGGTCTCGCTCACGAACCCACCGTAGAACCTCCCGCTACGTGAGGTTCAAGCTCACTTCCGCCAGAAGTGGATGTTGCTCCACACCACCGTCGCCGGGCCCTGGCCCGACGCCGTGCGGTACGCGCCGAACTTGTCGTAGAAGTCGCCGCTCGGACTGTCCACTGTGTGCTTGAGCGACCCGTTGATGTACGTGCGGTGCTTGCTGCCCACCACATGCACGGTGTTGACGCGGACCGTCGTGCCCACCGTCGCGCCCGACGCGATCGTGTCCCCGCCGTGCACCGCGTACATCCGACCGCCGCGCTCCACGGCCAGCAGGAAGAACGGCCCGGTGACCTTGAACGTCTGCTTCAGGCTGATCCGGCTGCCGGCCAGGCTGGTGATCCGGAACGACCCCTCGAACTGCCGCGTCCCACCCGAGTAGGTCGCGTACCGCCGTTCCGCCCGCTGGTCGCCGCTGCCGGTCGAGCAGGTGAGCGTGAACGTCATCCCGTCGACCTTCCCGCATCCCCGCTGCTGCACGGTGAAACTCGGCGAGTACTCGATCCAGTTCCCCGGCTCGACCTGCGCCTGCGCCACCCCACTCCCCGCGAAGACCCCAGCCACCACCACAACACCCAGCTTGTTCCACATACAAAGCCTCCTCACCAGAAACGGACCTATCCGGTGGGCGGCTTACCAGCACCCTAAAACCCCGTTCCCGCTCCACACAACCACGTTCCCGCCCAGCGGTGTACGAGATGCCCGAAGGTCCACCGCACCTCTGAAACGGGTGATACCGGGTTGAAACCGGGGCGGCGCAGGGTTGTCGGCGACGCGTCGGTTGCGGACCAAGGGGGTCAGTACGTGATCATCAAAGAGGACTGGGGCAGTCACCCGCAGCACTTCTGGCTGTTGGGGCGGAGGCCGGAGCGGGTGGTGGAGTTCGACGAGAGGCTGGGGACCTGGAACGTGTTCGGGTATCCGGAGGCGATCACCGCGCTGAGCGATCCGCGGAGGTTCTCCTCGGAGATCAAGCGCATCTACCCGCCGGGGTACGAGGACCCGTTCGACGACGGCAACATCCTCCAGATGGACCCGCCCGCGCACCGCAAGCTGCGCAACCTGGTCAGTCATGGGTTCACACCCAAGATCGTGGCCGATCTGCAGCCGCGGATCGCCGCCCTGACGTCCGAGCTGCTCGACGAGGTGGCCGGGCGGGACGAGTTCGAGCTGGTGGAGGCCCTGGCGCAGCCGTTGCCGGTGATCGTCATCGCCGAGCTGCTCGGGGTGCCGGCCAGCGACCGCGAGCTGTTCAGGAACTGGGTGGACGATCTGTTCTCGAACACCGAACAGGTCTCGCTCAACGAGGTCGAGGCCGGGGCGATGGCCGAGGCGGCCGAGCAGGCGCACGCGAAGCTGCTGCCAATGGTGACCTACCTCGGCGAGCACGCGGCCGAGCGTCGCGGGCAGCCGCGCGAGGACCTGCTGTCCAAACTCGTGCACGCGACGGTCGACGGCGAGCGGCTCACCGACCGCGAGATCGTGAACTTCGCGATGCTGCTGCTGGTCGCCGGGCACATCACCACCACCTTGTTGCTGGGCAACACGATGCTGTGCCTGGACGCCCATCCGGACGCGGCCGCGCGGGTGCGGGCGGACCGGTCGCTGGTGCCTGGCGCGATCGAGGAGTCGCTCCGGCTGGTCAGCCCGTTCCCTGGTGTGGCAAGGGTTTCCACGACGGAGGTCGAGCTCGGTGGCGTCACCGTCCCGGCGAACCAGCTGATCATGGTCTGGGGCGGGGCGGCCAACCGGGACGACCGCCAGTTCACCGACCCGCAGGTGTTCCGGCCGGACCGGGACCCCAACCCACACCTGGGTTTGGGCCGCGGCATCCACTTCTGCCTCGGCGCCCCGCTGGCCCGGCTGGAGGGGCGGGTGGCGCTCAACATCCTGTTCGACCGGTTCCCCGCGCTACGGGCCGACCCGGCCACCCCGCCGGTGTTCCGGCCGTCACCCGACATGAGCGGCGTCAAAACCCTGCCACTGCGTACTTCCGTGTAGCGCGGCCAGAGCGGCGGCCCGCAACCCGTTCTCGTCCAGGGCGGCATACGACGACACGGCCTCGTCGTATGCCGCCTTGTCGGCGTTCTCGGCCGCCGCGATCGCCGAGTGCGAGGCCATGGTGGGCTGGAACGCCCGGTTGAACCGGAACCGGTTGGCCAGGGCGATCATCCGCGCTGCGCTCGTCCGGGCGCCCGCATCGAGTTCCACAAAGGACAATGCGAGCAAGACGGCCCCGCAGACAGGGAACTCCATGACGTAGGTCGGCAGCGTGGAGCGGTCGGCGGTGACCAATGTGGACAGCTTGCCGGGCAGTTCGGCAGCGATGTCCTCGACCAGGTGCAACTGCCCGGCCCGGGCGTGCGCGACCACGGTCGCCGACTGGATCTCCAAAAGCCACGGGTCGAGCTCGGCCGGCTGGAACTCGTACGGCGACCGGGCGCCGTGCCGGAGCCTGTCCGCGGCCAGCCGCCAGGTCCGCAGGCCCGCCTCGGTCTCACCGCGGGCCAGCAAGATCTCCGCGCGCGCTCCCATGAGGAAGCTCTGCGTGGCGACGGTGTCGTCCGGCGGGGCGGCCTCGGCTCGCCGCAGCTGCCGCTCGGCCTCGTCGACCTCACCGAGCAGCATGTTCACCACGACCAGCCCGGGCACCAGGCCGATCGGGTCCGGCCACGGTCCGAGGATGTCCAGCGCCGCCAGCGCGTGGTCGCGGATCCGCTCGGCGGCTTCCAGCTGCATGTACAACTCCACGCACCGGCTGTGCGCGACGACCTGCAGCCACGGGCTGCCCGCGGCGATGGCGACCATCCGTTCCGTGGCGGCCACGGCCTTCGGGATGTCCCGTTGCTGCTCCCAGAAGTAGCTGGTCAACCCGTTCGCGACACCGGCGACGAGCGGCTGGTCGCTGTCGCACAGGCGCACTATCTCCTCCGGCCGGGCGGTCAGGACCACCTCGACCGCGCGGATCAGCGTGTCCGGGGGCGCGGAGGGCAGCCGCCGCAACGTGATCAGCCACCGCACTGGCCGCGGCCGCTGCATCATGAAGATCGTCGCCATGCACAACACAGCGACGGCCCGTGTGGGTTCGACGAACTCATCATCCGGCTGGAACCGTGCCAACGCGGCCGAGGTGTCGTCGTTCAACACTGTCATCCGGCTGTAGTTGCCGGTGACGAGGAACAGCCCGGCGAGGGTGGCGCCGATGGCGGCCACGGTCGGATGATCGCCGCGCCGCAACGCGTATCGCAGTGCCGGTTGCAGGTTGTCCTGCTCGTGCTGGATTCTGGCCAGCCCGCGAAACCCGTCCGGGCCGTAGACGTCGTCGTAGTGCGCCAGACCGAACGCGCGCGCCCACGCCACGAACGCGGAAACGACCTGCTCGGTGTCCTTTCGTTGCGCCGCACCGAACTCACGCACGGTCTCCAGCATCCCGAACCGTGTGCCGAGCGGGGTTTCGGTCACCTTCAGCAGCGACTGGTCGACCAGATGCTCAACGGTCTCCAGCGCGTTCTCGTCGTTGAGCACGTGCTGCGCGGCCTCGGCCGTGAAGCCGCCCGGGAAGATCGACAACACCCGCAAAGCCTGCTGGCCGTCGTCGTCCAGCAAGTTCCAGCTCCAGTCGACGACCGCGTGCAGGGTGCGATGCCGCTGTGGTGCGTCGCGGGAACCGCCACGCAGCAACGAGAACCGGTCGTCCAGCCGCTGGGCGACCTCCCGTACCGACATCACCCGTACCCGCGCCGCGGCCAGTTCCGCCGCGAGCGGCAGGCCGTCGAGGTGTCCACAAAGGTCTTCGAGAACGTCACGCGGCAGCTCGACATCCGGCCGGACGGCCCGTGCGCGCTCCTCGAACAGCTGGATCGTCGTCGCCAACGTCAGCTCCGGCAACGGGTACACCGATTCCGACGACACGCCCAGGGGAGTGCGGCTGGTCGCGAGGATCCGCAGGTCCTTCGTCACCGACACCAGCGCCCGCGTCAGCTCGGCCACGCCCTGGATGACGTGTTCGCAGTTGTCCAGCACCAGCAACACCGGACCGGACCCGATCACCTTCACGATACGCCCCAACAGGTCCTGCTGTGGCGCCGGCCGGACCAGTTTGCGTGCCTCGCCGGTGCCCAGCGCGAATGCGACCTCGCCGATGACGTCCTCGTCCCGGCTGACCCCGGCCAGCGGTACAAAGTGGACGATCCGCTGCTCGGCGTCCCGCCCCACCGCATGCGCGAGCCGCGTCTTGCCCAGGCCACCGGGACCGACGATCGTCGCCACCCGGGAAGTCCGCAAAAGCCCTGCCACAGCAGTGATGTCATCGTCGCGGCCGAGCAAAGGGTTTGGCTCGTGCTCAACACCGTGCCGCACAACGGGTGCATCAGCCCGTAGCAGACTCTGGTGCAGTGCCTGGAGTCCCGCGCCTGGATCGGCGCCCAGCTCACCGCGAAGGGCCTGGCGATAGGCGTCATACCGGCTCAACGCCGCCGATGGACCGGACGTCGCGGCCTCACTGCGCAACAACTCCAGCAGCAGTTCTTCGTCCCGAGGCCGGTCCCGCACCAAATCCGCGAGGCTGCCGACCGCCTCTGAGTGCCGCCCCAACCGAGACAACGCCATCGCCCGCCCACGCGTCAAAGCATCGCGCGTCGCCGCCCGGCTGGCCCGCAGCACATCCAGCGGATGGCTGCCATCAGATGCCTGCGCGCCTTCGAAAAGCCGCAGGCCGGCTTCGGCGTCGGCCAACGAAGCCGCGTGATCGCCAGAGCGGGCATGTCCGGCCATTGTGGACGCTTTGCGCAGCACCGCGGACGAGTCGACCTGCTCGTCGGTCAGGTTCAGCCGGTACCCGGTCGAGGTGTTCGCGATCAGGTCGGCGCCGAGCTGTGACCGTGCCCGGGATACCAGGATCTGCAACGCCTTCGCCGGGTTCTCGGGCTGATCGTCCGGCCACAGGCCGTCGATGAGCCCGGTCGTGCCGCATCCTCGCCGTAGGTCGTCCGCAAGCAACGCCAGCAGGTTGCGCAGCCGTGGAGCGGTGACGTCCTTGCCTTGGCAGGCCACCCCCGTCAGGAGCGTCAGCTCGATGGTCACTTCAGTTCTCCGGCGGCTCGGCCCGGAGCAGGCCACGCGTGAACCCGGCGGCCACGGCGGCGGCGCGGTCGTTCACGCCGAGCTTGGCGTAGATGCTCAGCAGGTGGGACTTGACGGTGGCCTCGCTGATGAACAGGTGGGCCGCGGCCTCGCGGTTGGTGTTGCCCGCCGCGACCAGTTGGAGCACTTCGAGTTCGCGCAGGCTCAGCGGGTCCGGTGTGGGCGTGCGGACCTGGTCCAGCAGGCGGTTGACGACCGTGGGAGCCAGCACCGCTTGTCCTTGAGCCGCCGCGCGCACCGCCTTCAACAGTTCGTCGCGGGGCGAGTCCTTGAGCAGGTAACCGGTCGCTCCCGCCGACAACGCGGGCATGACGTAGCTGTCCGTGTCATAGGTGGTCAGGACCAGGACGCGGGACGTGCTGCCCTGGGCGGCCAGCGCACGGATCGCGGTCACACCGTCCATCCCGGGCATCCGCAGGTCCATCAACACGACGTCCGGCCGCAGCTTCAGGGCCAGCCGCACGGCCTCCTCGCCGTCACCCGCCTCGCCGACCACGGAGAACTCCATGTCGGCGGCGAACATCCCGCACAACCCGTCCCGCACCACGGGATGGTCGTCGACGACCAGGAGCGTGATCACGCCACCACGCTAGCCGAGATCGCGGTCCCGCTGCCCGGCGAGGACTCCACCTGCAGCGTCCCGGCCAGCTCCTCGACCCGCTGGCGCATCGACTCCAGGCCGAACCCGACGGACCGGACGCCCGGATCGAACCCGGAACCGTCGTCCCGGACATCCAAAACGACCGAACGATCCATAAAGGACAACGTCACCCCGACCCGGGTCGCTTTCGCGTGTTTGGCGACGTTCGCCAACGCCTCCTGCGCGGTCCGCAGCAACGCGGTCTCGGCGGACGACGAGAGCGGCCGCACCGAACCCGTTGTGGTGACCTGAACCGGGATGCCGTGCACAGCCGACCACCGCGACGCCACCGTGTCCAACGCCGCGGACAGCTGGGCGGTCTCCAACGGCTCGGGCCGCAAGGCATCCACCGACCGGCGCGCCTCGGTCAGGCTCTCGCGGGCCAGACCGGTTGCCAGGTCGACGTGTCGCTGCCATTCGTCCTTGGATGTCGTGTGCGACGCGGCTTCCAGCTGGGTGATGATCCCGGTCAGGCCCTGCGCCAGGGTGTCGTGGATCTCCCGGGCCATCCGCTGGCGTTCGTCCAGAACCGCGTTCGCCGCAAGGCTTTCCTGCAACCGCCGGGTGGTGTCGGCACTGCGCTTGGCGGACCAGCCGAACGCGCACATCGGCAGCACGTTGGCGGCCAGCACCCCGCCGTACGCCAGGATCCCGAGCAGGGTGGACTTGTCGACGCCGGTCGCCTGCGCGGTCCCGGCGACGACCGCGACGGCCGCCACCCCAGCCAGTTCGCGGGGCCAAGGCAACAGGTGGAAGGCGTAGAGGTACCCGGCGGGGGTGAAGCAGCCGAACCACGGATACTTGATGACCAGCGCCATGTTGAGCACGACCACACCGGTCACGAACACCTCGGGCGGTGCCTCGTACAGCGTGAACGCGCCCAGGATCCAAGCGGCGAGCAGCGCGCACAGCCAGAGGCCGCGGGGGCCGTCGACCGCCGCGGTGATGACGGTCAACGCCGCCAGCAGCAGGTATGGCCCGACCGTCAGGACCGGATGGGTGCGCAACGACATCAGGTCCGAATGTACAGCTGCCGCACCCGCCGGGCGTTGATGATCAGCACGACCCCGAGCAGCAGCAACCCGCAGACGCCCTGTTCGATCCGCATCCACAGCGGGAGCAGCCCCGGCAGCGACACGAGCACCGCGATCGCCACGACCATGATCGCCGAGGTGATCCGCAACCGCAGATACGCGCGCCGTTGCCCCTTGGCGGCCCCGCTGGTGAACCACAACGTCAGCAGCGCGGCCAGCACGACGATCGTGCCGCGCGTCCAGACGACGTCGTTCACCTCGGCCGGGTCGTCGCGCATGAGCACGATGGCGACCAGGGTGAGGACGCTGAGCCCCAGGTAGCCCAGGGCGAGAAGCTTGACCGTTCGCATGCCGTCGAGCGTGCCAAAAACCGGCCCTGACCTGCATCGATCACCCGGCTGGAACCAACCGGCTGACGCCACCCCACCAATCGGCTGGTCCCCTTGTGAGTGGTTTCAGTCGTTGGCACGACCGGACCCACTCACGAGGGTTGAGCTGCGAGTTTTTCGAGGGCGTCCGCGGCTGCGCCGAACCACCGGCAGTGTGCAGGTCTGCGCGGGCCTTGGCGAGGTTCGCCCGGATCGCCGGGCCGCCGGCGACGGCCTCGACGGTGTCCCGCGGCAGTCGCGGGGTGAGCTCGACGCCGGACAGGTCGGCGCCGAGGCCGAGTTCGGTGATGCGCCGGGAGTTCACCGCCTGTTCGGGCATCCGCGCCACGGTCACCATCGGCACCCCGCGGATTTGGAACTCGCGCGGGATGAACACCAGGTTCAGCACCGTCACGGCACCGGGCGGCAGTTGATCAGTCCGGACGGCCTGAGCGCCCTTCGTGGGTCACCTGGTGGCCGGCCTGGCGAAGCAGGCCGGCAGCTTCCTCGAGGCGGCCGGCCGGGACGAGGACGAGGTCGCCGTCGTAGCTCGCGGCAGTCCAGACCGGGAGCTCGCCCGCGGCGAGCGGCGCGACGATGGCGCTGAGCATCCCCGTCGCTTCCGGGTCGTGCGCGTCATCACCGTTCCACAGCGCCGCCCAGCCGTCCTCAGCCGTGTCGTCGCGCCGCATCGCCGCGCCTCCATCCGGACCGAGCACCAGCGCGAGCAGGCCGGATTCGAGGGCGACCTCCCGGACGTCGGACACCCGATCGAGGACGAAACGGCCATCGAGCACGCGAAGGTTCTGCCGCCGGGCGACCGGCGTACGCGGTGACGCGGCAACAGAATCCGCGTGAGTGCCTTCGTCGTGGCCGTCACGAGCCATTCCCATGTCCTCCGATTGCGCCGTAGCGGTCCCTGAGGGGAACGCGTTGGCCATCGTAGGGTCAGCCCGCGGCCACCAGGAGCGTTATCGGTGAATCGCCGCAGCGGCGTAGGGTTTTCCCCGCCGCGGTAAGGGGTTCCGCGCCGGAGGTCCACCACGCGGGCACGTCCACCTCGCGGACCAGCGACCCGACCGCTTGCCTAACACTGTTAGAGACGATCACGCGGCCCTGCGCGTTCAGCAACGTCGCCTGCCGCAGCGACCCCAGCATCGGCCGGACCGCGTGCTCGAACTCGCGCACGTACACATCCGCGCCCACGACCCCGGCGAAGCCGCCGTTGCGGGTGACCGGCAGGGTGAAGGTGAGCGTGTACTCGTCGGTGCACAGGTAGTCGACGTACGGGCCGTTAATGTGCCGCCGGCCGGTGTCGCGCGGGACCGTGTACCAGGACTGGCGGGTGTAGTCGAGGAAGTTCTCCGCGGCCGGGTCGAGGCTGATGAACAGCTGCGCCGGGCCCTCGGTCCACCACTCGAAGCCGAGCTCCTGGTCGGCGAACACGTTGGGAGCGCTGACAAAGCCCGCGCCGATGACGAGCCCGCCGAGCGCGTCGACCACTTGTGGACGGATGCCGTGCAGGTCGGCCGCACGCAGCGGGCCGGGGGTGGCCAGCAGCGACTCGGTGGCCGCCAGCACCGGCTTGAGCCGCTCGAAGATGCCCTCGACGAGCGCGGTGACCTGCTCGACGACCTCGTCGCCGGCCAGCGTGTCCACCCTCATCACCTCACCAGGCCGAGATGTGCTTCGGCGAGCCGGTCGAGCGCCCCGAGGATGTGCTCCTCGGTCAGCCGCCGGGCCGCCTCGCCGTCCGCCCCGGCGATCGCGGCGGTGATCGCCAGGTGCTCAGCGTAGGCCTGTTCGTGCGATTCCTGAACGCCCAGCGGCAGCCAGAGCAGCCCGCCGCCCTCGCTCTGCAGCTGAACCTCCTGGTGGGTGAGCCGCGGCGACTGCGCGGCGGCCGCGACCTCCAGGTGGAAGTACCGTTCGGCGCGCGCGGCCTCGGCGGCGGTGGCGGTGCGCAGGTCCTCGGTGGCCAGCCGCAGCCGCTCGATGTCCTCGGGGGAGCTGCGCTCGGCGGCGAGCTTCGCGGCCGCCCCGGCGATCGCGATGTAGTGGTCGCCGACGTCCCGCAGGTCGCTCAGCGAGACGGCTTTGAGCCGGGCGTGCCAGCTGGCCGGCGAGGCGGGGGAGGGGGCGCGGACGAAGCTGCCGCCGCCCCGGCCGCGGCGGGTCTCGACCAGGCCCTGGTGGCGCAACGCCACCAGCGCCTCCCGGATCGTCACGGTCGCCACGCCGAACTGCGCGGCCAGCTCGGACTCGCTGGGCAGCTGCTCGTCGTCGGCGAGCAGCCCCAGGTTGATGGCGTCGACCAGCCGGCTCGCCACCGCCTCGGCGCGGCCGACCTGCTCCAGCGGCGCGAACATCGCCGAGCGCGCGCTGTGCGAAATCCCCATCAACCTGCCCTTTACCGGTCCGGATAACGCGACGGCGTCAATCCTGCCGCACGGTCTTGTCCTTTGACATATGTGGTCATATGTTAAATCACGTCGGGTAGCGGAGTCGATACAGCGGGAGTTCCAGGTGCGGGAGCTGAAGCACTTCATCGGCGGCAACCACGTCGAGCCACTGTCCGGGAAGGTCGCCGACATCATCGATCCGGTCACCGGCCGCGCCTACGCCACCGCGCCGGTCGCGGGGGCCGAGGACGTCGACCGGGCGCTGAAGACCGCGGCCATCGCGTTCGAGACCTGGCGCGAGACCACACCGGCCCGGCGTCAGCTGGCGCTGCTCAAGATCGCTGACGCGGTCGAGGCGCGGGCCGACGAGCTGGTCGACATCGAATCGCGGGACACCGGGAAACCGTTGGGGCTCACCGCCTCCGAGGAACTGCCGCCGGCGGTCGACCAGCTGCGGTTCTTCGCCGGGGCCGCGCGGGTGCTGGAAGGCCGGTCGGCGGGGGAGTACCTCGAGGGGCACACATCGTTCGTCCGGCGCGAGCCGGTCGGGGTGTGCGCGCAGGTCACGCCGTGGAACTACCCGCTGCTGATGGCCATCTGGAAGATCGCGCCCGCTCTCGCCGCCGGGAACACGGTCGTGCTCAAGCCGTCGGACACCACTCCGGCGTCGACATTGCTGCTCGCCGAGATCTGCGCGGAATTCCTGCCCGCGGGCGTGTTCAACGTGGTCTGCGGCGACCGGGACACCGGCAGATGCCTTGTGGCGCACGAGATCCCCGCGATGGTGTCGATCACCGGGTCGGTTCGTGCCGGGGTCGAGGTCGCCGCCGCGGCTGCCCGGGATGTCAAGCGGGTCCACCTGGAACTCGGTGGCAAGGCGCCGGTGGTGGTGTTCTCCGACGCCGATCTGCAGGCCGCGGCCGCGGGCATCGCGATGGCCGGGTACTTCAACGCCGGGCAGGACTGCACGGCGGCGACCCGCGTTCTGGTGTCCGAAGAGGTGCACGACGACTTCGTGGCCGCGTTGAGCCAGCAGGCCTCGGCCACCAAGACCGGCAGACCGGACGACTCCTCGGTGGCCTACGGGCCGTTGAACAACGCAGCCCAGCTTGACCGGGTGGCGGGGTTCGTCAACCGCCTCCCCGAGCACGCGAGTGTCCAAACAGGAGGATCGCGGGTCGGCGAGGAGGGCTACTTCTACGCGCCGACCGTGGTGTCCGGGGTCGAGCAGGATGACGAGATCACCCAGAACGAGGTGTTCGGGCCGGTGATCACCGTGCAGCGGTTCAAGGACGAGGCCGACGCGGTGCGTTCGGCCAACGGTGTCCCTTATGGACTCGCGTCCTCGGTGTGGACCCGGGACCACCAGACCGCGATGCGGATGGCGGCCAAGCTCGACTACGGCTGCGTGTGGATCAACACGCACATCCCGCTGGTGGCCGAGATGCCGCACGGCGGGTTCAAGAAGTCGGGGTATGGCAAGGATCTGTCGATGTACGGGTTCGAGGACTACACCCGGGTCAAGCACGTGATGAGCGCCCTCTGATGCCCAACCAAGCCCCCACTCCCGTGCTGCCGGCCTCGCCCGCGCTCACCGGGTCGCTCGCGGTCCGGCTTTCCGGGCTGCGCAAGCACTTCGGTGAGGTCGTCGCGGTCGACGGGGTCGACCTGGACATCCAGCCGGGCGAGTTCTTCTCCATGCTGGGGCCGTCCGGGTCGGGCAAGACGACCGTGCTGCGCATGATCGCCGGGTTCGAGCTGCCCACCGCCGGGACGGTCGAGCTGGCCGGGCAGGACGTGTCCCGGCTGGCACCGTTCGAGCGGGACGTCAACACCGTGTTCCAGGACTACGCCTTGTTCCCGCACATGTCGGTGCGGCAGAACGTGGAATACGGCTTGCGGGTGAAGAAGGTGCCGCGGGCGGAACGGCGAAGACGCGCCGAGGAGGCGCTGCACACCGTCCGGCTGGAGGGGTTCGCCGAACGCAAACCGTCCCAGCTGTCCGGCGGCCAGCGGCAACGGGTCGCACTGGCGCGCGCGTTGGTCAACCGTCCCAAGGTGTTGCTGCTGGACGAACCGCTCGGTGCGCTGGATCTCAAGCTGCGCCAGGCCATGCAGGTCGAGCTCAAGCAGATCCAGCGGGATGTCGGCATCACGTTCGTGTTCGTCACGCACGACCAGGACGAGGCGCTGACCATGAGCGACCGGATCGCGGTGTTCAACAACGGCCGGATCGAACAGGTCGGCTCACCGTCCGAAGTGTACGACTGCCCGGCCACCGAGTTCGTCGCCGGGTTCGTCGGAACGTCCAATCTGCTCAGTGGGCGCAGCGCGGAGACGGTGATCGGCAAGCCGGGCGTGTACAGCATCCGGCCGGAGAAGATCCGCATCGACGGCGATCTCTCGTCGCCCGCCCCGGACGGGCACACCAGCGCGACTGGCACGGTTACCAGCGTCGTCTACGCTGGCGCGACCGTGCGCTACGCCGTCGCCCTCGACGCGGGCGGCCAGCTTTCCGTTGTACGGCAGAACATCGGCGACGGCTTCGAGGTCACCGACGGCCGGGTCCGGCTCACCTGGCGGCACGACCACTGTTACCGAGTCCCCTCACCGGAAGGGCACCAGTCATGAAGAAAACGCTGATCTCCGGGGCGGTGTGCCTGCTGCTGGCGGCGTGCGGGACCTCGGGGTCGAACTCGCCGGCCTCCGCCCCCGGCGCGCAGGGCTTCACCCCGCCGAAACTCGAGGCGCTGAAGGCACTCGGCCAGCCCGAGGGCGCGCTGAACGTGCTGGCGTGGCCGGGATACGCGGAGAACGGCGCGAACGACCCCAAGATCAACTGGGTGACACCGTTCGAGCAGCAGACCGGCTGCAAGGTCAACGTGAAGCCGTTCGGCACCTCGGACGAGGCCGTGACGCTGATGAAGACCGGCCAGTACGACGTGGTCTCCGCCTCAGGCGACGCGTCCCTGCGCCTGGTCGCCTCCGGTGACGTGGAACCGGTGAACACCGTCCTCGTGCCCAACTACAACGACGTTTACCCGTTCCTCAAAGACAAGTCGTGGAACAGCGTCAACAACGTCGCCTACGGCATCCCCCACGGCTGGGGCGCGAACATCCTCACCTGGCGCACCGACAAGGTGAGCCCCGCGCCGACCTCCTGGTCGGTGATGTTCGACGCGAACTCGCCGTACAAGGGCAAGGTCATCGCCTACGACTCGCCGATCTACATCGCCGACGCGGCCCTGTACCTCCAGTCCCACCAACCGGATCTCGGCATCAAGAACCCGTATGCGTTGGACGACAAGCAGTTCGCGGCGGCAGTGGCGTTGCTCAAGCAGCAGCGGCCGTTGGTCAGCGAGTACTGGTCGGACTACCTGAAGGAGTCGCAGTCGTTGAAGAACGGCGACTCCGTGGTCGGCACCGCCTGGCAGGTCACCGTGAACGTGACCAAGGCCGAGGGAACTCCTTTGGAGGCAACGGTTCCCTCCGAAGGCGTCACCGGGTGGTCGGACACCTGGATGGTCGCGACGAAGTCGGCCCACAAGACCTGCGCCTACAAGTGGCTCGACTACATCATCAGCCCCTCGGTGAACGCCCAGGTCGCCGAGTACTTCGGCGAAGCCCCCGCCAACTCCAAGGCGTGCGCCGAAATGACCGACAAAACCCTCTGCGACACCTACCACGCCAACGACTCCGCCTACGCCGCCAAGATCGCGTACTGGACAACGCCGATTCCGCAGTGCCTCGACGGCCGCACGGACGTCAAGTGCAAGGACTACGGCGAATGGACCCGCGCCTGGACCGACATCAAGGGCTGAGACCCATGCGCTTCCGGCCCCGGCTGCCCCACAGCTGCGACCTGGTCGCCCGCCCGAGCACCGGGCGGGTGGCCACGCGCCTTGGCCTCCGGCCCCCGGTTTCCACGCTACCGGACGGGTACGACAGTTCTCCCGCCGCCGATCCAGGGCTGTCCGCAGGCGGCACTTGTCCACAGCCGGTTCCCGCGCAGGCTTGCCTTACGCCGGAACCATTGCCGTACGCTGGAAATCGGGGGCCGGAGGCATGACCGCGTTCTTCTTCCGCAGGCCCAGGCTCCGGCTCGGTATCCTGCTGTCCGCGCCGATGTTGTGGCTGGGGCTGGCGTATCTCGGGGCGCTCGCCGCCTTGTTCATCACGGCGTTCTGGCGCACGGATGTGTTCACCGGGCAGGTGGTCACCGACTGGTCGCTGGACAACTTCGCGACGCTGTTCTCCGACGCGGTGTACCGCACGATCACGTTCCGCACCTTGGGGATCGCCATCCTGGTCACGGTGATCGACGCGGTGATCGCGTTCCCGATGGCCTACGCGATGGCCAAGCTCGCGAAGCCGAGAACCCAGCGGATCCTGGTGATCGCGATCATGACCCCGCTGTGGGCGAGCTACCTGGTGAAGGCCTACGCGTGGCGGAGTATGTTGTCCGGCAACGGAGTCCTGCACGTGTTCGGCATCGGCTACGGGGTCACGGCGACCATCATCACGTTGTCGTACCTGTGGCTGCCGTACATGATCCTGCCGATCTACGCGGGTCTCGAACGGCTGCCACAGTCCATGGTGGACGCTTCCGGTGACCTTGGCGCGCGGTCGTTCCGCACGTTCCGGTCGGTGATCCTGCCGCTGGCGTTCCCGGCGATCGTGGCCGGGTCGATCTTCACGTTCTCCCTTTCCCTGGGCGACTACATCACGGTGAAGATCGTCGGCGGCACCAGCCAGATGCTCGGCAACGTGGTCTACGACAACATCGGCGCGGCCAACAACCTGCCGTTCGCCGCGACGGTGGCCACGGTCCCGGTCGTGATCATGCTCATCTACCTGGCCGCGGTGCGCCGCACCGGCGCGCTGGACAACCTCTAGGAGGCCGGAGAAGTGCGCATCCTGCTGCGGACCGCGCTGGGACTGGGCCTCGCGGTGATCTACTTCCCGCTCCTGGTGGTCCTGCTGAACTCCTTCAACGCCGACACCACGTTCGGCTGGCCGCCGACGAGGTTCACCGTCGAGTGGTGGCGCCGCGCGGTCACCAACGAAGGCGCGTTGAGTGCACTGTGGACATCCGTACTCGCGGGTCTTGCGGCCACCGCCATCGCGCTGGTGCTCGGCACGATGGCCTCGTTCGCCTTGCAGCGCTACAAGTTCTTCGGCCGCGACCCGATCTCGTTGCTGATCATCCTGCCGATCGCGTTGCCCGGCATCGTCACCGGCATCGCCCTGAACAACGCGTTCCGCACCATCCTGGGCATCGACCTCGGCCTGATCACCGCGATCATCGCGCACGCCACGTTTTGCATTGTCGTGGTGTTCAACAACGTTGTCGCGCGCCTGCGCCGGATGGGCGGCAACCTCGAGGAGGCGTCGATGGACCTCGGCGCCACCGGCCCGACCACGTTCCGCCTGGTCACCTTCCCGATGCTGCGTTCGGCCCTGCTCGCCGGCGGCCTGCTCGCCTTCGCCCTGTCCTTCGACGAGATCATCGTGACCACCTTCACCCTCGGCACCGGCCTGGAGACGCTGCCGATCTGGATCTACAACAACCTTTTCCGCCCCAACCAAGCCCCCGTCGTCAACGTCGTGGCCGCTGTCCTGATCATCGTCTCCACCGTCCCCGTCTACCTCGCGCAACGCCTCTCCGGCGACACCGCCAGCGGCGGCCGCCTCTGACCTCGGCTACTGTCAACCGGATGCGGCCGAGCACGAGGCGGGGCGAGGGGCATGGCGGACGACGAACGGACGTCGATTCACAACGAGATCAGCGGCACCACCGCGAACTCCTTCCAGTTCGGGCAGACTGGTGACGTCTATATCTCGGTCACCGGTCAGCCCGTTGAACCACCGCCGGTGACCTCGGCGAACCCCTGGTGTGGGCTCGCCGAGACCCACATCGCCTGGGACCACACGGAAGATCGCGGCAAGCTGCGGCCAACAGTCGTGGAGATCGCCGGAAAGCTGTACGACCACTGGCAAACGCTCGCGGCCAAGCTCGCCGATGACCCGTGGCTGGACCCTGAGTTCGCCACCCGCATGACACGGGAACTCAGACAGCGGATCAGCCATCTCGGCCGCCCGGTGGAGTTCTCCCTGCTCGAAGCCGCGCTGCTGATCTTGACGCCGATGGTGCATCAGGTCTGGTCGGCCGAGCGGGTCGTTGAGTCGCTGGATGTCGGCCCTACTGACCTCCGGCTGCTCGCTTCGGCTAGTCACCGGCTCGGCTACGAGCGGTTCCTCGTCGGTCCGGAGCAGAGCAGGCTGGTGAACCGCACCGAATTCGTGCACCTCGATGACCGCGGCGGGGACGAGAGTGGGAAGGCGATCGGCTGGTGGCTGTTCCACCAGTGGATCAAGGGCTTTCCGCCCGATCGCACCGAACGTTCTTTGCCCGCGGAAAATCCGATGCTCCGCAGCGTGCTCACCCGGACGATCCGCAAGATCACCGCGCTGTTCCGGCTGACTCCGGATCAGCTGCGCGACCGCGAGACCCGGCACAACCTGGACATCCACGCCCGGTACTCGGCGGGCATCACCGGTGACGTGCAGAAAGTCGATGAGGAGCGGGTCGCGCTGCTGCTCGTGGTGGCGCATCAGCTGGCCATCGACCTCATGCGGTTACCGATGACGCTGGTCGAGCATTTTGGCATCCCCCGGCCGGTCGACATGAAGCAGGTCAAGGCGACGATCCGCGACGCTCGCTGGGAACCGTCGGGAGCGGATCTCAGCCTGGTCGCCGAGTGCCACCACGAAGCCGTCCTGGAGTCGCTGAGCAGCCACGTCGACAGCACAATGGCCCTGCTCGCGGCCATCCGGACGACGAACGTCGACCTGCTGGTCAACCTCCCCGCAGCAGCCTCGGCCGACGCTGTCAAAGCCGCGGACGCCCAGAACTTCTCCCGACCGGTACCTCGGTTCCGCCTCGACGAGGCCCGGATCCGCGAACTGCTGATGGGCGAACAACTCTACGGCGACAAGTCCCTCGCCATCCGCGAGCTGTACCAGAACGCCCTGGACGCGTGCCGCTGGCGCAAAGCCCGGCATGAGGCGAGCGGCGACCGGGCGTGGACCGGCGAGATCCGGTTCTGGCAAGGCATGGAGAACGGCCGGCACGTCCTGAAGTGCAAGGACAACGGCATCGGCATGGGTGAATCCGACCTCCGCGAGGTCTTCTCCAGAGTGGGCGTCCGATTCCCCGACCGCCGCGAGTTCCACGACGAGGTAGCCGAATGGGCGGCCTCCGGCGTCCAGTTCATCCCGAACAGCCGCTACGGCATCGGCGTCCTGAGTTACTTCATGTTGGCCGACGAGATCCGCGTGACCACCCGTCGCATGGGCCGTGGCGACGACCCCACCGGCCCGGCGCTGGAAGTGCAGATCGCCGGCCCCGGTCACCTGTTCCGCATAGAGCCGTACACCGGTGACCAACGCGTCGGCACCGAAGTCACCCTCTACCTCCGTGACGGCAGCACCGCCCCATCATGCGTCGACGTCCTCCAACGCCTCCTCGGCATAGCCGAATTCGACACCCACGCCAACCACGACGGCGTCACGGATACGTGGGTCAGGTCCAAGTTCGAGGTCCGTCCATCGTGGGGCAGAACAGAACCCGGCATCGAGGTTTCCGGCGAGGTTGTCCCAGGCCCGGTGACGCCACAAGGACAGGTGGTCTGGTGCGCGAGCGGCGGCGGACTGCTCGTGGACGGCGTCCACGTGGGCCTGCCGAGAAGCAATCGTCTCACCGACAGCAAGATCAAAGGCGCCCTGGTGAACCTCACCGGACCGCCGGTGCCCTTGCTGACCGTCGATCGATCGTCGGTGCGTGAGGACATCACCGGCCGTATCTCGGCTCTGATGATCGATGCGGTTCCCGATCTCGTGTCCGCCCGCCCGTCGTTCCTCACCTACGAGTGGCTGTGCGACCTCGCGAAGGAGACTCCTGTTGCTGCCAATGCCCTGACGTCAGCCCTCGCGGACGCTGGTGCGGAGGTGACGGTTCGCGGTTCCCGGCTCGACGTACGCACTGTCGGATGCTTCCCGGAAGATCTGAAGGTGGTAGCGCGGTTCGATCTGACCGGGATGCCGCACAGCCAGGCGGAGCTCAGTGACCATGTGCTGCTCTGGCGGTTGCTTGCCATCGTCGGCGGCCACGCGGCACGGCCCGCGGTACCGCAGGACGAGGTACTCACCGCATTGCCGGCCGACGAGCTGCTGACCGATGCGATCCGGGTCCCCGCCGAGGTTCGCAACGGAAAAGTCGTGCAGATCCCTCCTGGCCGGATCGTTGACATGGCCGTCCGCCTGCAAGCCGGCCCGGCTGAGGTGGCCGACCGGATGAAGATCCTCGGTTTCGCGGCTGTCATACCCGGCTGGACCGACCATGCGGGGTCGGTCACACCGCAGGATCTAGTTCTGCTGAGCGGGAATCTCGACGGCACGGCGCCGTGGCTCGACCCGGGGGTACCGGTTCCCATGGGGCACCTGATCGCGGCCCATCGTGCCACCCGGATGCCGGTCCCGGACATCATCCGGCGGCTGGAGGAGTATGCGTTCGACACCCGGCAGCTGGCCGGAGATCACCGGTCGTTCACCTATCAGGACCAGTTCTTGACAAGTGCCTACTGCGACGGCAAGCCGCGGTGGCGCGACAGTGACTGGCGGGTACACCGTGGTCAGAGTATCCATGCCGCGTGCGAACTGCGGCTGTCAGTACCTGATGTCGTCGAACGATTGGCGTTCCTGGGATTTCAAGTGGATCCCTTCGACTCCGTGCCGGACTGGATCGCGGGAACGAAGTCTTCGGGCATTCTGAACATCCACCCGTTGATCCGGCAAGACGGCACTGTGGCACCGGTATGGGTGATGCTGGTCGCCTTCTCCTGGGGAATCCCACCAAGCGAGGCTGCCCGCCGGCTGACGGATCTTGGCTACGTGTCACCCGGCACCGAGGAACTGCCGGACCGGATCGAGGAGTTGGACGCCCGGTTGCTCGAGACGTTCGGGTTCTCGCTCGGTGTCGTGGGCAGAGTGCCGGTCGGGATCAGCCAGTTGCTCTCGGCAGCCGAACACGCGGGATGCGATCCGGCCACGGCCGCGCGGCGGCTGGCTTCGCTGGGCTTGAGCGTGCCGCCCGACGAAGTCGTGACCCGTGACTTCGACGCGTTCGATCGGTGGCTGGCCGGAGAATTGACAGGCCTCAGACAAGCAGACATCAGGTTCCGGTTGGCGCGGGTCGTGGTCGAAGCGGCGTGGCGGTTCGGCAAGTCCTGGGCGGAGAGCCTCGACCGTCTCCGCGGCCTGGGATACCGCGATCCGCTGTGGACACCGGCCACCGTGTCGCTCCTTCACGTCCTCGACGCGGCGGAGCAGGCCAAGCTGAGCGTGCGGGAGACGCTGGGCATCCTCACCGGCCTCGGCTTCGAGATCGCGCCCAGTGCAGTGCCGGAGCAGTGGTCCGACGCGCCGAACAAGAAGCTTCTGCGGCTTCTGGACCTGGACCGGGCCGTGTCTGTCGGCGATGTGCTTCGAACCGCGCTGATGTATGAGCTGACCATCCAGGACGTTGTCGATCGGCTGACCAGGCTTGGGTTGGAGGTGCCGGATATGGCGGCTGCGTTGCCGGAGTTGTTGGCGCGGGTGCCTTTCAGGCGGTGAGGAGGGCGTCTAGGCGGCCGGGGTGTTCGGACAGGATCTGGGCTGGGTCGGTGGTGAGGACGCGTTCCAGCAGGGTGGCGTAGATGTCGCGGAAGTCGGTTGTGGGTTTGAGGTCGCCGTTGTCCAGGTCGGTGAGGCTGGGTTGCTGGCCGTGGAAGCCGCCGAGGACTCGTTGGCCGAGCAGGAATGCGGGGCCGGCGGTGCCGTGGTCGGTGCCGTCGCTGGCGTTGGCGCGCACGCGGCGGCCGAACTCGGAGTAGACCATTGTCACCACGTCGTTGGCGCGGTTGCTGCGGTTGATCCGTTCCGTGAAGGCCGTGAGAGCGCTGTCCAGCTCGGACAGTAGGCGTTGCTGCGTGCCGCGTTCGTCCGCGTGGGTGTCAAACCCGCCCAGGGACACCGAGTAGGCGCGGGACGGGACGCCGGTCTCGATCAGGCCGGCGACGAGATCCAGTTGGGCGCCAAGGGCGCCGCGGCCACCGGCCGAGCCGCCCTTGCTGCGTTCCTCGTCGGTGGGCGGGTCCGGGTCGTGGGACTTGGCGTCTTTCAGGGCCTGCGCGGCCTCGGCGAGGTCGGTGATCGACTTGGCGGCCCGCGCGAAATCCGGGTTCTCGCCGACCTGCGGCTTGCCCAACGCCAGGAAAGCCTTGCCCAGCGCGCCTTGGGGGATCTGCAGGCCCGAGGCGGGCAGCGATGCGCCCGCGGTCTTCTCACCGGCCAGCAACGGAGGCAACACGGGTTCGACGGACAACGCGCGGATCGGGTCGTCGCCGGACGCGTCCAGCCACCGCCCCAGCCATCCGGTGGTGGACGGCGACTTGGGCGAAGCGGTCTGCCAGATGGCCATCGACCGGAAATGACTGTGATCGGGCTGCGGATAACCGACCCCGCGCACGATCGCCAGCTTCTTGGTGTCCCACAGCCCTTTCAAGCCCTTCATGCCCGGGTTCAGGCCTAGCCCCTCGCCCAGGTCCAGCACCTCGGACGGCTTGTACGCCAGATCCGGCCGAGCCGACTGATAGGCGGAGTCCGACGCGGGGATCACCGTGTTCAGCCCGTCATTGCCCCCGTACAACGTCACCACGACCAGGATGCCCGTGCCGGGCGGCAGTGGGTCGGAAGAGGCGCGGGCCAGCAAATCCGACCAGTTCACCTGAGTGGCGCCGACCCCCAGTGCGCCAGCGGCGGCGATCCCGGACCAGGTCAGGAACCTGCGGCGGGTGACCGGCTTCAGACCATCCACAACAGACACTCCTATCCGCTGACCACGTACTCGGGCGCGCACACCGCGACCGCCGCGAGCTGCCGGGGCTGACGCTCCAAAGGGGACAGAGCCGCGCGGGTGCGGTCACTCCAGTCCACGCCAAGCAGATCAGCCAGCGATGAGACCGAGAAACCGTCCACTTTGGCCGTGAGCAACCGGGCGACCTGAAGCCGTGACATCCCAGCGGCCGTGGTGAGCCACGCCGGACCGGAAGGCCAGCCACCCACGCTCGGCGGCAGGAACGGCACCTGTCCCATCCCGCGTAGCCCGGCCAGCAGCTTCTTCTGGTCCGCTGTGGACAGTTCCGACGGGCGGATCTTGAACGCACGCATGACCCCGACCACCCAATCGACCGGCTGCTTGACGACCGTGCTCGCCTCATCCCGGAACACAGGTTCGGCCGCGATGGCGCGCACCAAGGCATGTAAGTCGCGATTGGGGCCGTACGCGGTCACCAGGCGCACCAACACATCCTCGGCCGGGGGAGTCCGCCCGACGAACCGCGTCCACATCCGCTGCGCGATGAACCGCGGCGACGCCGGCCGACTGACCAGCAGGTCCACCAGGGAATGCGCGTCCAGTGGCCCGGTGGTGCCGAGCACGGTCTTCGAGCCGGGATCGTGCTGACGAGCCACCACTGAGGCGGTCATCGTCTGGCGGTCGACCTTCCACCCGGTCAACGCCCGCGCGGCCTCGCGGACATCCTGCTCGCTGTACTGCCCGACCCCGAGCGTGAACAGCTCCATGTACTCGCGGCCCAGGTTCTCGTTGGCCGCCTTGGCGGTGTTCTTCTGGCCGTCCAGCCAGATCAGCATCGCCGGGTCGACGATCATCGCCTGCGCCAGCGAAGTGAAATCACCCAGGCCGAGACGGCGGAGGGTCTCGTTCTGCGCGAGCATCAGCCCGGCGCCGCGGACCTTCTGCGCGCTGGTGGCGAAATGCCCGTGCCAGAACCAGGTCATCCGCTCGACCAGCGGCGAGTCGGTGGCCGCCATGCGGTCCAGCCACCACACCGTGATCGCGGTCTGCTGTTCCGGGTCCTTGGCCGCCTTCGGCTCGGGCTGCAGCTGCGGTGGTGGCGGCCCGCTGGGCGTGACATTGCCCAGTAAAGCGGCGCTGACCTGGTCGAACCGGGAGTTCAGCTCGCCCGGGCGCGGCCCCAGGCCGAAGCGCTCGTGCAGCCGCCGCACCGCGGCCCGTTCCCCGACGAAACCCATGCGCCCAGTCTCGCCGCGCCATTCGGGCCCGCGCCAGGCGTTCCACGGGCCCGAACAGAACTCTTACAAAGCCCGAACGTGGTCGGTCCAGCAGGCCAGTCAGGCCTGCAGAGCCTTCCGCAGCACGGTGATCGCCTGGGTGATGGCGGCTTCGGCGGCGTGGGTCGGGCGCAGGGCGTTGACCATCACGAAGTCGTGGATGATGCCCTGGTAGCGCACGGCGGTGACGGGCACACCGGCCTGGCGCAGCTTGGCGGCGTACGCCTCGCCCTCGTCACGCAGCACGTCGGCCTCGCCGGTGATCACCAGCGCGGGCGGCAGACCCCGCAGCTCGTCCACAGTGGCCCGCAGCGGCGAAGCGGTGATCTCGTTGCGCTGTGCGGGATCGGTCGTGTACTGGTCCCAGAACCACTGCATGCCCTCGCGGCCGAGGAAGTAGCCCTCGGCGAACAGGTGGTAGGACTCGGTGTCGAAGTTGGCGTCGGTGACCGGGTAGAACAGCACCTGCTGCTGGAAGGTGACGTCGCCGCGCTGCTTGGCCATCAGGGTCAGTGCCGCGGTCATGTTCCCGCCGACCGAGTCCCCGGCGATCGCGATCCGGCTGGTGTCCAGGTCGTGCGCGGCGCCCTTCTGCGCGACCCACTTGGCGACCGTGTAGTTCTGCTCGATGGCCACCGGGTAGCGGGCCTCCGGCGACCGGCTGTACTCGGGGAACACCACGGCCGCGCCCACGCCGACGGCCAGCTCACGCACGAGCCGCTCGTGGGTGTGGAAGTCGCCGAACACCCAGCCCGCACCGTGGATGTACACGATCACCGGCAGCACACCGGTGGCGCCGGCGGGCCGGACGATCCGGGTCTCCACGCCGTCGACGTCCAGCGTCTCGATGTCCGCGGCCGGCATGTCGACCGGACCGTCCTGGACCCCGTCGACGGCCAGGCGGCCCTCGGCGGGCGGCAGCTGGAACAGGTACGGCGGCTGGTCGGTGGCCTCGGCGAACGCCAGGGCCTCGGGCTCCAGGGCCAGCTTGCGCGGGTTGGCGGTCATTTCGTCCTCCTGGGAACGGGGTCGGGCTGACGAGAACGAAGCTAGCCCACAATTTGATTGTGTACAACTGAATTTGGACCAATGAGATGTAGAGCACTTGAGTTGCCCACCGTGACGGATTGACCCACAATCGGAGGATGGATTCGCTGAGGCTGGACGACCAGCTCTGTTTCGGGCTGTACGCGGCCTCGCGCGCGGTCACGTCGCTGTACCGGGTCGTGCTCGAGGACCTCGATCTGACCTACCCGCAGTACCTGGTGATGCTGGCGCTGTGGGAGGAGGACCACCGGCAGGTCAAGGAGCTGGGCGCCGAGCTCAGCCTCGACTCCGGCACGCTGTCGCCGCTGCTCAAGCGGCTCGAGGGCGCCGGTCTGGTCCGTCGCACCCGGCAGACCGACGATGAGCGGTCGGTCCGGATCAGCCTCACCCCCGAGGGGGTCGCGCTGAAGGAGAAGGCGCAGGGGGTCCCGTCGGTGATCGGCGCGGCGATGGCGCTCGACGAGGCCGAGCTGACCCGGATGCGCAAGTCGCTCGACCGGTTGACAGCATCTGTCAACGCCTATCGCGACTCCATCTCCTGACCCCACGACGTCAGCAGCGACCGGACCCGCGGACCATCCACAGAGGAGTCGACAGCACGACGATCATCCGCGTCCCTGGCAGGTCGGCTATGCGTTGTGCTCCAGTGCGCACAGCCGCGGGCGTCTCAGCCCGGCATTCCGCGATGTGCTGAACTGGCGCCTATGGCGACACAGGTGATCGTGCTCAACGGCGGGTCCAGCTCGGGCAAGTCCGGGATCGCCCGGTGCCTCCAGGCCATCCTGCCCGAGCCGTGGCTGGCTATCGGCGTGGACCTGTTGATCGACCTCATGCACCCTGCCAAGACCGGCATCGACTTCGGACCTGACGGCGAAGTGATTGTCGGACCACGGTTCCGGGCCGTCGAAGCGGCATGGATGACCGGCGTCGCCGCGATGGCCCGCGCCGGCGCGCACGTGATCATCGACGACGTTTTCCTTGGTGGCGCGGCATCCCAGCGGCGTTGGCTGGACGCATTGGCTGGGCTGGAAGTGTTGTGGGTCGGGGTGCGCTGTGCCAGTGCGGTCGCCGCGGGCAGGGAGATCGCCCGTGGCGACCGCGACTCGGGAATGGCTGTGGCTCAAGCCGAGGTGGTGCACCAAGGCGTGACCTACGACGTGGAGGTGGACACCACGCACACCGAATCGTTGGTGTGCGCGCGATCCATCGCCGCGCGGATCGGTTAGGCGGCGAGCCGGCAGGATGGCGCCCTGCACCGAAGCTCGACCGGTCGGTGGCTAGGAACGCCACCACCTCGGGCGAACCCGGGCGTCCCGCGGCCGGGCCGGGCCCGGGCTGACCGCGTTCACCCCGCACACCCAGCGGCCCGTACAGAGGCCGATCAGCCCAGGCCTGCCTGCAACCTGCGGACCGCGTCGAGGTGGTCGGCGGTCCAGATGACCTTGACCGCGGTGGCCGTGGCGTGCGGATCGTTGCCGTCGAGGTCGTGGCGGACCGCGTCGATCAGCTGGATGTCGTCGGTTTTGGCCAGGGGCTGCGGGACTTTCCCGCCGTTCGCGAGGGCGGCCGCGGTCTCGTCGTACCAGTCGACGAGTTGCTTGCCGGTCGCGAGAACGTTTCGGCGGGCCGCGGTGCGGTCGCCGGAGGAGGAGTCCTGTTCCCACAGGTCGAGGATGGCCTCCGCAGTCAACCTGATCACCGCAACGGCCGTGACCAGCGCCGAGACGCCCGCGAGGGTGACGTGTTTGGAGCCGCGTTCGGCCAGGTAGCTGCGGAACGCGTCGTCCATGCGGCGGGCCGAGGCGGCCGCTCGCTGCGCCTCCCCGGTGGGCGGCGGGGTCGCGGGCACGCACTCGTCACACCTGCTCACGCCGTAGTCGACGGCACTGCGCAGGTAGTGCGCGCTGTCGGTGAGGGCATCGGCAACGGCCCGTCGCATCGCCGGAGCCGCGCCGCGAGGCCAGAACAGGATTCCGACCGCCAGGCTGACCGCGCCGCCGATGGCCACGTCCTCGATCCGCACCAGCCCGGTCTGCCAGCCGGTCGGTTCGATGATGGTGAACAGGACCAGCAGCGTGATGGTGAACGCGGCCTGGCCCGCGGCGAACGAGATCACGGCCGGGGCCAGGCCGGCCAGGATGATCGCGAACGGCAGGAGGATCCACGAGATGGTCACGTTGGTGCCGATCGCCGAGACGAGCAGGCCGCCGAGCACGATGCCGACCGTGGTGCCGACCAGCGCGCGGAGGGTGTTCTGGCCGGTGCTCAGGGCGTTCGACCGCAGCACCGCCATCGACCCGAGGACCACCCAGAACGAGTGCCCGACCCCGCTGACGTACGAGACCAGCACGGCCACGCTCAACGCGATCGCGCCGCGGATGCTGTTGTGCAGCCACACGGAGTTGCGTTGCAGGTGGGCGCCGATGCGTTCGCGGAACGACCGGATCGTCGAGCCCGCGCCCGGCGGCTGCAGGCCGATCAGCTGCTGCCACCAGGTTCGTTTCCGGGCGGCCACCGACAGTTCGATGGTCTCGGCGATCTCGGTGATCGCGAAGGTCATCTCCTGGGCGCGGAAGCTGGGGTAGAGGTCCTGCACGAACTCCGTCGGTCCATAGTGGACGGGCAGGGTCGCGGTGACCTTCTTCTCCATGGCCGCGCGGGCGTTCCTGAGCTTCGTGAACTCCGCCGTCAGGTCACCGGTGCCGGTCTCCAGCAGGGCCGCCGCGCCTTCCAGCAGCTCGGCCCCGGCCACCTTGACCTCGCGCGCCACCGGGTTGGGGCGTCTGACCGGCATGTCCTCCATGATCGAGTCCAGCCAGACGATCTGGTCGACCAGCCGGACCAGCATGCGCGCCTGAGTGGTCAGGCCGGTGGGCCTGTAGGGCGTGGTGAAGAAGCCTCTCCTGAGGTCCTCCACGGCTTTCACGGACTCCTGCGCGAGTTCAGCCGAGTCCTCGCCGTCGAGGTGGGCCCGCAGCCGCCTCGCCATCAGGCTGCACGCCTTGGCGATCGGCGCGCGCAAGGGATCGACCGCGGGCGCGGGCCACAGCACGGAGATCGCGATCATCGTGACCGCACCTGCGAGCACCCACCCGCCGAGGCGGTCCGGCAGCGTGCTCAGCGGCCCGGGCAGGGACACAGGCAGGATGAAACTGATCAGCAGGGCCGTCGTGGCGCCCGCCAGCACCGAGCTGACCACCCCCACGAACAGGACCACGAACCCGACGACCAGCATCCCCACCGTCGCCAGCCACACGTACTGCGCCGCCAACGTCCCGAGCGTGATCAACACCGCCCCGGTGACGACCAGCATCCCCTGCGCGAGCAGCCGCTCCCGCATCGCCCCGCCGAAGTCCACGAACAGCAGCAGCGCCATCGACCCGAACGCGGCGAACATCGCCAGCACCGCGTCCCCGATCCCGCCCACCGCCACCCCGAACATCAGCGGCATCACGATCGCCGCCCGCCCCGCCCTCCTCAGCGCCGAGAACCCCGCATCCCGCCCCTGCACCCACCGGAAGATCGCACGCACGCGCCCACCATGAGCACCTGCCGCACCGCTGTCAACTTGGTTCAGCCCGGAGAGCGGCGGCGAATGTCGGGGTGGTCTGCTTAGGTGCGGGTATGAGCCAGGGGCCGGGACGCAACCGGGTGACGCCGATGGGGGACATCGTGGCGATCCCGTTGCGCGGAGCCTGGACGGGCAACCGCGGCATCCTGCACCGCGGCCGGGAGATCGTCCGGTTCCACGCGAGCGACCTGTGGATCACGTGTGCGCTGGAGTTCCGGGGGCGGCGGTCCCAGCAGTGGCGTGCGGGGCGGTTCACCTGGCTGTACTTCCACGACGAGGCGGTGTCGTTCGCGGCGGGGCATCGTCCGTGTGGGGAATGCCGGCGGGAAGCGTACTCGCTGTTCAAGGACCTGATCGGCGGCCGGACCGCGGGGGAGATCAACCGGCGGTTGCACGCCGAACGGATCGTCCGCGGAACGCACCGAAGGCGGCTGCATCCGATGCCCTGGGACGAACTGCCGGACGGAACGTTCGTGAAACTACAAGACACAACGGCGGTCGTCCGAGGGGATGAGGTCGTTGAATGGACTTTCTCCGGATATGGCACCCGGCAGCCCCGTGGACAAGGAATGGCGGCGGTGATCACGCCGCCATCCATTGTCGACGTACTGCGAAAGGGCTATCCGGTGCAGATCGGGGTCAGCTGAAGGTCTCTTTCAACTGGGACACCAGAACGCCGGGATCCGCGGTGAACGCGACGTGCGCGTTGGGTTTCCCGTTCGCGTTCGGGCGGGTGTCGATCACGGTCCGCCCCACGGTCAGCCTCCCGGTGGTCTCGACGGTGACGTGCAGCTCCCGGGTCGTGATGATGTCCGGGCGGACCAGGTAGACCGTGCACACCGCGTCGTGCACCGGTGCGGTGTCGGTGATCGCCGCACCGTGGTTCGCGGTGTAGGCGTTGATCCGGCGGCTGATCAACGCGGAGGCCGCCTCGCCGGCGGGAGTGCCCAGCGCGGCGAACGCCTCGCAGTCCGCCCGGGTCACCAAGGCCTGATGAGTGGCGTCCAGCGTCACCAGGGTCACCTTGGCGAAACCCGCCGAGAACACCATGAAGGCGGCCTCGGGATCCGTCCAGATATTGAACTCCGCCGACGGCGTCACGTTTCCGTACGAGTGCGCCCCGCCCATGATGACCAACTCGTCGACAGCGTCCACAATAGACGGATCCACGGACACGGCGGTGGCGATATTGCTCAACGGCCCCACCGCCACCAAAGTCACCGGAGCGGTGGCCGCGCGCAAAGTGGAGACGATGAACGAAACAGCGTCGGTGTCCTGAGCGGACGATCGCGGCTCCGGCAACGGCAGCGCCTGGCCGTGCATGTCGTGCTTGGTGTCCGGCCGGAAATGCAGCTGCCCGGGAAAACCGCGCCGGGCGATGGGATGGGCCAGACCCGGGTACACCGGCACCGAGGAACCGATGTGGTCCAGCACCCGCAGGGTGTTGTCGGTGGTGTTCGCCAGGGGCACGTTGCCGTTGACGGTGGTGACCCCGATCAGCTCCACCGACGGATGCAGGGCCGCGAACATGATCGCCACGGCGTCGTCGGTGCCGGTGTCCACATCGAGAATGACCTTGCGCACCTAGCCGATGACCTCGTGGACGTAGCACCAGCGCCAGGTCTCGCCGGGCTCGAACGAACGGATCACCGGGTGCCCGGACTCGGCCGCGTGCGCGGAGGCGTGCTTGGCTGGCGAGGAGTCACAGCAGCCGACGTGGCCACAGGCGAGGCACAGCCGCAGGTGGACCCAGCGACCGCCGACCTTCAAGCAGTCTTCGCAGCCTTCGGTGGTGCTGGGGGCCGGTTCCGGACCGAGTTCGGAGATGTCCGGGCAGACGGCAGAAGTCACGTGCGCTCCTGAAGTCAAGGGGGTTTCGTCAGACGCGACCGTACGCCTCCGCGCGAACAACTGCTTGACTATGCCCATGACAACATCTGCCGAAAGGGTCGCCCGGCCCTCCATCCTCACGGTGGACGACGACCCCAGCGTGTCCCGTGCCGTGGCGCGCGACCTGCGCCGGCAGTACGGCGAGAACTACCGGATCGTGCGCGCGGAGTCCGGCCCGCAGGCCCTGGAGGCGCTGCGGGAGATCAAGCTGCGCGGCGAGGAGGTCGCCGCGCTGCTGGCCGACTACCGGATGCCGCAGATGAGCGGGATCGAGTTCCTCGAGTCGGCCATGGACCTGTTCCCGCTGGCCAAGCGGGTGCTGCTGACCGCGTACGCGGACACCGACGCCGCCATCCAGGCGATCAACGTGGTCGACCTGGACCACTACCTGCTCAAGCCGTGGGACCCGCCGGAGGAGAAGTTCTACCCGGTGATCGACGAGCTGCTGCAGTCCTGGCTGGTCGCCGACCGCCAGCCGGTGCGGCAGGTGCGTGTGGTGGGCCACCGCTGGAACGCCCGCTCCTACGAGGTCCGCGACTTCCTCGCCCGCAACTCGGTGCCGTTCCGCTGGTACGAGCTGGAGGAGGGCGACTGCGAGGCCCGGCGCCTGCTCACCGCGGCCGGCCGCGACGGCGGCTGCCTGCCGGTCGTGCTCACGCCCGAGGGCGAACCGATGATCGAGCCGACCGACACCGAGCTGGCCGCGCGGGTGGGCCTGAGCACCACGCCGTCCACCGACTTCTACGACCTGATCGTGATCGGCGGTGGTCCGGCCGGGCTGGGCGCGGCGGTCTACGGCGGGTCGGAGGGCCTGCGGACCGTGCTGGTCGAGCGGCTGGCCACCGGCGGCCAGGCGGGCACGAGCAGCCGGATCGAGAACTACCTCGGCTTCCCGGACGGCGTGTCCGGCGAGCAGCTCACCGAACGGGCCCGCCGCCAGGCGCTGAAGTTCAACGTCGAGATGCTCACCACCCGCGACGTGGTGGCGCTGGAGCCGCGCGGGGCGGCCCGGGTGGTGAAGTTCGGCGACGGCACGGAACTGGCCGCGCACACCGTGATCCTCGCGACCGGGGTGTCCTACCGGACCCTGGACGCGCCCGGTCTGTCCGACTTCACCGGCCGGGGTGTGTACTACGGCGCCTCGACCACCGAGGGCCCGGCCTGCTCGGGCCAGGACGTGTACCTGATCGGCGGCGCGAACTCGGCCGGTCAGGCGGCGATGTACTTCTCCCGGCACGCCCGCAAGGTCTACGTGGTGATCCGCGGCGACTCACTCGAACGGTCGATGTCCAGCTACCTGATCGAGCAGCTGGCCGCCAACCAGGACAGGATCGAGGTGCTCACCTGCACCGAGGTGGTCGGCGGCAAGGGCGGCGAGCACCTGGAGTCGATCACACTGCGGCACAACAAGACCGGCGAGGAGACCGTGCGCGAGGCGTCCTGGCTGTTCGCGTTCATCGGCGCCGCCCCGCGCACCGACTGGCTGGACGGCACGATCACCCGGGACGAGCGCGGCTTCGTGCTGGCCGGCCCGGACCTGGTGACCGAGGGCGGGCGGCCGGCGGGCTGGCAGCTCGACCGGCCGCCGTACCACCTGGAAACAAATGTGCCCGGCGTTTTCGTTGCAGGTGATGTGCGCGCCGATTCGGTGAAGCGGGTGGCCTCCGCGGTCGGCGAGGGCGCGATGGCGGTCACGCTGGTACACCGGTACTTGGAAAGGTCCTGACGTGGAGAGACTCACGGCCGACGAGCTGCGCGGGCTGTTCCTGTTCGAGCACCTCGACGAGGACAAGCTGAACTGGCTGGCCGAGCACGGCCAGATCGAGACCCGCAAGGCCGGCACCCTGGTGCTGGCCGAGGGCGAGCCGGCGACCTGCTTCTTCGTGCTGCTGGAGGGGACCGTCGCGCTGACCCGCAACATCGGCGGCGAGCGCGTCGAGACCAACCGCACCGACTACCGCGGCTCCTACTTCGGCGCCACCCAGGTGTACCTGCAGGCGGACGTCCCGTCGAAGACGATCTACCAGATGACCGTCGAGTCGATCACCGACACGCGGATGTTCCAGCTGACCGCGCAGGACTTCGGCCCGATCGTGCGCGAGTGGTTCCCGATGGCCATGCACCTGCTCGAGGGTCTGTTCTTCGGCATGCAGAACACCCAGCGCGCGGTGAACCAGCGCGAGCGGCTGCTCGCGCTCGGCTCGCTGTCGGCCGGGCTGACCCACGAGCTGAACAACCCAGCCGCGGCGGCTGTGCGCGCGACCGCCGCGCTGCGCGAGCGGGTGGCCGGGATGCGACACAAACTGGCCATGCTGGCCAGCGGGGCGATCGACCCGAAGACGCTGACCGGGCTGGTGAAGCTGCAGGAGAACGCGGTCGAGCGGGTGGCCAAGGCGCCCAAGCTGTCGCCGATGGAGGTCAGCGACCGGGAGGACGAGGTCGGCGACTGGCTGGACGACCAGGGCGTGCGCAACGGCTGGGAGGTCGCGCCGGTGCTGGTGGCCGGTGGCCTGGACGTGGAGTGGCTCGAGGAGGCCGTCGGCCTGTGCGCGCCGGAGACCAAGGAGGCGGCCGTGCGCTGGCTGGCCTACACGGTCGAGACCGAGACGCTGATGGCCGAGATCGAGGACGCCACCACCCGGGTGTCCACCCTGGTCGGTGCCGCCAAGCAGTACTCGCAGATGGACCGGGCGCCGTTCCAGGTGATCGACGTGCACGAGCTGCTCGACTCGACGCTGATCATGCTCAACCGCAAGATCGGTGACATCGAGGTGGTCAAGGACTACGACCGCACGCTGCCGCCGATCCCCGCCTACGCCGCCGAGCTCAACCAGGTCTGGACGAACCTGATCGACAACGCCATCGGCGCCATGGGCGGCTCCGGGACCCTGACCGTGCGCACGCTGCGCGAGGGCGGCGACGCGGTGGTCGAGATCGGCGACACCGGTTCGGGCATCCCGCCGGAGATCAAGAGCCGCATCTTCGAGCCGTTCTTCACCACCAAGGCGGTCGGCGAGGGCACCGGTCTCGGCCTGGACATCAGCTGGCGGATCGTGGTCAAACGCCACCACGGCGACATCACCGTGGAGTCCGAGCCCGGCAACACCCGGTTCCGGGTGCGGCTGCCGCTGGATCCGCCGCCGGAGCATGCAACCCCGGAGGCGCCCGCGACGTTTGATGGGGCGTGAGAATTCTCTGGGGGATGGCGGCCTGCCTGCTGGTGGCGTCGTGCACAGCGAGCACTGAAGGCAACGACGAGACCGACCGGCAGGCCGCGACGCTCGCGGACGCGATCAGCTTCCCGCGGCAGAGCTCGGCCGCGGGCTTCGCGCGCGCCGCGCTGGCCGCGTGGAAGTCGGACTCCGCGCTGTCCGTGCTGGAGATGACCGAACTGGACGCGAGCAAACAGGAAGACCCGCTGGCGCACCTGGTGATCCGCATCCACCGCGACGCGGACGACGCCGGTCCTCGCCACCACGACGAGCTGAACGCCTGCTACGGCATGGACTTCAACTACTGGGGCATCATCGGCAAGCCGGATCGGACCGGCTGTCCCGAGAACGCGGTGCCCATCAACCCGCCCGGGCGGCCGGACTGGAAGCAACCGGACAGCTACGACCGGTCCCTGCGGTTCACGCTCGGCAACCTGCCTGCCGACGCCGACTTCGGCCGGGTGGTCCGGACGCTGCAGCGGATGGACCTGATGGAGACCCGCTCCGACGACCCCGAGAAGCGCACGTCGACGCCCGATCCGGCGGTCGGCATCGTCGTCGGGGAGAAGGGGGTCGGGGTCTCGTTCAAGGGCAGCGACGGACAGTGCCTGCTCGGGTCCAGGGATGGCACCGGCGTCCACCTGCAGCGGCCGGAAGCCGCGGGGAGTCCGTGCGATGGCAAGACCGCACTCACCGTGCACTGACAGAATGGGGATCATGGCTACCTTGGTGACGTTCCACGCCCACCCGGACGACGAGTGCATCACGTGCGGTGGCGTGATGCGCAAGGCTTATGAGGACGGCCATCGCGTGGTCCTGGTCGTGGCGACCAAAGGGGAGCGGGGCGAGGTCCCGGACTGGCTCACCGGCGAGGAGCTGTGGGAGCTGCGGGTGCGGGAAACCCACGCGGCGGCCAAGGTCCTGGGTGTGTCGCGAGTGGAGTTCCTGGGGTACAAGGACTCCGGGATGATGGGCTGGGACAGCAACACCGAGCCCGGCTCGTTCTGGTCGGCGGACGTCGAGGAGGCCGCCGGGAAACTCGCGGCGATCCTGCGTGAGGAGAACGCCGACGTGCTCACGATCTACGACGACAACGGCACGTACGGCCACCCCGACCACATCCAGGTGCACCGGGTCGGCAAGCGCGCGGGGGAGATCGCCGGCACACCGCGGGTGTTCCAGCAGACCGCGAACCGGACCCTGGCGCAGGCCAACCCGAACGCCCCGGACATCGTGAAGGACCCGAACTTCGGCAAACCCGACGAGCTGCTGACCGCGCGTGTGGACGTGTCGGAGTACGTGTCCTACAAGCGGGAGGCGATGCGGGCGCACGCGAGCCAGATCGCCGAGGACTCGTGGTTCCTGGCCGCGCCGGACGAGATCTTCCGGGACATCTTCGGCACCGAGTGGTTCATGCGCGCCGGCCAGGGCCCGGGCATCACCGAGACGGACATCATGGGGGGCCTGCCGACATGACGGCGTTGGCACTGATCGGCCCGGCGGCGGTGCTGCTGCTGATCGTGGTCGGCGGATACGAGCTGTGGCGCCAGAAACGCCGCAAGAAGATCGGCACGCCGCTGGCCGCGACCTACGTCAACGAGGTCACGGCGATGTTCTACGGCACCAAGCGGATGGAGCTGGACCACCGCGACTCGATGTCGATGATGCGGGACGAGGACGCCGAAGGCGCCCCGCCCCACACCGGTGTCGACCTCGAGCGCGGGACCTGGAACCCGCGTCAGTCCCGGGACGCCGACCAGTAGATCGCGTTGGCCGCCTGGGCGAACAACGCCTTGGACTGGGCGCGGAACAACGGGTTCGTCCCGAACATCACCACGCGGTTGCCGTTCCCGCTGGTCGCGGAGATGACCGACGGCTGGTTCGCGAAGTCCCCGGCCACGCCGTGGCCGTCCTTGCGAGTCGGCCAGAACCCGGCGACCAGCGGGTTGCCCGTGCCGTACCGCTGTTCCACCTGGACGTCCGGGCCCAGGCCGGTGAACCGGTAGGGCCCGGACACGAAAGTGTACTGCGGGGCCTCGCCGCCGAGCCGCGCCGGGGTGTTGGTGACGCGGATGATCCCGCTCGCGGCCGTCCGGGCGCCGTCCGAGGTGACCGGCAGCAGGCTCGCGGCCTCGTTGAACTGGGTTCCGGCGTATCCGGTGAGGATCAGGCCGCCCTTGAACGCCTTGACCTTGGCCTGGACCGGCGGGTCGAGCAGGTCGTAGCGCAGGCTGTCGCCGACCACGAAGAGGTCCACAGTGGACAGGTCGAACCCGGCCTTGAGGTCCGCCGTGGTCACCGGCCGCACGGTGAAACCCAGCTCGCGCAACAGGGAGATCTGGTCGCCGGGCAGGTCCGCGGCGATCGCCGGGCGGCTTAGCGGTTTGCTTGGGCCGTGAGCGGCGGTCAGGCGAACCGCGTACTTGGCCACGATGTCCTGCGCGGCCTGCCGCGGCACGACAATCGCGCCATCGTCCTGGCGTCGCAATGGAACACCCTTGGCCAGCAACGAGTTCACGGCCTCGATGTCGTTGCCGTCCTTGAGGGTGAGGGCGAGGTCCGTCCCGTAACCCTCGATGCCGCCGGTGGGTTTGACCGACGTGACTGGGCGCCCTGCGGGAACGGGGCCGTCCTTGAGCACGGAAACGTCGGCGCCCCACAGGTAACTCAGGCTCCACGCGGCGGTGTCGGTCAGGCCGTCGGTCCGGCCGGTGAGGTCCGCCCCGGCTTCGAGCATGGTGTTGGCCAGTCCGCGCTTGGGTTGGTGCATGTCGACCACATAGGACCCGTTGGCCCGCGTCACCCGGATGTCGTGCGCGATCAGGTGGTTGACCAGGCGTGCGGTGGCCGCGCCGGACTTCCCGGCGATCACGTACGCGCGCGGGAACACCGTGCTGGAGCGGTCTTCCGGGCCGAAGCCGGGCACGAACCCGTCCGGCACCGTCCGTTGCGGCTCACCTGCGATGCCCCGGCGGAACGTCTCGATCTGGGCGCCGATCAGGTCGGACCGGTGCGCCAGCACGTAGTCCGTTGTGGTCTGGATCGTCGTGGCGGCAACGTCCACATTGACCGCGGACCGGTGCCGGAGTTCCTCTACCGGCACGGTGTTGTAGTACTGGTCGTCGACCGGCGCGGGGAGTTCGACCGTGATCGCGGCGGCGCCGTGCAGCGGGGCGTAGGCGGTGGTGAGGTTCGGGCTCCAGTCGTCCCAGCTGTCGGGGTAGTCGCGGAACGGGATCTGGGTGTTGCGCGCCTCTGGGTGGCCCAGCGCCCTGACCGCCTTCTCGATGGCGATCGCGTTGTCGTACATCGGTTTGATGGTCAGGTCGTACTCGTAGTTCTGGCCGTGCGGGGGATTGCTGGGCTCGATCAGCGTGCCCTCGATGTAGCCGTGCAGGTCCAGCGCGTACACCGGCTGGGTGCGGATGTCCGAGTCGCGGGCGGCCCGGTTCTCCGGTTGCGAGGAGGTCAGGTAGTCGCGGTTGAGGTCGTAGCCCGCCGCGTTCTCCCGGGTGCCGGCCACCCGGCCGTCCGGGTTCGCGGTCAGGTTGAACACGATCCTGGTGCGCGCCAACAGGTCCAGCGTGTGCGGGTCGGTCGCCCCGGCCAGCCGGCGGATCGTCCGCATGGCCGCGTCCGTGCCTTCCCACTCGTCGCCGTGGATGTTGCTGTTGATCCAGATCGGGGCCTTGTACCCGGCCTGCAGGCCCTCGTCCTTGGCCGCGGCCATCGGGTTGTTCTCGATCTCGGCCCGCCAGATGTCCTGTTCGCGTTCATCGGCGGCGGTTTCCGGCGCTGTCACGGTGACCTGGTAGATGTCGCGGTGCTGCAGCGACTGGCCGATCACCTTGACCTTCACCCTGCTGTTGCGCTGCAACGTGTTCAGCTCGGGCGCGAGCGCGTGATAGGGCAGCAGGCCCAGTTTGATCGATTTGTCCGACGCGTCCGCTGGAAACACCCGCAACGGCGCCGTGGTCGGCGTACCAGCGGCCGACGTCGCGCCCGGCACGACCGCACCGAGCGCCAGGACGACGGCGATGGCCCATCCCCGGGAACGCACTGACTCCAACCCTTTCTCGCCACCCCAGGCACCTGCATGACTCCGGTGTGGGCGGGCGGGTTGAGTCACAGATCGACACATTAGTGCCGCGCTCGGCCGAGCGTGTCGATCCCATGCGGGACATGGATGAGCGGAGCCCGGCACGGCGGTCCGGGCCCCGCTCAGTGGCGGTTCACCTCACTTACGGTGCGTCAGGTGCCACCAGTTCGGGCAGCTTCTGCTCGAACATCGCCGCGAAGGTCAGCGACGGCAGGATGTGCCCCTGCTTCTGGGTGTCGGCCGCCACGGCCGAGCCCCACTCGGCGGCGTGCAGCCGCTGCAGCGGCGTGCCGTGGTGGGACGCGGCGGCGAACTGGCAGTCGCCCAGCTGGTAGAAGATCTGCAGGAACTCCTGGACGCGCTTCCACCGCAGGGTCGCGCCCCGCGCGTGGGTCAGGTAGTACGACCCGAACGCGTCCGCCATCAGCTCCAGCCGCCGGGAGGCCTCCGGCCCGGTCAGCGTGGTCTGCGTCAGTCCCTTCTGGAACTGCACCTGGTGACCGAACTCGTGCGCCAGGATCGCCTTGCCCGCGACGTCGTCCAGGCCCACCGCGGTGAACCCGGCGAGCACACCGTCGCCCATCACGATCTCCGGCGGGATGGTGCCGAACCCGGGGATGTCCAGCCCGCCCAGCGCGAACGCGTTGAACGTGAAGAACGGGTGGTTGCCGTGGTCGAACTGGTCCTGGTCCATCAGGGTGGCCACGGCGTCGGCGAGCGAGGCCGCGAACACCTGGTCGAACCCGAAGCCGACCTGGAACACGCGGGTCAGCCGCGGCCGGTCGGTCAGCACGCTGCCGTGCATGGGCGCGATCACGATCTGGCTGGACTGGATGTCCCAGAACTTCCCCAGGTCACGGAAGGTGTGCGTGATCTGGGTGGTGTACTCCCCGCGCTGGCCGAACTGCGTGCCCGCCTCCTTCGGGAACAGCACCGTGTCCAGCAGCACCGGCTGGAGGTTGTTCACCGACGTCGCGATGGCGCGGTCCAGCGGGGTCCACTTCTGCTCGGACGCGGCCAGCCAGTCGCGCACCGGCGTGGAGCTGGTGCACTGGTAGTCGGCCGGGTTGATGACATCGTCGTCCAGGCCCAGCTGGTCCTTCAGCGCCTTGGCGTGGGCGAGGCCCGCGGCCGGGATCGCCTGGAGCCTGGCCAGCAGCGCCTGGCTCTGGTCGGTGGTCAGTGACGTCTGCGCCTGGGCCGGCGCGGCTGCGACACCCCCGATGAGTGCGACGGCGAGCGCCGCTTTCGTGATGGTTTTCCAGGCCACATGGGCTCCTTGGGTCAACGGCGGAACCTGGCCAGTATCGGTCCGCTGACCAGCGGAAACGAGGTCGTAAACCGGCATGTCGGAAACCTGACAACTGCATTCGGGACTATCATCATCGTGAATCCTGATGTGACGAAACCTCAAAAACCGGCGTCGACGGGGAGGTGACCCTTGAGATTTGGAGACCTTCGCAGCGCCAACCGAGGCGCCTCGCCGCGCTGTTCGCGCAGGCCGCGTGGAGCCACGTCTACCGGCTGACCGGCAGCCTCGGGTGCGTGCTCAAGGAGAGCGGATGCGGTCCGGGCACGAGGAGGCTCCGGTCGAGTTCGACGGGAACGCCTGGGTGGCTGTGCTCACGCCGGAAGGTGTGGAGCTGGAGAACCAGTTCACCGACACGCTCCCGGGTGCGGCTCCGCTGGACCGGACGCTGAGCATGCTGAGGTCTTACTGGGATGCGCTTGGCGAGCAAGCGCTTGACGCCGGGCGGAAGTACTTCGTGCGGTGCGAAGGCCGGGATCCGGTGCTGCCGTGGTGATCGGCTGGGTTCAGTTGCAGGGGGCCTGGTTGAAGTCCAGGTAGCGGGTGCGGGTTCCGCTGCTGTCGGCGTTGCCGTTGCAGTCGACCGAGAGGTACCCGCTGAAAACGGTGTGACCGGGGTCGGCGTACCACTGGTACAGGCAGGCGTATCCGTTCCGGCAGACGGGGATTGCTTGCGCCTCAACGGCGGGCAGCACGCCCACGACGCCCAGCACGGTTGCGGCGACGACCAGCACACGACGGATCACTGCGGCGTCCTTTCCCCTCCACGAACCCCAGCGGCGGCCGATGATCGGCTCATCATCATGGTCCCATCGCCCGCGCCGTCTCAACACCACCGATCGGCCGCTCTTGGCTTGGTACAAGGGGTTCAGGCCAGCCATGTCAAAGATACTTGACATGATGTCTGATGTTCTTTACATTGACTCATGTCAAACAAACTTGACATGGAGGGTGTTGGGTGACGAGCGACGAGAAGCAGGCGTGGATCATGGTGGTGGTGTCGGTCCTGTCGTATGGGACCTACCTCGTCATCGTGCTCGGCCGGGTGGGTGACGCTGGGGTCGCTCAGGTCTCGTACCGGGCCGTGCTGGTGTGGTGCGTGGTGGTGTCCATTGTGGTCTCCATCGTGCTCAACATCGCCGCGTCCATGGCGAATCCCAAGGAGGCGGGCAAACGCGACCAGCGGGACCGGGAGATCGGCCGGTTCGGTGACTATGTGGGGCAGTCGTTCCTCGTGCTCGGCGCGGTGACCGCGCTGCTGCTCACGCTCACCGAGGCCGCGTACTTCTGGATCGCCAACGCCATCTACCTCGGCTTCACGTTGTCCGCGGTGTTCGGCTCGGTGACCAAGATCTTCGCCTACCGCAAGGGTTTCCAGGAGTGGTGAGGTCCACGAAGGTCACCAACTCGATCCGGTCGCTGCGGTTCGCGCACGGCCAGATGACCCAGGCCGAACTGGCCGACCGGATCGGCGTCACCCGGCAGACCGTCATCGCCATCGAACAGGGCCGGTACTCGCCGTCGCTCGAGATGGCCTTCCAGATCGCGAGAGTGTTCGACGTGTCACTCGAAGAAGTGTTCCAGTACCCAGGGGAGACCTGATGAAAGCGGTTTACCAGGACAGGTATGGCTTGTCGGATGTCCTGCGGTTCAAGGACGTCGACCACCCGACGGTCGGCGAGCGGGAGGTGCTGGTGCGGGTGACCGCGGCGGGCATGGATCCCGGTGTGTGGCACCTGATGACCGGCATGCCGTACGCGGTTCGCTTGATGGGCTACGGTTTCCGCGCCCCCAAGGACCGCATCCGCGGCCGCGACCTGGCCGGTGTGGTCGAGGCCGTCGGCGCGAAGGTCACGAAGTTCAAGGCGGGCGACGAGGTCTTCGGAGTCGCCGAGGGCACCTTCGCGGAGTACGTCAGCGCCAAGGAGACCGCCCTGGCGCGCAAACCGGCGAACCTGACCTTCGAACAGGCCGCCGCGCTCGCCATCTCCGCGTTCACCGCCGTGCAGGCGTTGCGCAAGGCAGGCGTCCGAAGTGGACACAAGGTCCTGGTGATCGGCGCGGCCGGTGGTGTCGGCACGTTCGCGGTCCAGCTGGCCAAACACCATGGGGCGCACGTCATCGGTGTGTGCAGTACGTCCAAAGTGGACTTCGTGCACGGTCTCGGCGCGGACGACGTGATCGACTATACCAGGGAGGACCTCACCGGCGAGCACGACATCATCCTCGACTGCGCCGGAAACCGGTCCCTGACCAAGCTTCGCCGCGTGCTCAAGCCGAACGGGACGCTCGTCCTCGTCGGCGGCGAACGCGGCGGCGGCATCCTCGGCGGAATGGACCGGGTCGTGCGAGCCTCACTGCTGTCCCTGTTCATCAGCCAGAACCTGCGCGGCATCTTCGCCGTGGAGAGCCCCGAGGATCTCGAGCTCATCCGGGACCTCGCCGAGCAGGGCGCGATCACCCCGGCCATCGACCGGACCTACCCGCTCAACGCCGTCCCCGAGGCGATCGACCACGTCCAAAAAGGACGGGTCCGGGGCAAGGTCGTCATCACCGTGTGAGCCGGGCCGCGTGGTCCCACTCCGCGCCGGAGACCTCGCCCGCCGAACTGCTCACAACCTCCCACCGCGCCCGTAGCGCCGAGTCGATCCGCTGCCGCACAACGGATTCCGACGAAGGTTCAGTGGCGAACAGGATCCGCAGCCGCACCGGACCACCGTCCCGGTGAGCCGCGGTGTGGTGCGCCGCCAGCGGACACGGCGGCGCGTGCTCCAGCTCCCCGCAGAGGGCCACCGTCACGGCCCCGCCCGGCTCGCGGATGTCCGCGTCCGGCTCCATCAGCACCACCGCGTCGTGCGCGTACGCCTGCCGCATCGTCAAAGGATAACGCGCACAGGCACATGCACCCTTTGTGCGGTACGTTCCCGGCCATGAACGAGCTGCCGCGCGGGCTGACGATCCTGCTGGGCATGGGAGCGGCCGTCCTCGCGGGGATGGGTTTGTGGTTCACCGGCTGGCTGGTCGGCCCGGTGTTCCTCGCACTGACGATCGTCATCGTGGTCAGCCCGTTGCTGGGCTGGCTGGAGCGGCACAAAGTACCGGCGTGGCTGGCGATGGTGCTGACCATCCTGGCGGTCTACGCCGTTCTGGTGGTGCTCGCGGTCGTCCTGGTCATCTCGGTGGCCCGGTTGACGTCATTGCTGCCGCAGTACGCCGATCGGGCCAGTGAGCTCGTCGACCGGGCCACCGAACTGCTCGCGCGGTTCGGTGTCGGGGCGGACCAGTTGCGGTCGGTGGCGGGCAGTTTCGACCTGGGCCGGGTGGCCGACGTGCTCGGGACCGTGCTGTCCGCGCTGGGCAGCCTCACGTCGAACCTCGTGTTCCTGTTGGTGCTGATGCTGTTCATGACGCTGGAGGCCAAGGTCGTCGACCGGCGGATGGCGCGGCTGGCCGAAGATCGGCCGGATATCGCCACCGCGCTGACCGGGTTCGCCCGCGGCACCCGCAAGTACATGGTCGTCACGACGGTGTTCGGGCTGGTCGGTGGCGCGGTCAACGGGATCTTCCTGGCGATCATCGGCATCCCGCTGCCCGCCCTGTGGGGCGTGTTGTCGTTCATCACCAACTACATCCCGAACATCGGGTTCCTGCTCGGCCTGGTCCCGCCCGCTTTACTGGCCCTGCTGCAGGGCGGCTGGCAGCTGATGGTCGTCGTGATCGTCGCCTACGTGGTGCTGAACTTCATCATCGAATCGGTGATACAGCCCCGTTTCGTGGGCGACGCGGTCGGCCTGTCGGCCACCACGACGTTCGTGGCGCTGCTGTTCTGGTCGTGGCTGATCGGCCCGCTCGGCGCGATTCTGGCGATCCCGCTCACCCTGCTGGTGAAGGCCCTGCTGATCGACACGGACCCGCGCGCCCGGTGGGTGGACGCGTTCATCAGTTCGTCCACTTGATGTTCATGTTGGCCGCTTAGCGTGCGCGCACCGAACACGCAGGGAGAACGGACAATCATGAGAAGACCACTGGTCGTCGGCCTGGCGCTCGTCGCCGTGGCTGCGGTCGCCACACCCGGCTCGGCCGCCCCGGAGGACCGCCACGGCTTCGGCCGCGCCGCGCTGACCCAGTTCGCCTCGCTGCCGGCGGAGACCTTCGTGCCCGCCAGCGAGCCGTCCGGCGCCGCGCTGGGTACCGCCCCGGTCAACGGGATCGCGCTGCCGTTCGCCGACCAGCCGGTGCAGGGCTTCAGCGGCGTCCTGCGCAACCTCGACGGCACGTTCGACGTGTTGTCGGACAACGGTTACGGCCAGAAGGCCAACAGCGCGGACTTCGCGCTGCGGATCCACAGGATCGGCCCGGACTTCGGCTCCGGCCAGGTGGACGTGCTGGGCGGGTTCAACCTGACCGACCCGGACAAGCTCGTGCCGTTCCCGCTGACCCGCCCGGACCGGGTGCTGACCGGCGCCGACTTCGACGTCGAGTCGATGGTCCGGTCGGCCGACGGAACCCTGTGGCTGGGCGACGAGTTCGGCCCGTACCTGCTGCACTTCAGCCGCGCGGGCAAGCTGCTCGCCGCGCCGGTCCCGCTGCCCGGCGTGCGCGCCCCGGAGAACCCGGAGGGCAGCCCGGACCTGCCCAGCAGCAAGGGGTTCGAGGGGATGACCCTCTCGCCGGACGGCCGTACCCTCAACGCGCTGCTGGAGGGCGTCGTCGCCGGTGACCCGGCGGGTGGCCTGCGGCTCAACGAGTTCGACGTCACCAAGGGCCAGTACACCGGCAAGCGCTGGATCTACCAGCTGGACAGCCCGGACAACGCGATCGGCGACGCGACCGTTGTGGACAGTGACCGGCTGCTGGTCATCGAGCGCGACGGCGGCCAGGGTGACACCGCCAAGACCAAGAAGGTCTACCTGGCCGACAAGCGCGACCGCGACCACGACGGCAAGCTGGACAAGACCCTCGTGGCCGACCTGCTCGACCTGGCCAACCCGCGGCACGTCGGCGGGTTCGGCGACACCTTCCGGTTCCCGTTCCAGACCATCGAGGACATCGTCATCCTGGATGACCACACGCTGGCTGTGTTGAATGACAACAACTTCCCGTTCTCGTCCGGCCGCACCCCGGGCAAGCCGGACAACAACGAGTTCATCACCGTCCGGCTCGGCAAGGACCTGCACGCCGACCCCCGCGTGCTCTTGCGCCGCTAGTCAACCGGCCCGCTCGTGAGTGGTCTCGGTCGTTCTCACGGCCGAGACCACTCACGAGGGTCATTTGGCGGCTTTGGCCTTCAGACGGGCCTGGACCTCGGGGCGGCGCAACGGCGGCACGGTGGCCGGCGGCTGCCTGCGGTCGGGGAGCGTCGCCAGGAGCTTCGTGGTGGCCGCGGTGACCTCGGCGACGGCTTCCTCGAAGGCCTCCCGGGTGGTGTCGGTGACGGTCTGGACGCCACTGACCTTGCGGACGTACTGGCGCGCGGCAGCCTCGATCTCCTCCGCCGTCGCGGCTGGTTGCAGGCCCCGCAGGACCGTGATGTTCCGGCACATGGGGCCAGCATAGTGATCAGCGCAGTGATCAGGCCGGGTAAGGCACCGACTGGAAATCCTTGTCCAGGCGCTCTGAGCTGCGCGGAAGCCAGGTCGCGGCCAGCTGGGCCATGGTGGGCCGGGGCAGGCCGGGGTTGGGTGTGTTGGTGTCCGGCAGCGCGATCGACTGGGTGGCCCAGGCGAACGCGAGCACCGGGTTGATCCTGGCCCAGCGGTCGCGGTCGATCTCGAGGAACATCATCGCCCGCAGGTAGGCGTGCCAGCCTTGGTAGTTCGTGATCGGCGCCATCGTGTGCACCTGTTGCTGCAGCTCCGCCCGGCGCGGGTCGAACAGCACGCCCTGGCCGAAGTAGCCGAACGCGTCGACGAACCCGGCGCTGCCGGGCGCGTAGAACCGGTCGAACGCCTTGAGCTGGAGGTCCGACAGGAACTGCAGCTCGTCGCGCACGGGAGCCGCCCAGGCCGTGTAGTTCGCCGGGTAGTCCGCGGCCTTGCTCAGTTCCAGCCACCTGGTCATGAAGCCTTCGACGAAGTTCGGGTTGCCGGTGTAGTCGCCCAGCGCCTGGTAGGTCTCGGCGACCCCGGGTACGGGGTCGTAGAAGGCGACCTGGTCGAAGTGGTACCACAGCTCGTTGGCTCTGCGGTCGCCCTGCATGCCCGGGACCGGCGGGAACGTGTCGTCGGCGAAGGCCACGCCCGGAGCGAGCACCAGACCGGCGCCACCGGCCAGGGAGAGTTTCAACAGGGTTCGCCGGTCCACCATGGGGATCTCCAATCGCGTGACGGGGTACGCGATCAAGCCTTCAGAGCGCATGCCCCCAGCGGCCAGGGGAGCCGGCCGGGAAGAAACCAGGAAAAACTCCCAGCTGACCAGGGAAGCTCACGGGTCTCGACAGCCGATCACCACAAGAGGGACAATCAGGTGAGGCTCTTGCCGACGACTGTGGGGGTCAGCGTTGAGTTTCTTCGGAGATCTGCCCGAACCGGTGGACGACCGCGCCGAGATCCTGCGGGCCCGCCCGCAGCGGTATCCGGGCGTGCCCACCGACTGGATCCGGGCGGTCACCCTGCCCTGGAGCCGGACACTGGGTGAGGGCGCGGAGGTCCTGGTGGCCCTGGACCGGGTGCGGTGCTGGCCGGACGGGGTCAGCCTGGACATCGACGTGTTCGCCAAGCACGCGATCGTCGACGTGCGTCGCATGGGCGGCCTGTGGGGGCATTCGCACGGCGTGCCCCGCTCACCCGGTGAGCTGCTGCTCGGGATCCGGTACGCCGACGGCCAGCGAGTGTCTACTGTGGACGAGTTGCCGCCGGGTACCGACCGGCTGAGGATGTCGGCCTATGGTGGTTCCGGCTCGCCGTTCCACTTCCGGTACGAGTTCTACATGTCGCCGTTGCCACCGGAGGGTCCGGTGTCCATTGTGGTCCGTTGGCTCGACAAGGACCTGCCCGAGACCGTGACGGACCTCGACGGCGCCGCGATCCGGGAGGCGGCCGCGAACGCCGTCGAGGTGTGGCCGGACCTGCCGCCCGCCTGATCGGGTCAGAACGTGCTGTCCACGTCCTGGTGGTAGGGCGCGGCCTGCCACTGTGCCGGAGTCAGCAGGTCAAGGCCGGTGTCACGGGCCATGAACCGCCACGAACCGGTGTAGTGGTTGTGCGTGAAGACGTTGTTCTGGTTGAACGTGATGTTCTGCTGCACGAGGTCCTGCATGTACGGCGACCAGTCCGGGTACGTGCCCCAGTTGCTCAGGATCGCGTTGTGGCCACAGTAGTCCGGGAAGCAGCCGGGCAGGATGTTCGCCGGGTCGGTGCGCAGATCGTTGTCGTGTACCCGGACGTTCTGCGTCTTCCACCGGCAGTCGTCGAGGTACGGCGCGGTGTTGATCGTGCCCGCCACACACGTCGACAGCGTCGCCTGCGGGTTGACGAGGGTGCAGTAGCCTTCGCTGCTGTTGGCCGGTGAGTTGCAGAAACGGTCCGCGTTCTCCCACAGGGCGATGCCGTTGTAGTTGTCCTGGATGAGGTTGTCGCTGATGTCCAGGACCGGCGCGCCGATCATCGTGGACGGCACGCGCGCGTCACCGCCGGACTCCGAGATGTATATCGCCGCGTCGGGGAAGTTGTCCTGCTCCTTGATCCGCTCGGCGCCGGCTTTCCGCAGGTTGCCCTTGATCACGTTGCCGCGGATGACCGCGTTGTAGCTGATCTCGTAGAAGATCGCCTGGGCGTCGTTGGCCTCGATCCAGTTGCCCTCGAACAGGAAGTCGTAGTTGTTCGTGTCCGCCCACAGCCCGACGCTCTTGTTGTCGTGCACGTAGTTGCCGGTCACCCGGACGGTGTGCGCGTCCCAGAACTTGCCGCCGCCGGTGCAGCCGCACTGGAGCTTGGTCTCCCAGTCGTCGGTGTTGTTCCCGGCGATCTCGTTGCCGTCCAACGTGATGTCGTGCAGTTCGCCCTTGGTCGCCTTGTACATGCTGAACCCGTACTGCCCGTTCTCCTTCAGGCAGTTGTTCCGCACGAGGTTGTCGCTGCCGATGAACACACCGGCGCCGCCGCTGTGCTGCACGGTGTTGTTCGTGACGGTCCAGTGACTGGCGCCGTCGTGGTTGAGGACGCCCTCGTCCCGGTTGCTCTCCGGGCCACCGAAGTCCGTGATGGTCAGGTACTTCACCGTCACGCCGGTGGCCTCGCCGACGAATGCGTACCGGTTGACGTTCTGGCCGTCGAGCACGGCACCCGGCGCGCCCACGTATGTGCTGTTGTCGCTGGGTTTGATCTGGCTGAAGACGTCCGTGCCGAGCGTGTGCCTGCCGGTCGCGAACCAGTAGGTCCTGCCGGCCTGCCGGAAGTCGAAGCCGGAGTTGTCGCCCGCGGGCACGGTGATCGCGCCCTGCGGTGCCTGTGCGGGACCGTCGAGCAGCGAAGCATTGCCGCAGACGATCGTCGGCGCGGACGGCAGCCCGGAATCCGCTGCCGCGGCCGGGACGCCGCCAAGCCCTGCTATGCCCAGTGCGGTTGCCAGCAGCGCGCTGACCTGCTTTTTCATCAACACCAACCTTCCCGCGTGCGCCTGTGACGGGAACGGTATGGGGAAACGGTTTCAGCGGGTTGTCATCGCGCTGTCACCGACCTCGGGGGCGCCCGCGAGCCGGGAGGCGGCCGCGGACGCCGCCGAGGCATGGCCGGACCTGCCGCTCCCCTGAGGCGGCAGGTCCGTTGGTACTAGCGGGAAATGGCGTGGACCATCTCCGCGTTGGCGGTGTCGCCGGACAGCTCCCACGCGAAAACCCCGCCCAAGCCCTGGGATTTCGCGTAGCCGGCCTTCGACGCGGCGGTCTCCGGGGTGTCGTAGCTCCACCACTGGGTTCCGCAGTGCGCGTACGCCGTGCCGGCGATCTTGCCGTTGGCGGGGCACTTGGTCTTCAGGACCTTGTAGTCCTCCGACCCCGGCTCATACGTGCCCGGCGCCGGGCCGGTCGCGGTGCCACCGGGCTGCTTCTGGGTCACGCCGTCCCAGCCACGGCCGTAGAAACCGAGACCCAGCAACAACTTCTGGTTCGGTACGCCGATCTGCCGGAGCTTCTGGATCGAGGCGTCGGCGTACACCTGCGCCGGAATCCCGGCGTACGACCGCAGGGGGGAGTGCGGCGCGGTCGGGCCCTGGGCGGACCAGGTACCGAAGTAGTCGTACGTCATCACGTTGTACCAGTCGACGTACCTGCTGGCTCCGGCGTAGTCGGTGGCGTCGATCCGGCCACCGGGCGTGTTGTCCGCCGTGATGGCCGCGGTCACCAGTTTGCCGGGGCCGAACTTGGCCCGCAGCGCGGACATCACGTTCGTGAACGCTTGCGGGCCACTGGTGTCACAGGCCAGCCCGCAGGCGTTCGGGTATTCCCAGTCGATGTCGATCCCGTCGAACAGACCTGTCCACCGCGGATCGAACACGAGGTTGTAGCAGGACTCGGCGAAGGCGGCGGGGTCCTTGGCCGCTTCGGTGAACGGGGGTGAGAAGGTCCAGCCGCCGAAGCTCCACAACAGCTTCAGGTTCGGGTGCAGCTTCTTCAGCTGCAGGAACTGGTTGAAGCTGCCGTGCAGGTCACCGGTGTCGGCGACACCGCTGACGCTCATGGCCGCGTCGTAGGGCTGCTGGTAGTCGGCCGGCGGGTCGCCGGCCGCGCACTTGCCGTCGACGACGTTGCCGAAGGCGTAGTTGATGTGGGTCAGCCGGGCCGCGGCCCCGGATGTCTCGATGTCCTTCACATGGTAGTTCCGGTCGTAGACACCCCAGTCGGTGAAGTACGCCATCACCTTGCGCGGGGGCGCGGCGTCCGCAATGGGCGCGAGCACCGAGAACACCAGCGCGAGGACGGCGCCGAGCACAGGAAGTCGTTTTCGCAACGGACATGTCCTTTGGTCGCAGGGACATGGTCACCCTAGAGGGTCTAGACCATTGCGCGGGATGTCCGGCAGGGCACGGGCCGGGGGCACTTCAGGGCAGTGGTCTGAACCAGCGTGTGACTGACCACTGAGGACGATCAACCAGTGGTCGAAGCCTTGCCCTGCCCGCGTGCGAAAACGGCGGCCCGCCACAGGCCGCCGTCGTTCACGTTGGGTTGCTCAGAACTGGTCGCTCTTGGTCAGCTCGTGCTCGAACGAGTCCGCGCGGGCGACGAGGACCTTCAGCGGCCGGTCGAACTCCTCCAGCACGCTCAGGTCGGCCAGCGGCACCGTGTGCTTGATCAGCGCGACGCCGTCCACCACCGCCGCGCCGCCCACCAGGCACGTCCCCGCCAGCTCCAGCAGCCGCCGCAGGTCGATCCGGTCCGCCCACCCCACCGGCGACGAGATCTCCACCCAGTCGGCGCCGTCCGTCTCCGGCACGTGGTGCACCGACACCTGCTGGGTGCGGCCGTCCTCAGCGTCCAGCCGGAACCGCAGCCACCCGTCCGTCTCCTCCAGCACCTCGTACCGCAACCGGACGTAGTTGATCACATCGGTCCAAGTCGTCACCCTGGTCGCCTCTCACGCCGCCATCGCACCCACCGCGAGCATCTCACGATCCCCCGACTCCCCGCACGCCTACCGCCCATCCCGGCCCCAGCCCACCGCCCGGAGCGGGATGGAGTCCGAGGTCAGCGGGGACAGTCGCCGAAAAGGCGCTCAATTGCGGTCGGTCAACGGCCGGGATTTTCCCAGCCATTTCCATTCGGTGGCGGTGCCGCAACCCCGCCCACCAGGACCCCGGGCCCGCCGCCCCTCGCCGACATCAGCAGGTAAGCCCAGGTCGGCCGCTACCGTGCGGGATTGGGCCGAACGGGGAACGGGTCCTGGTGCTTGAATGGGGGTGGGCGATCTTCTGGACGGGACCAAGGGGTTGGCGATGGTCGACGTTATCGGGGCGGGGTTCGGGCGGACGGGGACGGCGTCGCTGAAGAAGGCGCTGGAGCTGATCGGGTTCGCTCCCTGTCACCACATGGTCGAGGTGATCAAGGACCCGGGGACGGCGGCGGGGTGGACCGCGGCACTGGGTGGGGATTTGTCGGCGCTGCAGAGTGTGCTGGCGCGGTACCGGGCGGTGGTGGACTTTCCCGGGGCGTTGGTGTGGCGGGAGTTGCTGGAGCTGTATCCGCAGGCCAAGGTGGTGCTGACGGTGCGGGACCCGAAGAAGTGGTACGACAGTGCCGCCGCGACGATCCTGCGCCAGGACACCCGTGGTGAGATGACCGAGCACTTCGCCAAGAACCCGGCGATGGCGGACTTCCCGGCGTTCCGCGACGCGATGAGCGCGCGGGGGTTGCGGCGCGATCTGACCGAGGATGAGGCGATCGCGTTCTTCAACCAGCACAACGAGACCGTGCGGGCCACTGTGGAATCCGGCCGGCTGCTGGTGTACGAGGTCGCGCAGGGGTGGGGACCGCTGTGCGAGTTCCTCGGGGCCGAGGTGCCCGAGATGGAGTTCCCGCGGGTGAACGAGTCCGCGTCGTTCCAGAAGAACGTGCAGCGGCTGGTCGAGACCGGCGTGGCCGACTTCGAGTGACACCGTGCTCACGGCGAAGGTGCTGGGCCCGGTCGAGGTCCTGCGCGGGGACACACCCGTGGATCTCGGCGGCGCGGTGCCCCGGCGGCTGCTGACGGCCCTGGTCGCCGCCGACGGGCAGACCGTGCCCGACGACGTCCTGGTGGACGCGATCTGGGGCGACGACCCACCGGCGAAACCCGCGGGCGCTGCAGGTCTGCGTGTCCCGGCTGCGGTCGGCGTTCGGGCCGGACGGCCGCGACCAGCTCAAACGCCACAGCACCGGCTACCGCATCGACATGCCCACCGACGCCGGCGAGTTCGCGTCCACAGTGGACCAAGGCCGCCGCGCGCTCGCCGAAGGCCGGCCACAGGAAGCCCTCGCCACGCTGACCGAGGCCCTCGAGCTGTGGCGAGGAGAGCCGTACGCCGACCTCGACAACGCCGAAGCCGCCCGGACCCGCCTCCGCGAACTCAACGAAGTCGCCCAGGAGGAGCAGGCGGCCGCCCGGCTGGCCACCGGAGATGCCACCGGGGCGGTCGCCGACCTGGAAGAACTCGTCCGCGTGGCCCCGCTCCCGCCGGTCCGCAGGCCGCTGACCAGCTTCCGAGGCCGCGACGACGAGCTGAAATCGCTCACCGAACGGCTCACCCAGCACCGGCTGGTCAGCTTGATCGGCCCGGCGGGGGTGGGCAAGACCCGGCTGGCGGTCGAGTACGGCGTCACCTGGTTCGCCAAGCTCGCCGACGTCAGCCAGCCCGCGGCGCTGCCGAGCGTGGTGGCCGACGCGATCGGCCTGGTCGCGGTGCACGACGACCCCGTTGACGCGGTGATCCGCGCGCTCACCGGCCGCCCGGGTGTCCTCATCCTGGACAACTGCGAGCACGTCGTCGATGCTGCCGCCGACCTCGCCGTCGCGCTGCTCGAAGGCTGCCCGCGGCTCACGGTCCTGGCCACCAGCCGCGAACCCCTCAGCGTCGACGGCGAGGTCACCGTCCCGCTGAACTCGTTGCCGCTCAACCACGCCGTGGTGCTACTGGTCGACCGCGTGCAAGCCGTCCGTCCAGGATGGACACCCCAGCAGGACGAGCTCGAAGACGCCCAACGGATCAGCCAGGCTCTCGACGGCCTCCCACTGGCGATCGAGCTGGCCGCGGCCCGCGCCCGGATGTTCGGGCTCGGCGAGATCGCGGCCCGCCTGGACGACCGGTTCGCGCTGCTCGGCCCCGTTCCCAAGGGCTCGGTGACCGCGCACGCCACCCTGGAGGCGGCGATCGGCTGGAGCGTCGACCTGCTGTCCACAGGAGACCGTGAACTACTGCTGCGGCTGTGGCCGTTCGAAGGGCGGGTTCACCCTCGCAGCCGCACAGGCGGTCGGCCAGGCAAGTGCGGTGGCGACACTGGAGTCACTGTCCTCATTGGTCAGCCGCTCGGTGGTATCCGCGGACACGAACGAGATCCCGACCCGCTACCTGTTGCTGGAAAGCGTGCGCGCCTACTGCCGTTCACGCGACCCGGACCCGGTGGCGACCCGCCTGGCGCACGCGCTCTGGGTCCGTGGCCTGGCCGACCGCTGCGTCGCCGCGATGCGGACCCGGCAAACCGGTCCGTTCCTGCGTGGTCTCGCGCGGGAACTGCCGAACATCCGCGCCGGTGTGGCGCACGACCTCGACCTCGACCCGCACGCGGCGATGCACATGCTCGCCGGGTTCGGCCTGTTCCTGACCCGGGTCGTGCACAACACCGAGGCCCTGCACTGGGTCCGGGCGGTCAGCCGGGCCGCGCCGGACGCGCCGGTGGCCGACCGCGCCCGCGTCGCGATCAACCTGGTGGCGTTGAACGACTTCGCCGGGAACTTCGACGAAGCCCGGCGGCTCGTCGCGCAGGCCGTGGACACGGTGTTCGCCGAGCTCACCGAAGAGCACGATCCCCTCGACCGCGGCGAACTGCATTACTTCCTGGGCTACTCCGCCGTCGAGACCCGGCACGTCGACATCGCCCTGGACCAGGCCCAGAAGGCCATCGAGGTGGGCACACAGAGCGGGATCCGGTGGGTGGCCGGGGCCGGGCGGGTCGTGCACGCGGTCGCCCGCGCCCTGCAGGCCCTGCTCGACGGCGACTTCGACGCGCTCGCCGAAGCCGCCCGGGAGGCCACGGGATCGCACGCGGCTGGGCGAACGCGGTCCTCGCCGAGGTCTACCTGCGCGATCCCGACGGGCAGATGACCGATAGTGACAGTCATGGAGTTCGCAGAGGTTGACGGGCGGCGGTTCGCCTACATCAGACGCGGCCAAGGGGAGCCGCTGCTGCTGATCCAGGGGATGGGCGCGCACCACCAGTTCTGGGGCGAGGACCTGCTGTCCGCATTGGAACAGCACTACGACATCGTGGCGTTCGACCACCGCGGGATCGGCGAGAGCGGGTGGGCGGCCGAGCCGTTCAACACCGCCGACCTAGCCGCGGACGCCGCCGGGATCATCAAGGCGGTCGGCTGGCGGGACGCGCACGTGTTCGGGATCTCGCTGGGCGGCATGGTCGCCCAGGAGCTGGCGCTCGGCTTCCCCGAGCTGGTGCGGACGTTGACGATCGGCGGCAGCTGGGCCGGTGGGCCGGACGGGGTGATGTCGGAGACCGCGCTGCGGGTGGTCACCGCGATGGCCACCAAGGACATCGGGCACTCGCTGCGGACCGGCTACGAGGCCAACTTCTCGGCCGGGTTCACCGGGCACTTCGACCGCTACGCGGCCGTCGCGCTGGCGGTCCGGGTACCGGTGAAGGTCGTGCAACTGCAGTGGGAAGCGGGCAACAACCACGACACCAGCGAACGGCTGCCCACGATCACCGCGCCGACGCTGGTCATCCACGGCACGGCGGACGCGATGCTGCCCGTGGCCAACGGCAAGCACATCGCCGGGCTGATCCCGGGCGCACGCCTGGAACTGCTGCCCGACGTGGGGCACCTGTTCTGGTGGGAGGACCCGGCGCGGGTGGCGTCGCTGCTGCTGGAGCATGCGCGATGACCTGCTCGGTGTTGCTGGCCGATGACCATCCGGTCGCTCGCGGCGGGCTGAAGGTGGTACTCGGTGGGACCGGCATCGAGGTCGTGGCCGAGGCGTCGACACGCTCGGCCGTGACCCGGGAGGTCGCGTTGCACCGGCCGGACGTGCTCGTGATCGACGTGACCATGTCGGACGGGATGGCGATCATCCGGGAGGTCCAGCGGGACACCACGGTCCTGGTGTTCGCGTCGTCCACGGAGGACTCGTTGGTGCTGGCCGCGGTCCAGGCCGGTGCCAAGGGCTACATCTACAAGTCCGCCGAACCCGCGGACATCGTGCGCGCGATCCTGGCGGTGGCGGCGGGGGAGGCGATCTTCAGCCCGGTCGTGGCGCAGGCACTGGTGCCGCGGATCGGAATGCCGCAGGTGGAGCCGTTTCCCGGACTGACCGCCCGGGAACGGGAGGTGCTCTCACTGGTGGCCGATGGCCTGTCCAATGCCAGGATCGCGCATCGGCTGGGCCGCTCGCCCAAGACCATCAGCAACCACATCTCGGCGATCTTCGCCAAGCTGCACGTCGCCAGCCGCGGTGAGGCGGTCAGGCGAGCGCGAGCTGCGGGTCTGGCGTGAGGATCGCCGGGCCCACGCGCAGGATGCCGTCGTCGAGCGGGGTGCACCGCATCCCGCCGTGACCACGCAGGGCCTTGAACGCGCCTGGCCTGACGGCCACGTCCATCCACGCACACGGGTTGGCCGGCCGGTTCGCGGTGAACCGGATCGGACCGTCGCCGGTGTCCAGGGTGAACGTGCCGCGCAGTTCGTCCACCGGGTAGCCCCGCAGGACGATGTTGCGCCGGACGGACAACGGATCGTCGCTCAGACCCTCGAGCGACTCGAAAGCGAACACCGTCACCGCCGCGTTGCGGTGCGCCCGGTGACCGAAGTAGCGGTCACCGACCAGGCCGAGGCCCGCCCGGACCTCGACCCGCGCCCGGCCCACCGGCTCCGGATCGGGCCGCGGCCCATCGCTGGGCCGCCCCTCGAACGCGTGCCGGCTCGCCACGTGCAGCGCGACGATCTCGACGGTCACTTCGCCCTGCTCGGCAGCTTCCAGCCGGGCCTGACGAAGTGGCAGGTGTAACCCCACGGGATGCGCTGCAGGTAGTCCTGGTGCTCCGGCTCGGCCTCCCAGAAGTCACTCGCCTGGGTGACCTCCGTGACGACCTTGCCCGGCCACAGTCCGGACGCGTCCACGTCGGCGATGGTGTCCTCGGCGACCTGCTTCTGCGCCTCACTGGTGTAGAAGATGGCCGACCGGTAGCTCATCCCGATGTCGTTGCCCTGGCGGTTCTTCGTCGTCGGGTCGTGCACCTGGAAGAAGAACTCCAGGATGTCCCGGTAGCTGGTCCGCTCCGGGTCGAAGATGATCTCGATCGCCTCCGCGTGCGTCCCGTGGTTCTGGTACGTCGCGTTCCGTACGTCACCGCCGGTGTAACCCACCCGGGTGGAGATGACGCCCGGCTGCTTGCGGATCAGCTCCTGCATCCCCCAGAAACACCCACCGGCGAGCACTGCCTTCTCGGTCGTGGTCATCGCACTCCTTTCCGGTTGGTAGAGCGTTCCCACCAGGCAATCTATTCCATCTCGGCGGCTGCCTTGAGCTTGCGCCAGCCACCGGCCCGGTTGTTGGCGATGATCTGCTGGAACATGGCCTTCAGCGCCCGCTCGTTGATCTCCTCGCCCTGTCTGAACGACACCGTGCGGGCGGTCTTGTTGTCGTGACCAGCGGTGATGATGCCCTCTGGGTCGGGCACGATGGCGCCGTCGTACATGAACACGTTCACGTGGTCCTTGGCCGCCAGCAGCGCGCAGACGTTCCCCTTCAGCACGAAGTACGGCTGCACGGTGCGCTTGACGGTCTCCTCGACCTCCGGATCGGCCGAATGCACCAGGTCACGCACCCGCTGGCAGATGTCCTGCTGCCACTGCGGCAGCTTGCCGATGTAGTCGTCCACGCGGGGGTCCACGGTGTAGGTCATGGTCGTCCTCCTCTGCTCACCCTGGACGTAGTAGCCGACGCCGGCATCTCGACACTCTCCCAAGGTTTTCCCCGGATCAAGTCCGGGCCAGCCGTGCGCGCGTGACCAGACCGGCCAGCGCCAGCGCGACACCCACGCCGAACACGACCCACGCCATGACGTCCAGATACCCGGTGAACGCGTTGTAGAACGCCTCGGCCAGGTGAGGCGACTGGGCCGAGGCACCGACCTGGCCGCGTCCGATCGCCTGGTAGGCGACAAGAGCCAGCATCGCCAGCGCGAGCCCGGCCCCGGCCAGCAGCAACGTCCGGCCACCGGAGAGCAGCAACCCGAGCAGCAGCAACACGACCACGACGATCGGCAGCACCACGGACAGGCTCTCCAATGTGGAGAACGCCGGAATCGCGCGGCGGATCGCGGGTTTGGAGAACACCTTCACCGACAGGTCGACGTCCGGCAGGTACCGGGCCAGCGCGGACTGGGCCTTCAGCTGGTCCAGCGCGGTGCCCAGGTCGAACATGACCATGTCGTCCTGGATCCGCAGGCTGCTCGGCTCGCCGCGGAGCATCGCGATCACCTGTGGCTGCGCGGCCTTGTTCACCGTGGCCCACGCGGTGTGGAAGGTGTCGCTGTCGACTGCCTTGCGCACGCCCGAATCGACCATTTCGTGCACGCTGTCCGGAAGCTTGGTGTTGATCGTGTAGGCGACCCGGTCGGCGATCTCCTTGCGCACCTCCGCGTCGTCGGCGATCGGCGTGACCGCCTGCAGATACCGGTTCTGGTCGACCACCTGCTGGTCCAGCGCGAACGCCGCCACCGCCGGGGCGGCGAGCAAACACGCCAGCAACGTCAGCACCACGGCAATCCCACGACGCGTCACACGGCCAACCTTAGACGGTCGGCCATTGTGTCTACTGTGGACACACGCGGAGAAGCGGCCGGGCCGGGCAGCCGCCTCGGCCCGTTCGCGTCCGCGAACGGCTACGGGTTCCTCCCGGTGGATTTCGCCCGCCAGGACTGCGCCCCGGTCGTGTTCCACGAACTGGAACGCGGCCGGGGACTCGCCGTGATGTGGGCGATGTGTGGTCGATCAGCAGGGCTCGCGGGTGATACTGTCCGGTCCTCTTTTTGTTGTCCTGGAGGACGAAAACGCCCGTGGTGGACCGCAGGCTGTTCGACATCGCGCGCTGGTCGCTCATGGTGGCCGTGTGGCTGTTGCCGGTGCTGTACGTGTTCGGCCTGATGCGGCTGCTGCACCTGGAGAACGCCTACCACACCTGCACCCAGGCGCGGTTCGGCGTTCCCGACGACCGGGGGCTGCCCGTCTTCGGGCGGCTCGACTCGGACGTGCTGCCGCCACGGTCGGTGTGCACGTGGGTGGACGGCTACACGCTCGACCGCGTGCCGTGGTTCGTTACACCGACCATGTTCGTCTGCCTGGTCGTGGCGGCGGCCGCGAGCCCGGTGGTGATCTCCGCGCGCCGCCGCGGGGTCATGGCTGGTACAGCTCGGCGACCTTGGTGATGTGGTCGTCCTCGACCTGAAGCTCCGCGTACGGCGACCGCGCGTCGGTGAGCGCCTTGACCAGCTGGTCCTTGGTGCACGACTTGTTCGCTCGGCCCATCCGGTCGGCGGTCATGCTGTCCGAGCAGATGCTGATGATGCTGACGATCTCGGCCGGGTCGGCCAGGGGGAGCTTGCGGGTCTGCGCGTCGGGTTCGTAGTGCCCGTTGTTCTCCCCGCCGCGGACGTAGTGCACGGTCCGGAACTCGACCATGTCGTGCGCCGAGTCGTAGCCGGTCAGCTGAACTGTCAACGCTTCCGGGGACGAGCACGCCGCCACGGTGCCGATAGCGGCCAGCGCCAGGCCGATACGCACGATCACGTTCTTGAGGACGGGCGGTGCCGCCCCGGGTTGCCCGAAGGCGCCTCCCCAACCGGGAAGGCGCCTTCGCTTCGGTCAGCCCTGGTTGGGGTCGAACGGAATCCCGGCCGGCTTGGCCTTGGACAGCTCGTAGCCGAACGAACCCTCGCGGATGCCCAGCTGGGCGGCGCCGAAGTCGTAGGCCATCAGCTTGTCCCGGTAGCCCGCGGGGTAGCCGTCCCAGCCGATCAGCGGCGGGTACTGCCACGTCTTCTTGTGGTTCTCCGGCTGCTCGCCGAAGCCGGCGAACCGGAAGCAGTGCGTGCCGATGCCGTCCTTGTGGTAGATGATCTTCGGGTGGGTCCCGCTGTCGTCCCACGGGATGTCGTTGCGGGACTTGACGTTGTACTTGCCGTGCGCGGAGGCCGACACGTACGTGGGCCAGCCGCCGTCCGGCACCCAGACCACCACGTGCTCCCAGTCGTTCTTGTGCCCGCCGAGACCCGACCCGGCCACGGCCTGGTCCTTCTCGAAGTAGGCCGCGTACATGTAGGCGCACCAGCCGTTGTTGCACCTCGAACGGGAGTACATGTTGACGTTGTCCAGGTCCCAGGCGTCGTGGCAGTGGCCGTTGACGGCACCGCCGGGGTTGAGGCCCGGGGCGATGGTCCCGTCCCGGCCGATGGCCGGGGTGGGGTAGCAGCCGTCGCCGTCGTAGTCGAAAGCGGGCTCGTAGGAGCGGTCGGACCAGGGCGCGTTCCAGTCCATCGCCTGGGGCGGGTCCGCCGATGCGGCACCGGGAACGGCGAGCAGCAGGGCGACGGCGCTGGTGAGCGCGAACGTGAGACGCCGTAGTCTCATTCGAATCTCCTCGATCAGTGCAGGGACAAGAGATTCATCCGCCGGCGCGGCCGCCGTGCGTGACCGAGATCAAACCACACGTGAAGATAATTCACATAGTCTTCGATGCCCTCGCCAATAAGAAGTTCAGACATCCGACACCCGGTGAACTTCCCACAAAGCTTGTCCTGCGAACGGCTTTGGCGGACATCGCCCACCAGTTACCGGCAAATGTCACCCGCCGTCAGCGAATGCGCTTGGGGGTTCCGGTCGTGCGCCGGCTACGGGTGGTGGTCGGCTTCTTCGTTGTGGCGGCGGGCTTCCGTGCGATCGCGGGCCACAACACCGACACGACCGCCTCGGGGATCTCGTCCTTGCTGTCGCCGCGATAGAACTGCGCGAAATAGCTGCCGAAGCACATAGTGGCGATGGTGCGCTTGTCGATGTCGTCCTGCACGGCACCGCGGTCCTGCAACTGGGTCAGGACGCTCTCGACGAGGGCGACGCGCGGCTCGACGGCGTGCTGGCGCAGGATCTCCAGCAGCGCGGGCGTGCGGATCGCCTCACCGGCGAAGTTGCCCATCAGCACCATGGCATCCGGGTTGTAGTACGCGGGATCCAGCCGGCGGACGGCCTCGACCAGCGCCTCCCGCGGCTGCATCCGGCTCAGATCGAGCTTGTACAGCGCCTGCTGGCGGCGGAACCCGTAGTCCAGCGCGTCGACGACCAGGTCCAGCTTGCCCGGCCAGCGCCGGTACAGCGTCGGCCGGCTGACGTTCGCGTCCGACGCGATGTCGCCGATGGTCATCTGCGAGTAGCCGTCCTTGACCAGGCGGTCCCGGGTCGCCAGGATGATCGCCTCGTCGAGGGAGGCGTCCCTCGGCCGCCCGCCCGGCCTGGGGCCTTCGGGTTGCTCGTTCCCGGTCTCGCGCGCTCGGCCCATGCAGGGCATCCTAACGAACCGTTACATGCAGTGGCTGTTACGCTGTGGTTACGTTTACTCCTTGTAACGAAACTGGGGGCTCGACCATGAACGTCGACGAGTACCTGAGCCGGATCGGCGCCGGTCCGCCGCGCTCGCTGGACATCGGCACTCTGCGCGAGTTGCAGGTGCGCCATCTGGAAACTGTTCCGTTCGAGAACCTGAGTGTCTCGTTGGGACAGCCGATCGACCTCCACCCAGGGGCGTTGTTCGACAAGATCGTGCGGCATCGGCGGGGCGGATTCTGTTACGAGCTCAACGGATTGTTCGCCGGGTTACTCGGTGAGCTGGGCTTCGAGGTGGAGCTGCGGGCCGCGCGGGTGGCGCGCCGGGAGGGTGGTTTCGGGCCGCCGCTGGACCATCTCGCTCTGCGGGTGCGGCTGGACGAGCCGTGGCTGGTCGACGTGGGGTTCGGGCGGTTCAGCATGGCGCCGCTGCGGTTCGCGACCGACGTGGTCCAGGAGGACCGGGCCGGCCGGTTCTCGCTGCGCGACGCGGCCCACGGTGATGTCGACGTGCTGCACGACGGGGTTGTGGCCTACCGGCTGGAGAACCGGCCAAGGGACCTGGAGGAGTTCCAGGCGATGGCGTGGTTCCAGACAAACTCGCCGGACGTGCACTTCACGCACGGGCCGACGTGTTCGCGGGCCACCCCGGCCGGGCGGATCACGCTCGCCCGTGACCGTCTCATCGAGACAGTGGGAGACGAGCGGACCGAACGCCGCCTCGACGGCGCCGAGGAGATCCTCGCGGCCTATCGCGAGTACTTCGGCATCGACCTCGACCGGGTGCCCTCACAGGGGCTTGACGTGCGGAAATGCGGTTTTTCGACCGAGTTACGTTACAGCTATTGACTGTAACGTAACATCGCCGTACGGTAGCTGTATCCGATGGAAGGGGAGTGTCGACCATGACCACCGCGCAGGACCTGATCGACCGGAGCATCCCGTTCCTCGACGAGCTGAAGAACCGGACTGCCGGCGGTGAGCTGGAGACGTGGTTGAACACGAAGTACGGGCCGGGTACCGAGCTGTACGACGACCTCGCCCGGATGATCACCGACGGCGTGCGGGCCGGCTGGGCGGCGAACATCGAGGTGGACGGGCCGCGCTACCGGCGTAGCCGGATCGCCGAACCGCGGGACGTGCTGAACTACTTCAGCATCACGGCGGTCTATATGGACAGTGTCGAACCGTACCGCGGCCAGTACCACCAGCACCCGTACGGCGAGCTGAACCTCGTCGTGCCGCTGGACCCGGAGGCCCGGCTGATGGGGCCGAACGGCTGGAGCGGTCCGGGCTGGACGGCGCCGGGGCCGGGCAGCCACCACTACCCGGAGGTCAAGGGCGGTGCCCTGATCGCGTTGTTCTACCTGCCCGCAGGCCGGATCTCCTACGACATCACCCCACCGAACGACCAGGATCCCGATGACCACCGTGACGACGATTGAGGACGCGCTGCTGACCCGCCGCAGCTGCCGGGCGTTCCTGCCGACGCCGGTTCCTCGCTCGCAGGTCGAGCAGTTGCTCGCCCTGGCCGCGCGTTCGGCCAGCAACTCGAACTCGCAGCCGTGGCAAGTGCATGTGCTGACCGGTGCGGCCAAACGGGCACTGGCCGAGGACCTGTTGTGTGCGTACGAAACAGGGCATCGGGCCGCGGAGTTCGAGTACCAGCCGTGCGCGGACGAATGGCCGGAGCCGTTCCGGTCACGCCGGCGCAGGTTCGGCGACAGTTTGTACGGAGACACGCTCGGCATCGCCGCGGACGACGTGGCCGGTCGCGCGGGACACCATCGGCGCAACTACGACTTCTTCGGCGCCCCGGTCGGGATCATCCTGACCGTCAGCCGTGGCCCGTTGCAGGGCGCGCTGGTGGACGCCGGCTTGTTCCTGCAGGCGCTGATGCTGGCGGCGCGGGGGAGTGGGCTGCACACCTGCGCCCAGGCGTCACTGATCGACTTCCATCCGGTGCTGCGGCGGCATGTTTCGGTGCCGGACGACCACGTGATCGTCTGCGGAGTCGCGTTAGGACACGCGGACGGCAGCCATCGGCTGAGCACGCTGCAGACTTCGCGTGAGCCGGTGTCGTCGTTCGCCACGTTCTACTCCGAAGCAACCCATCACGTGGAGTCAGGATGATCGAGCGGGACCTGGTGTACGCGACCGTCGACGGCACCGACCTCGGCCTGGACATCTACCGGGCGGCCGAGCCCGGCGCACCGGTGGTCGTGTACGCACATGGCGGAGGCTGGAGCCACGGCGGCAAGGCCGATGACGGTCCACTTCGGCTGGCCCCGCTCGCGGCCCATGGCGTGACCGTGGTCTCGGTCGACTACCGCCTTGCGCCTCAAGCCGTGTTCCCGCAGCCGCTGCACGACCTCAAGGGAGCCGTGCGGTGGTTGCGCGCCAACGGCGAAAGCCTCGGCCTAGCCACCGGACGCCTAGGAATCTGGGGCGCCTCCGCGGGCGCGTACCTGGGATCGTTGCTCGCGCTGTCCGAAGGCGACACTGAACTGGAGGGCACGGTCGGCGGCAACCTCGACCAGTCCAGCGCGGTACAGGCCGTGGTGCACTGGTTCGGCCAGACCGATCTCGCGGTGTCCGCGGCGCGCACCGAGCTGGAGGCGCGGCTTCTGCCGTTCCACTTCGAGGCGGATCTGTTGGGCACCAACGATCCTGCGGAGCTGGCCGAGCGCGCTCGCGATCTGCGTCTCCCCGCACGCGTATCCGCGCAGGCCCCGCCATTCCTCATCGCCCACGGCGACCGCGACCGAATCGTTCCTCCATCCGAGGGTTTCGCGCTGCACCAGGTCCTCAGCCACGCCGGTGCCCAGACACGCTTCGAACTGTTAGGCGGCGCGGGTCACGAGGCCCCCGCCTTCAACGCCCCCACCATGCTCGCGACCACAGCCGCGTGGCTGCGAGCCGTCCTGACCTGACTGACTTTGCTTGAGGAGAACGGAAATGCGCACCACCGGCACGGCCGCGAAGACGTCGCGGCCGCGTGTCGTGACGATCGAGCACTGGTTCGACGTCATCTGCCCGTTCTGCTACATCGCGCAGGACCGCAACCGCATCCTGCGTGCACACGGCATCCGCGTGGTCGAACGCGCCCTGCAGATCCACCCCGAGATCGGCCCCGGCGGTATCCCCGCAGGCCCCCGCACCGGCCCCACCTACGACTTCCTTGCCCACCAAGCCGAAGCCGCCGGCCTGCCGCTGAACTGGTCGGACCGCATCCCTAACTCCCGCCCAGCCCTCGCCGCCTACGAATGGCTGGCCAAAACCAACCCCACCACTGCCCACAAGTTCGTGACCTCCGTATTCACCGCGTACTTCGCCAACCGCCAAGACATCGAATCCCTCGACCTCCTCCTCCACCTCGCCGCCCGCGCAGGCGCCAACCCCCACCCCCTCCACACCGCCCTCACCACCCCTCCCTCTACCATCTCTACCCCTCACAGCACCGCTCGCGCCTCCACCCCCGCCGCTCACACCTCTACCTTCAGCGACCCTGACAGCACCGCTTACGCGTCGGCGCCTGCCGCTCGCATCTC
>NZ_JBFAPA010000006.1:0-195899 GCF_040675465.1 Actinocrispum sp. NPDC049592 | reverse complement strand
CGTCGACTCGCAGCGACCCTGACAGCACCGCTTACGCGTCGGCGCCTGCCGCTCGCATCTCGACTCGCAGCGACCCTGACAGCACCGCTTACGCGTCGGCGCCTGCCGCTCGCATCTCGACTCGCAGCGACCCTGACAGCACCGCTTACGCGTCCGCGCCCGCCGCTCACACCTCCACTCCCAGCGACGCTCACAGCACCCACACCCACACCCTCACCTCCGCCACTGCCCTCAACTCTTCCCTCACCAGCGCCGTACCCACCGCTCTTGCTGCCACTCCTGGCTCGACTGACGCTTCCCCCTCGGCCATCTCGGCCACCGCCCTCGCCTCCACCCCCGCCGCTCGCGCCTCCGCCCCTCATGCCTCCGACACCTCCGCCCTTCGCTCCGCCACCCCGGTCCCTTCCACCCCCACCACCGTCACTTCCGCTTCCGGCCTCGACCCCACCGCCCCCGCCGTCGCCCCTTCTTCAACCACCAACCCTCACAGCACCCACACCCACACCTCCGCCACTGCCCTCAACTCTTCCCTCACCAGCGCCGTACCCACCGCTCTTGCCGCCACTCCTGGCTCGACTAACGCTTCCACCTCCGCCGTCTCGGCCACTGCCCTCACCCCCACCCCTCCCACCTCCGCTCCCGCCGTCGCCTCCTCTTCAACCGCCGAAGCCCCCGCTGACATCTCCACTGCTACCTGTGCATCTTGCGCGACCGGCGACTTCGCCGTCACCGACGCCCGCAGCACTACTGGCGCCCTGAGTTCCACGACCGCGGACGCCCCCACCGCCACCAGCGCCGCAGCCGTCGATCAATCCGAACCCTCGTCCTGCACCACCACCGCCGCCGCTGGCCCCCTTGGCTCCACTGACACCGTCGGCCCGGCTCACGCCCTGACCTCCACCAGCGCCGCCGCGGCCATCCCTGAGTCCGACCCTCCCGCCACCACTGACCACCTCAGCGCTACCGGCGCCGCCAACCTGACCGACGCCACCGGCACCTTTCCTGCTGCCGGCGCCGTCGCCCTCACTGACGCCTTTCCCTCCACTGCCGCTTTCAGTTCCGCCAGCGCCGCAGCCGCCGCCCTCACCCAATCCGAAGCCGTCGCTCACACCCACCACATCCACAGCACCCCGACCTGGACCATCCAAGGCCATGTCATCGCATCCGGCCTCCGCCCACGCGAATGGTTCGAGGACTTGGCTACCGCCATCATCCGATGCCCGCCGCCCGGCTATTAGGTCGTCACCGCGGGCTCGGAACGAGCGCCACACTCCCACGCCCACCCAGGTGCACCGTCTGATGCGCTCGACCAGGGTCACTATCCGGTCGCTGGGAGGTGGGCTCGGAGTTGGGCGGCGGTTGTGGCGCCGCGGGTGGGGGGTTCCCAGGTCCAGGTTTGGGTGTCGATGAAGCCTGCGTGGGTGACGGCGGCTTTGAGGGCGGGGAGGCCGCCGGGGAGCCATTTGTCGTGCGCGGAGAGGAGGATCCGGCCGCCGGGGCGCAGGACGCGGCGCAGTTCGGTGAAGCCGGCGTGCCAGTCCGGCCACAGCATGACGTTGTTGACCGACAGGATGACGTCCGCGGAGTCGTCCGGTTGGGTGGTGTTCGCGGCGTCGCCCTGGATCAGGGCGACCTTGCCGTCGGCGATCAGGTCGGCGCAGCGTTTCCGGCAGGCGGACAGCATGGTCTCCGACGGGTCGACGGCCACAGTGTGGCGGGCGCGGGTGGCGGCCGCCCGGACGCCGATACCGGGGCCAGGGCCGATGATGAGCACCGACTCGTCGGGAGTGAGCGCGGCGAAGTCCACCAGTCGTTGCTCCGTGGCGGCGTTGCCGCGCGCCATCAACCGCCCGCCGAGCCGGCCGAGCGGACCGCGCGGGTGTCCGAAGCCCATGTCCAGGAGACGTTCACTCAGACCCGTCATATCACCAGCTCATCACGCCTCCGCGGACCCGGCATCGGTGATCACCCGGAAATCCCGGCTCATGGTGACCCCTACGGCGGCTCGACAGGTGGTGTATGGATTTCTCATGAGCGTCAGGGGGAGGGGCGTATGACCAGCGCGCTGATCATCGGTGGTGGCATCGCGGGCGCCGCGACGGCGATGGCCCTGCACAAAGCCGGTATCCAGCCAACGATCTACGAGGCCTACCCGACCGGCGCGGACGACGTCGGCGCCTTCCTCACGATCATGAACAACGGCGTCGACGCGCTGCGGGCCATCGACGCCGACCAGACCGTCATCGACAACTCGTTCCCGGCCACCGCGATCGAGGTCTACACCGGCGCGGGCAAGAAGATCGGCGACCGGCCGATGGGCAACGGCCCCCGCACCCTCACCCGCGCCACGCTTTACCGGGTCCTGCACGACGAGGCGGCCCGCCGGGGCATCCCGATCGAACACGGCAAACGCCTCGTCTCGGTCACCACGAACGGCCAGGTCACCGCGACCTTCGAGGACGGCACGTCAGCCTCCGCCGATCTGCTGGTCGGCGCCGACGGGATCCACTCCACCACCCGGTCGCTGATCGACCCGGACGCGCCCGGGCCACGCTACGGCGGCCTGAACATCGCCTACGGCTACACGCGCGACGCCACCGCCGCGTCACCGGAGGCGTACCGGATGATCTTCGGCAAGAACGCGTTCTTCGGCTACACCACCGCGCCCGACGGCGAGACCTGGTGGTTCGCCCGCGTCCCCGGCGCCGAACTCACCGAGCCGCCGTCCGGCGAGGACTGGCGCAACCGGCTCGTCACCCTGTTCGAACCGGACGACACGCCCGCCGCGGAAATCGTCGCCGCCACCAAAGCGCCGTTCGCGAGCAACGCCTACGACGTGCCCACCACCCCGAACTGGCACCGCACACCCATGGTCCTCGTCGGCGACGCGGCGCACGCCGCATCCCCCGCCGCGGGTCAGGGCGCCTCCATGGCCCTGGAGGACAGCGTCATCCTGGCCCAGTGCGTCCGCGACCTGCCCGACCTCGACCAGGCGTTCGCGACCTACGTGCGGATCCGCCGCGCACGCGTCGAACGTCTCGTGGCCGCCAGCGCCGAACAAGGCAGCAACGCCACCCCCGGCCCGGTCAAACGCTTCATCCGCGACGCGATCCTCACCAAGGTCCGCAAACCCGCACCCGAATCCCGCGCCTGGCTGTACGACCACCACATCGAGTGGTCGGCACGGATCACCCCACCCTCGTAGTCTGGCCGGTGTGGACAATGACGCGAAGCCCTATCTCCTGAGCAACAGCCAACCCCAAGCAGCGCGGCGGTTCGAGGCTTTGTCGGAATTGTTCGATCCCTGGACCTTCCACCACATTGAAGCACTGGGCATCGGCCCTGCCTGGCACTGCTGGGAAATCGGCGCCGGCAGCCCCACAGTCCCCAAATGGCTCGCCGAACGAACCGCCTACACCCTCGCCACAGACATCGACACCTCCCTGCTGACAGGCGAATTCACACCAGGCCCAGCCAACAGCGCAGCACGGGATGCCGTCGGTGCGAAGGTGGCGCAGAGCGGGGCGGTGGAGTGGGAAGGCGCTGCTGGAGGGAGCGCGGTGGGAAGGAGTGAGGCGGGAGGGAGTGCTGCTGGAGGGAGTGCTGCGGCCGGGAGTGCGGTGGGAGGCAGTGCGGTGGGAGGCAGTGCGGTGGGAGGGAGTGCGGTGGGAGGGAGTGCGGTGGGAGGCAGTGCGGCGGGCGGGAGCGAGGGAAGCGGGAGTGTGGTGGCCGGAAGCGAGGCGGCCGGGAGTGCGGTGGGAGGCAGTGCGGTAGGCGGGAGCGAGGGAAGCGGGAGTGCGGTAGGAGGGGATGGGGTAGGAGGAGTTTTCGAGGTGCGGCGGCATGATGTTGGGGTTGATGGGTCGCCCGGGGAGTTCGACTTTGTGCATGCGCGGTTGGTGCTCGTGCATGTGCCGGGTCGGGTCGAGGCGTTGGCGACCATGGTCCGCTCGTTGCGGCCGGGTGGGTGGTTGCTGGTGGAGGAGGCGGATCCGGCGTTGCAGCCGAAGGTCTGTGTGGACGAGTTCGGGCCGGAGCAGCGGCTGGCCAACAAGCTCAAGGATGGGTTCCGGGTGCTGATGGCCGGGCGAGGTGTCGATCTCGCGTATGGGCGGACGTTACCGAGGTTGTTGCGGGCCGCGGGGCTCACCGAGGTGGGCGCGGATGCGTACTTCCCGGTCACCAGTCCCGCCTGTGACCTGTTGGAAGAGGCCACCGTGCTGCAGATCCGGCACCGTCTCGTCGCCGCCGGCCTGGCCACCGACGCCGAGATCGACCAGCACCTCGGCAACGTCCGCGCCGGCCGCCTCGACCTGACCATCTCCCCGCTGATCTCCGCCTGGGGCCGCAAACCCCGTGAAGGTGGCTGAAGTTGCAAGGTCTGCACCGCCGGTGGTCAACAAGATCACCAGTTCGCGGCGTAACGTGGGAAAACGTGCGTATGGCTCTGCTGGCCGGGCTGATCGTGGTGAACGCCGCCATGATCGGCTGGTTCGTGCTGGCCCGGCACGACCAGCTCAGCATGGACCTGGATGTGTACCGGGTCGGTGTCACCGTGTGGTGGAACGGTGGCGACCTCTACGGGCAACTCCCGGCACTGCACAACGGCTGGACCCTGCCGTTCATCTATCCGCCGTTCTCCGTCGTCATGCTGGCGCCGTTCGCTGTCGTGCCGTTCGGGCTGGCCACAGCGGCGATGGCCCTGCTCACCATCGCGGCCCTGGTGGTCGTCATGGTGGTGGTGCTGCGCTCGCTGAACGTGCGACCGACCGCGCTGCTGATCAGCGCCGCACTGCCGGTCGCTCTCGCGCTGGAACCGGTGCGCAACACCCTCTTCTACGGGCAGATCAACGTGCTGCTCATGGCGCTGGTCGTGGTGGACTGCCTGGTCCGCTCGCCGCGGTGGCCGCGCGGGGCGCTGGTGGGCATCGCCGCCGCGGTGAAGCTCACGCCGTTGATCTTCGTGCTGTTCTTCCTGCTGCGCGGGCAACGCCGGGCGGCGGTCACCGCCGGTGTGTCGTTCCTGTGCGCGACGGTTGCCGGGTTCCTGTTGTCCTGGGGGAACTCCGTGCGGTTCTGGACCGAACAGGTGTTGTTCGGCACGCAGGTCCGCGGCATGGCGAACGAGATGAACCAGTCGCTCAAGGTGATGCTGGTGCGGCTCGGCAGCGATAGCGGAGTGCTGTGGCTGCTGCTCGCCGCCGCGGTGCTCGCCATGACAGCCCGAGGCATGCGGCAGGCATTCGCCGCCGGCCGGCCGACCTGGGCGCTGGGACTCAACGCCTTGGGCGGACTGCTGATCTCACCGGTGTCGTACTCACACCATTGGGTATGGGCCGTGCCGATCCTGTTGACAGCCGCGGCGACAGGCAGAACCGCGCTGGCCGCGGCCGGAGCATCGCTGTTCGTGCTGTCACCGCAATGGTGGTGGAACCCCGACGCGCCATGGACCACCTGGCACCTGCTGACCGGCAACGCCTACGTGATCGCAGCGGTGATCGTCCTCGGTACCGCCGGGCTGAAGCGAAAGCAGCGTGAGCTGACGACCGTGGAGGTCGGGAAGCAACTGGTCAGCGAGTGACGCGCGCAGTACCCCCTCCTCCTCGAACTCGCGTGGACAAGATCACCCTGATCGCCAGCGGCTCGGAATCCCGGGCTTCGCCACGACCCAAGGCGGGATTGTGGTCAGCGGCATGCGCGCACTGGGCCACGGAACGAAGATGGCGTCGCGCCGCTTCCTCCGCTGGCTGGGAAGCAGCCGTAGCGGGCCAGCGGCACGTTGATCTTCGACGCGCCGAGCCCCACCTGGTAGGTGCCGGGCAGGCTGCGTTGCTGTGCTGCGGTGGGGAAGCACAGGTCGGATCCGATGAGTGCCTTGCACGCCAACGGATCCGCCTGGGTGGTGATGGTCAGCCGAAGTGCGTGCCCAGGTTTGATCCCGGCGATGCAGGCGGAGATCGGGAACTTGACCACACGGGCGGTGCAGGCCGAGCGAACTGTGCTGGCGATCGCTTGACGACAGCGTTGCCCAGCTGGCGCATTTGCTAGACGCGGCGGTTCGCGGCTGCTGTTCGGCGATCACCCCTCGACCTGCAGCGGGCCATCTACTTCCTGGTGCTGGACCTCGGGCTGGCTGGCCTGTCCGACGATGACCTGGGCCACACACTCAAGTCGTTGTGCCGCCAAGCACTTTCGGGGAGGCGATAGTTCAAGTCCTGTAAAGTGCGATCGTTGTACGATTTCGCCATGAAATTCTCCCGGCGCTCGTCACCGCTCGAGGCGCTCTACGAGATCGTCACGACCACGACCCGGGATGCCGAGCCGGCGCTGGAGAAGCTGGGTCTCACCATGCCGACCGTCTATGTGTTGTGGGCGATCGATCCCGATGAGCCGCCGCCGACGATGAAGACGGTGTCCGAACGGGTCGGCGGCACCAAGTCGAGCCTGACGTTCACCACCGAACGCCTGGTCGAACTGGGTTATCTCACGCGGACCGAGGATCCGGCCAACCGCCGGTTCCGGGTGCTGTCGCTGACCCGGGCCGGCCGCAAGGCGCGGGAGGCGGCGCTGGCGGCGCTGGAAGAGGCCTGCCCGCTGCGGAAACTGAGCCAGAACCAGCTCGACCAGGTGTTCCGGATTCTCGGCCGCAGTCTGGACGCCGACTGAGCCACGCCGACGTTGTGAGTGTCGGGCTGGGAAGGTTGACGGGGTGGATCAACGCGGAGGGGAAAGAGATGCCTGAGGTTTCCATGCTGCCCGTGTCGGCGGCGGACGACGCGGAGCTGATGTCCACGCTCGCCGACCTGGTCAACAAGGTGTACGCGGTGGCGGAGCAGGGGTTGTGGATCGACGGCGCCGAACGCACGAACGCGGCTGAGCTGGCCGGGCTCACCCGGGCCGGGCAGATCGCGGTGGCCCGGGTCGACGGGGCGATCGCCGGGTCGGTCCGGATCCAGGACCTGGGCGACGGGCTGAGCGAGTTCGGGATGCTCGCCGCCGCGCCGGAGCACCGCGGCATCGGGGTCGGCCGGGAGCTGGTCCGGTTCGCCGAGCAGCGCAACCCCGGCCGGACCATGCAGCTGGAGCTGCTGGTGCCGCGCGAATGGTCGCACCCGTCCAAGGAGTTCCTGGCCGGCTGGTACGGCCGGATCGGGTACGAGCTGGTCCGGGTCGGCCGGCTCGACGAGTTCTACCCGGCGCTCACACCCCTGCTGGCCACCGCCTGTGACCTGCGCGTCTATCACAAAGCCCTCGGCGCGCCTCCCCGGGACGAATCGGGTACCGCCAAGCTTGGGTAGCTATTCGGCTAAGAAATGGTCTGGAGGGTCACCGCGGGCGAGCTCCCGCCGGTCAGCAGTCGTTTCGGCGAGCCGGTGCCGTCCGACGGAACCGACCAGATGTCGCCACCCAGGCCGTACAGGATGGTCGACCCGTCCTGCCACAACGCCTGGTCGTCGACGCTGCGGGTCTCGGCCAGCTCGGTCTCCCGCGAACTCGCCAGGTCCAGCACGGACAGCCGCCACTCGCCCTCGGCCACCTTCTTCTTGAACGCCACCCGCGTCCCGTCCGGTGACAGCGAGGGGCACTCGACGTTCTCCCGGACGGCTTTGCCCCGGTAGCGGCCGTAGTCGGCCTCGACCAGGTAGGTACGGCCCTTGCTGCCGAGCGTGGCGTAGAACCGGTTGCCGTCCGGGGCGAACGTGATGCCCCAGTAGTTCACGTCCGACGCGAAGTACCGCTGCCCGGACACGAACACCGGCAGCTCCTCGATCGACTTGAACAGCTGCTCGTGCGCGATGTCGTACACGCCCGACCGCGTCGAGAACCCGGTCGCCGCATAGGAGTCGCCGGTGACGAACAACGTCCAGTTGACCAGCCGGCCGTCAGGGGAGACCCGCGCCCGGCTCGGTGTCCCCGGCAGGGACTCGCGGTGGCGGACCGTCAGGTCGGCGTTCAGCACGAGCATGTCCGTCACCGGCGGCAACGTGCCAGGCTGCACGCTCAGGCAGACGGCGGTCTGCTGGGCCACCGCGAACCGGTCGCACTTCAGCTCACCGAGACGACGGGGCGCGCCCGGGTCGTTGAGCGGGACGGCGGCGATATGGCCGCTGGCCTGGTCACGGACGAACAGCTGACCCGGCACCAGCGTCAGGCGCTCGGTCGTGACCTCGTCCGAACCACGGGCCTGCAGGGTGTAGGTCACCGCGGCGATGGCGAGAACCACCGCCGCGGCGACCGCCAGCAACGCCTTCCTCATGGCCGCACCGGCCGGGCGAAGGCGGCTGCGAGGGTGACCGCAGCCATCGCACCCGCGGCCACGAGGACCGCCGGCTGCAGATCCCACACCGTCCAGGCCAGTCCGAACAGGACGGACGAGAACATCCGCGCCACCGCCTGCCCGGTCTGGATCACCGCCAGGCCGGTGGCCCGCAACTCCGTGGGGACGAGCGGGCCGGCCGCGGCCATCAGCACGCCGTCGGTGGCCGCGTAGAACACCCCGTGCAGCGCCAGCGCCACGACCAGGCCGAACCCGGACCCGCTCAACAGCAACAGCGCCCCGCACAGCGCGGCGTGCCCGCCGAGGAACACCGGCCACCGGCCGAGCCGGTCGGCGAGTTTGCCGAGCGGCATCGCCAGCAGCAGGTACACCCCAGCGGTGCCGAGCGGGAGCAGCGGGAAGTACGTCGCCGCCACGTCCCAGCGGCGCTGGACCACGAGGTAGATGAACGAGTCGCCGACGGTGACCAGGCCCAGCGCGACCGTCCAGCCGAGGATCCGCCGGAAGCCGGGCCGCCGGACCAGGCTCACCGCGTTGCTCAGCGACGCGGACGAGACGGTGCCCGGATGGTCGCGAACGAACAGGATCAGCAGCAGGAGGCCGAAGGCGGCGATGCAGAAGGAGGAAAAGAACACCGCCGGATAACTGCCCAACGAAAGCGCCAGCACCGCCGTGGCGGTGAGGGGGCCGAGGAAGGCTCCGACGGTGTCCATCGCCCGGTGCACCCCGAACGACCGCCCGAGCATAGCTGGCTCGCTGGAGAGCGAAATAAGGGCATCCCTCGGAGCGGTGCGCAGGCCCTTCCCGGTGCGGTCGACGGCGAGGACCGCACCGATGGCGGCCACCGACGAACCGGCCGCGAGCAGGCCGAGCTTGCACACCGCGGACAGGCCGTAGCCGGCCCCGGCGACGGCCTTGAGCCGCCGCCAGCGGTCGGCCAGGTGCCCGCCGGCCACCCGGACCAGGGCCGTGGCCCCCGCGTAGAGCCCGTCCAGCAACCCGAACTGCAGCGGGTTGAGACCCAGACCGAGCACCAGGTACAGCGGGAGCACGGCCGTGACCATCTCCGAGGAGATGTCCGTGACCAGGCTCACCGCACCCAGCGCCACCACGTTGGCCGGCACTCCCCGCAGTGCCGGCCGTTCCGTCGCCGTTGACCGGCTGGCCGCGATGTACATGCTCAGTGGCAGCTGTAGGTCGGGCTGCTGTCGAGCGTCGTCCCGTTCAGCCCGATGAGCTGGGTCTGGAACGTGGTGTCGGTCATCGACAGCTTGAGCACGCCGTGCGTCTTGAGCAGCTTCGCCGTCGTGGCGTGCGCCGCCTTCAGGTCGTAGAGGCCGGCCCCGCCGGAGCCACCGACGATCTCCACCGGGCCGTTCGGGTCGGACTTGCCGTCGGCGTTCATCGGGACGAACCGCTCGTAGTCGTGGTCGTGCCCGTTGAGGACCAGGTCGACCTTGGCGTTCACCAGGGTCTGCCACAACAGGATGCTGTCCTTGTTGTCGCCGTGGTCACCGGAGCTCCACCGCGGGTGGTGGTAGTACGCGGCGATGCAGCCCTTGGTGTTTGTGGCCAGGTCCTCCTTGAGCCACGCGATCTGCGGCGGATCGGCCTCGGCCAGGTCGTCGTGCGTGGTGAAGTCGTTGGAGTCCAGGGCGATGAAGTGCCAGTTGCCCAGCTCCCAGCTGTAGTAGTTCTTGCCGTGCGGTGTGGCGATGGTGCCGAAGTACGCGTGGTAGCCGGCGAACTCGGGGCTGTCGTAGTGCTCGTGGTTGCCCGGGATCGGGTGGGTGATGTTCTTGAACCTGCCCCAGGTCTTGTCGTAGTAGTTGCGGAAGTCCGAGATGGTGGCGTTGTCGTACTGGTTGTCGCCCATGGTGATCACGGCGACCGGGTTGATCTGGTCCACCAGTTTCGCGGTCTTCGGGTGCACGCAGCCCGAGTCGCTCGCCGTGCACTGCTCGGCGATGTCCCCGGCCGCGGCGAGGACGAACGCCCCGGTGCTCCCGGCTTTCGTCCTGGCGGTCACCGTTGTGCTTGCCGGAGAGGTGTTTCCGGCCGCGTCCTTGGCTCGAACGCTGTAGGTGTACTGGGTGTCCGGGGTCAGACCGGTGTCGGTGTAGTCGGTGGTCGCGCTGGTGGCCACCGGTTGCCCGTTGCGGAGGATGTCGTAGCCCGCGACGCCGATGTTGTCGGTGGCCGGCTGCCAGCTCAGGGCGATGCTGCTCGCGGTGGTCGTGCCCGCGGCCAGACCGTTCGGTGTGGACGGTGGTTCGTTGTCCACGGCCTGTTCGCCGTAGGCCTGCAGTTCCCAGAACGAGTAGCCGTACTTCGTGGCCCGGGTGGTGCCGACGAAGCGCAGGTAACGGCCGTGCGCGTTGAGACCGGGCACGTCATCGGTCCCACCGTCGCCGTTGTCGACGGTCGTGATGGTGGTGAAGTGGGTGCCGTCGTCGGAGATCTCGAGGCGGTACCGCTTGGCGTACGCGGCTTCCCAGGTGATCTTGACTCTGTGCACAGTGGACGCTTGACCGAGGTCGACGCGCAGCCACTGGGGATCGGCGCTGACCGCGCTCGCCCACCGGGTCTTCGTGTTGCCGTCGACGGCTTTGGCGCCACTGAGCGAGGAACTCTCCTGGGTGGACGTCGCCACCGGTTTTCCTTGGGACAAAAGGACATCCGCGACCGCGTTCGCGGGTGACACAGCGGACGGTATCAACAGGACCGCGGCGGTGATCGACGCGGCGGCGGGCACAATGCGGCGGAGGGGATGGTGCACGTCGTGCTCCTTCGGGCCGTGCAGGGCGGACTAAGGTGAACAACGGCTAAACAGTTAAGAAACTTTCCTAACAAAGCGGACTGTAACCCGATGACCGCTGAGCGGGCAATACTACGCCGGTGAAGAATACCCAGATGCCGTGTTCCCCCTGGTCGGAACCGATTTCGAAGGTTCGTGCGGGTGAGGTGCCGACGGCCGAGGTGCGCTGAAACCGGTCCCGGGTGAGTGCAAAGTGTGCAACGAGGCATCAGACGCCACGGCAGCCAGGGACGAATTGCAAGGCTTGCAACAGATTCATGCACGACGCGGCATCAGTATCGGTCAAGCAGACATCGGATGACTGTCGGCCGGGAATGGTGAACCGGTCGTTCAGGTTGGCAGGGACATGGCGTTCAACGGCACGGCCGCGAGCAGCGGCACTTTCGCACTTGGTGACCTGGAGATCGTCCGGCTGGGGTTCGGGGCCATGCAGCTGACCGGGCCGGGGGTGTGGGGTGACCCGGCGGACCCGGCCGAGGCGGTGCGGGTGCTGCAGCGGGCGGTCGAGCTGGGCGTGAACTTCATCGACACGGCCGACGCGTACGGCCCATTCGTCGCCGACCTGTTGATCCACAAGGCATTGCACCCCTACCCGGCCGGTCTGGTTATCGCCACGAAGGTCGGCTTCAGCCGGCAGGGGCCGCGGCGGTGGACCGCGATCGGGCGCCCGGAGTACCTGCGCCAGCAGACCGAGCTGAACCTGCGGCACCTCGGCGTGGACCGGATCGACCTGCTCCAGCTGCACCGGATCGACCCGGCGGTGCCGCTGGCGGACCAGGTCGGCGAGCTGAAGAACCTGCAGGACGAGGGCAAGGTCCGCTACATCGGCCTGAGCGAGGTCACCGTGGCGCAACTGCGGGCCGCGCGCGAGGTCGCCGAGATCCGCACGGTGCAGAACCGGTACAACCTGGCCGACCGGTCCGCCGAGGACCTGCTGGACTACAGCGAGCAGAACGGCATCGGCTTCATCCCGTGGCACCCATTGGCGACCGGTGGCCTGACCGGCACGGACGGTCCGCTCGCCGCGCTGGCCAAGCAGTACCAGGCGACCCCGTCGCAACTGGCGCTGGCCTGGCTGCTCAAGCGGTCCCCGGTGATGCTGCCGATCCCCGGCACCTCCAGCGTCGCGCACCTGGAGGACAACCTCGGCGCCGCCGGGATCGAGCTGGACGACGACGCCTACAAGGCACTCACCGCCGCCCTGTAGTAGATCGGTACCGGGTGATTCTTTACCGGTCCGTGACCCGATCGGGTGCATCTGGGCAACAAGCGACCACCACTGAACGACGTACTGGTCATGCCGCCCAGAAAGGCACCGCGATGACGACGGTCCGCTTCGACCTGCCCGAGGATGGGCAGCACACCTCGACCACGTTCGTTCCCCAGCTGCCGCAATGGGTTCTCGATCGATACGGCGCCAAGGTGCTGGACCCTGCGGAGGTCACACCGCCGCCGGGCTACGACCTGCCCATGCCCCAGCCCGCGATCTACCGGACCGGGGTGCTGACCTTGCCGCTGTCGATGTTCTCGAAGGGGGACCTGCTCGGCAAGGTCGACGCCCTGCTGGGCACAAGCACCATCCGGCAGCCCGACCCGGAGGAGAAAGAGGGGCGGCTGCCCGACCCGGTGGTCCCGGAAGGGCTGGGTGGTCTCACCGACGAGCAGCGGGGCATGGTGCCGGTGCCGGTGCCGTTGAACGTGCGCGGTGAGCAGCCCGGCAAGGTGGACGCCGCCGCCGCGGTGCAGGCGATCCGGCTGGCCGAGCGCCGGTCGGAGCGTGCCCGGGCGCGCAAGGAGAAGGAGTACTTCACCGAGGAGGAACAGCAACAGACGCGGCTGATCAGCCTGGAGTACCTGTTCGCGGGCACCGACCTGCAGGGCGTGCCGACCTACAGCCCGCACGACATCCGCGACCCGAACTCGGGGTCCGCCGGGCTGACCTACCAGCTGGTCCCGGTCGTCTACCACGGACCGCAGCCCCAGCGGTCGCAGCCGAAGTCCGGGGCGCGCAGGCCGGTCGTGGCGATGATCGACAGCGGGGTGGCGCCGCACAAGTGGTTCGGTCTCGACAAGGTCGGAGCCATGCCGCAGGGCGGGTTCCTCCGCGACTTCCCGCAGTCCACGCAGGCGATCCAGGCCCAGCAGGCGCACCTCGGCACCTACGTGCCCACCGAGATCCTGACCAACGGGTACATCGACGGGCCGATGTACTGCGACGACGTGACCGAGCAGATCGGCCCGGGCTACGGGCACGGCACCGCGATCGCCGGGATCCTGCACCAGCTCGCCCCGGACGCGGACGTGCTGGTCATCCGCGCCCTGCAGGCCAGCAACGTCGCCACGCACGCGGACCTGGTGCTGGCGTTGTGGCTGCTGGTCGCCCGGGTCCGCGCCGCGCAGCAGCCCGGCGGCACCATGACCGACATGGTCGACATCGTGACGTTGTCCATGGGGGACTACGTCGCCGACGACAAGCCGGCGATGCTGGAGGAGGCCATCCGGGCGCTGGCCGGCCTGGGCGTGCTCGTGGTCGCCGCCGCGGGCAATGACTCCACGTCCCGCCCGTTCTATCCGGCCGCGCTCTGCGACGAGATCAAGTACCCGTCCTGGACCGGTCCACGTGTCATCGGTGTCGGCGCCACGAATCCCAACGGCTCGACGGCGTGGTTCGCCAACGGCGGCCGCAACGCCACCTGCCAGGCCAGTGGCGCGTTCGTCGTCACCACGTTCCCGCGGATCGACGGGCCGCTCGGGCCGAGCCGGGTCACCAAGACCCGCCAGGGCGTCGATCTGGACACCGCGCCGTCGAGCTTCGCGGCGGTCTGCGGGACGTCCATGGCGGCGCCGCACATCGCCGGGCTGATCGCCAGGAAGCTGTGGGACAACAACAGTTCTTACTCGCTCGCCGATATCGGGGTGAAAGCCACCATGGACCGCATCGAGCAGGCCGTCTGCGCTGTGAAGAAGGACGTCCATGACGAACCAGACGGACTCTGACCGGCTGGCCACGCTGTTCGTCGCGGCGCGCGGCGGCGACCGGGACAGCCTCAACACGATCGTGCGCGAGCTGACGCCGATGCTCTGGCACGTGGCGCGGGCGCAGGGGCTGGACCGCGACAGCAGCTCGGACGTGGTGCAGTCCACCTGGCTGACGCTGCTGACGTCGTTGTCCGCCATCCGTGACCCGGCCGCGCTGGTGGGCTGGCTGGTCACCGTGACCAAGCGGGAGGCCTGGCACACCAGCCGGGCGCAGCGGGCCGAACCGGTGGCCGACACGTCCACTTTGGACACCTTGGATCCCGGTCCGGGACCGGACGAGCGGGTGGTGGTGTCCGACCGCAACGCCAAGCTGTGGGCCGCGTTGGGCCGGTTGCCGGAGAAGTGCCGGCGGTTGTTGCGGATCGTGGCGTTCACGCACCGGCCGGACTACACGAAGGTCGGTCGCGAACTGGGCATGCCACGCAGTTCAGTCGGCCCGAATCGCAGCCGATGTCTCACGCAGTTGCAACGGCTGCTTGTGGAGGGTGAGGGATGACCGTGGACGACGAGGCCCTCCTGACCGGGATTCGCGAGGTCTACGACGAGGCCGACCCGGAGCCGCCGGACCTGGTCGACCGGGTGGAGTTCGCGCTGTCGATGGCCGAGCCGGATGGGGAGATCCTGCGCCCGGTCCGGCCCCGCGAGGGCGCCGTGGCCCGCGGTGACGACGAACAGGCTCGGCTGATCACGTTCAACGGGAACACCGTGACGATCATGGTGAACATGACCCCGGCCCCCGATGGCACCCTTCGCGTGGACGGCTGGTTCACCCCGGCGGCGGCTTACCGGGTGGAGTTGCGGGGGACGTCCGGGACCCTGACGACGTCGTCCGACCCGGGTGGCCGGTTCTCGTTCGACCATGTGCCGCATGGGCTGGCGCAGATCGCCGTGCTCACCGACGTTCCGATGATCACCCCGGCGATCGACCTCTGAGATGCGCACCGCCGAGGATCGCGCGCGCGACCTGCATACCCGTGGGCTGGCGGCGATCGGCGGCGGCCGGCCCGCGGACGGGGCCCGGCTGTTCCACAAAGGACTGGAGCTGCTCGGCCGGCAGGGCCCGCTGGCCGCGCGGATCCTGATCAGCCTGGCCGCCGCCCAGGTCCAGCTGGGCGAGAGCCAGGCCGGGTTCGAGACGCTGGACTCGGCGGAGGCCCTGACCGCGCCGGAGGATCGCGGCATCCTGCTGTTGCAGCGAGGGCTGCTGTGCATGCTCGTCGGCCGGATGGACGACGCGCTGCGGTACCTCAACGAGGGAATCCCGTTGCACAGCGGCACATCCGACCACTATGGGGTGGCGTCGGCGTTGCTCAACCGGGCCATGCTGCACAGCCTGGCCGGCCGGGTCCGGCTCGCCCGCGCCGACCTGATCCAGTGCCAGCAGGTCGCAAGGGATGCGGACCTGCCTTTGCTGGTCGCGAAATCACAGCTGAATCTCGGCTACTGCGAGACCCTCGCCGGGGACATTCCTGCGGCGCTGCGGGCTTTCGACCAGGCCAGGCCACGGTTCGCCACGGATGCCCAAGGACTGCTGCCGGTCCTGGCGGTCGACCGGGCGCGGGCGTTGCTGCAAGCCGGACTCGCCGACGAGGCCGCCAGCGAGCTGGACACGGCCATCGAGTTGCTGGACGGCCCGCGCGCGACGCACGAACGGGCCGAGGCCGAGCTCATCCGTGCTCATGCGGCGCTCGCTCAGGGTGACCTGGCCGCGGCGCGCACGTGGGGTCACCGCGCCGAGGCGCATTTCCTTCGGCGGGGCAACGAAAGCTGGGCGGCCATCGCGGCCCTGGTCCGGCTGCGGGCCGACTTCCGGGCCCGGCGGCGGCTGTTCTTCGTGGCGCGCAAGGCGGCCGGCCTCGCCGTCCGGCTGGACGAACTGGGCATGCCCACCGACGCGGAAGCCGCCCGGTTGCTGGCCGCGCGGGCCCTCATCGCGCGCGGCCGGGCCGAGGAGGCAGTGTCCTTCTTGGACGGACCACGGACTTCGTGGCCGATCCTGGACACCCGGTTGCTGCGTCAGCTGGCCAGGGCCGAATTCCATGCCGCGCAGGGCGATGCCACCCGGACGCTGCGGCACGTCCGGTCCGGGCTGTCCCTGCTGGACGAGCATCGCAGCCGGTTCGGCAGTGTCGATCTGCGGACCGGAACGGCCTTGCTGGGCAAGGATCTGGCGCACATCGGGTTGACCACGGCTCTTGAGCACCGGGGCGCGACGGCGATCTTCGGCTGGTCCGAACGTGCCCGGGCGCAGGCGTTCCTGACCCAGCCCGTGCGGCCACCCGCCGACCCCGAGATCGCCGACACGGTGGCGGAACTGCGGCAGCTCGGGTTGAGCATCCGGGAGGCGGAGCTGGCCGGCCGGGCCGACCCCGCCGACCGCCGCCGCAGCGCCGAACTCGAGCACCGGATCCGCGAACACGGCTGGCGGACAACCGGAAGCATGACCAACACCCAGGTCGCCGACATCCAGGAAGTCGTCGACGAACTGGCCGCGGCGGACCTGGCGCTGATCAGTTTCCTGCCGGACGGCGTCGCGGTTCGGGCGCTGGTTCTGGCCGGTGACGTCCGGCGCGTGGTGACGCTGGGCGAGCCGGCGGACATCGCGGAGTCGGTGGCCCGGTTGCGCGGCGACCTGGACGCGTTGTGCGGGCGGCGGCATCCCGCGTCGATCCTCAAGGTGGTGCGCGGCTCTCTTGACTACCAGGTGGATCACCTCACCGCGACGCTGATCCAGCCGTTGCTGGACATGGTGGGGGACCGGGATGTGGTGATCGTGCCGACCGGGCCGCTGTCGTCGATCCCGTGGAGTCTGTTGCCGCCGTTGCGCGGCCGGGCTGTCACGGTGGCCGTGTCGGCGTCGGCCTGGTTGTACGCACGCCGTGCCCCGGCCTCACCGTCCACTCAGGACCCGCTGCTGGTCGCCGGGCCGCACCTGGACTTCGCCGCGGACGAGGTCCGCAAGATCGCCGGGATCTTCCCGGGCAGCACCGTTCTGGCAGGCCCGGCCGCCTCGGTCGGCGACACGCTGTCCGAACTGGACGGACGGCACATCGCGCACATCGCCGCGCACGGCCACCACGAACCGGGCAACTACCTGTTCGCCCGCCTCGACCTGGCCGACGGCCCGCTGATGGCCTACGACATCGACACCCTGCCCAGCCCGCCCGAGCACGTCGTGCTGTCCGCCTGCGACGTCGGCCGGACCATCGTGCGCGCCGGGGACGAGATGCTCGGCTTCGCCGCCGCGTTCCTGTACAGCGGAACGAAATCCGTCGTCGCCGGGGTCGCGCGGGTCGCCGATGACGCCGCCGTCGACGTGATGGCCCGCTACTACGACCGCCTGTTCCACGGCGCCACGCCCTCGTCCGCGTTGGCCGAGGCCTCCTTGTCGGCCCCGCTGATCCCCCTGGTCTGCTTCGGCAGCTGCTAAGCGGCATTGACCGCGTTCAACGGTCGTCGTACAGTCGCGTTGAACAGAGGAGCCCGGGACGCTGTTCTGGAACGCATCGGCGAACTCCTGGCCGGCGTGGGGCGCGGGCCCAATGGGCATTGTGGACGTTTTCGCGTTCGTCAAAGACCCACGCTGGTGCGAGGACGTGCTCGAAGCCGGCCGTCCTTCCCGACCGACCCTCCAGTGTGGACACTCGCGGGCGTCACCGGCTCGGCGTGGAAGCCGTCAGCCCTCGTCTCGATCCGCGTGATCGCCCACGCCGGCGACGGACCCAAGCGCTGCATCACCCCGCCCGCGCAGGCCTGGCGGTCGAAGTACCCGATGTCGGCGGCGGTGCTCAAGGGCGACTTGGTGTTCGTCGGCGGCCAGCTCGCCACGATCGAACCCCCGTTCCTGCACGTCAACCAGTTCCGCCAGTGCTACGCCGGGATGCTGGACTGCCTGCGCGAGGCGGGCGCGGACTTCGCGGATGTCCTCGACTTCACCTCGTTCCACGAGGACATCCGCGGGGCACTGCCCACAATGGACGATGTGTACATCCCGGAGATCATGGCCGGGTGGACACCGAACTGTCCGCCACGATGGCCGACATCGTGGAGGTCTCGTCCTTCCACAAGGACCCGCGCTCACTCCCCGAATAACCCGCGTGTCCCACGTTCGTGGCCCCCGTGTCCCACGTTCACGGACCCCGAAATCTCCGTCGAGCCCGACGTATGGAGAACTCGGGGGCGGCGAATGGAGAACTCGGGGGCGGCGGATGTGGGACACGGGGGCGATGAACGTGGGACACGGGGCGGCGGGCGTCGTTCCGTCACGCGCGGTATCGTCCGGCTTGATCTTGATACCCGGCTGGGCCTGGCCCGGCCGGGTATCGGCGTACCGGACCGGTTCGGACGGGTGAGTTCGCGACTGGCCCGGTCCTAAACTTGAATGATTCCAGAAAACAGGGCAGACTGCCGGGCGTGCCCAGCACTTCGGACTTCGAGCGCATGCTGCGTGGGGTCGCGCTGCGAGTGACGCGCCCCCGTGTCGCGGTGCTGTCCGCTGTGCATGACCAGCCGCACGCCGACACCGACTCGATCATCGGCGTCGTGCGGGCGGAGCTCGGCGGGGTGTCCCACCAGGCCGTTTACGACGTCTTACGCGCGCTGACCGTGGCCGGTCTGCTGCGGCGGATCGAGCCGCCCGGCTCGGTGGCGCGGTACGAGACGAGGGTCGGGGACAACCACCACCACGTCGTGTGCCGGTCATGCGGTGCCATCGCGGATGTCGACTGCGCGGTGGGCCCCGCGCCCTGCTTGACCCCATCCGACGACCACGGCTTCGCCATCGACGAGGCCGAGGTCATCTACTGGGGCCTGTGCCCCGCCTGTTCCTCCTCCCGCAGTTCCTGAAACACCTGGAAGGATTCTCGTGTCTGACAGTCATGACGCCGTCGTTGGAGACATGAACGACGAGAGCGCCGGCGGGTGCCCGGTCCAGCACGGTCGCTTCAGCCACCCGACCGAGGGCGGCAGCAACCGTGACTGGTGGCCGAACCGGCTGAACCTCGCGATCCTGCGCAAGCACAGCGCGGTCGCCGACCCGATGGGCCCGGACTTCGACTACGCCGCCGAGTTCCAGACCGTGGACCTGGACGAGCTGGCCAAGGACGTCGACGAGGTGCTCACCACCTCCAAGGACTGGTGGCCCGCCGACTTCGGCCACTACGGCCCGTTCATGATCCGGATGGCGTGGCACAGCGCGGGCACGTACCGCGTGGAGGACGGCCGCGGCGGTGCCGGAGCGGGCATGCAGCGGTTCGCGCCGCTCAACAGCTGGCCGGACAACGGCAACCTGGACAAGGCCCGGCGCCTGCTGTGGCCGGTCAAGAAGAAGTGGGGCCGGCGGATCTCCTGGGCCGACCTGATGATCTTCACCGGCAACCGCGCCCTGGAGACCATGGGCTTCAAGACCTTCGGCTTCGCCGGCGGCCGCGCGGACGTGTGGGAGCCGGACGAGGACGTGTACTGGGGCCCGGAGCGCACCTGGCTGGGCGACGAGCGCTACACCGGTGACCGCGAGCTCGAGGCGCCGCTGGCCGCCGTGCAGATGGGCCTGATCTACGTCAACCCGGAGGGCCCCAACGGCCAGCCGGACCCGCTGGCCGCGGCCCGCGACATCCGCGAGACGTTCGGCCGGATGGCGATGAACGACGAGGAGACCGTCGCGCTGATCGCCGGTGGCCACACCTTCGGCAAGACGCACGGCGCGGCCGACCCGGACAAGTACGTCGGCCCGGAGCCCGAGGGCGCCTCGATCGAGGAGCAGGGCCTCGGCTGGCGCAACTCGTTCGGCTCCGGCAAGGGCCGCGACGCCATCACCAGCGGCCTCGAGGTCACCTGGACCTCCACCCCGACCCAGTGGGGCAACGGGTTCTTCGACAACCTGTTCCGCTACGAGTGGGAGCTGACCAAGAGCCCGGCCGGGGCCAACCAGTGGGTGGCCAAGGACAACGCCGGTGCCAACACCATCCCGGACCCGGAGAACGGCACCCTCAACCGGCCGCCGACAATGCTGACCACCGACCTGGCGCTGCGGTTCGACCCGATCTACGAGCCGATCTCGCGCCGATTCCACCAGGACCCGGCCGCGTTCGCCGACGCGTTCGCGCGCGCCTGGTTCAAGCTGACCCACCGCGACATGGGCCCGATCCAGCGCTACCTCGGCTCGCAGGTGCCGCAGGAGGAGCTGATCTGGCAGGACCGCGTGCCGGCCGTGGACCACGAGCTCGTCGACGCCCAGGACGTGGCCGCGCTCAAGCAGCGCATCCTCGACTCGGGCATCCCGGTCGCGCGCCTGGTGTCCACCGCGTGGGCCTCGGCGGCCAGCTTCCGCAACAGTGACAAGCGTGGTGGCGCCAACGGTGCCCGCATCCGCCTCGAGCCGCAGCGCGGCTGGGAGGTCAACGAGCCCGACGAGCTCGCGCAGGTGCTGCGCACGCTGGAGGGCATCCAGGAGTCCTTCAACAGCGCCCAGACCGGCGGCAAGAAGGTCTCGCTGGCCGACCTGATCGTGCTGGGCGGTGTCGCCGCGGTCGAGCAGGGCGCCAAGGCGGCCGGCTTCGACGTGCAGGTGCCGTTCACCCCGGGCCGCACCGACGCCTCGCAGGAGCAGACCGACGTCGAGTCGTTCGCCCAGATCGAGCCGAGCGCGGACGGGTTCCGCAACTACCGCGGCAAGGGCAACCGGCTCCCCTCGGAGTACCTGCTGCTGGACCGCGCGAACCTGCTGGACCTGAGCGCGCCCGAGCTGACCGTCCTGATCGGCGGCCTGCGCGTGCTGGGCGTCACGCAGAACTCGCTGGGCGTGCTCACCGAGACCCCGGGCGCGCTGACCAACGACTTCTTCGTCAACCTCCTGGACATGGGCACGGCGTGGCAGCCGGTGTCCGAGGACGCGGAGACCTTCGAGGGCCGCGACCGTGACACGGGCGAGCTGAAGTGGACCGGCAGCCGCGTCGACCTGGTCTTCGGCTCGAACTCCGAGCTGCGGGCGGTCGCCGAGGTGTACGCCAGCGACGACGCCAAGGAGAAGTTCGTCCGCGACTTCGTGGCCGCGTTCGACAAGGTCATGAACCTCGACAGGTTCGACGTCAAGAAGTGATCCGGTGTCCGGGCCGGCCGTCAGTCCGGCCGGCCCGGACCCTTCGGCGGGCTGTTACGGTTGCCGCGATGCGCCGTTACGCAGGGTTGCTGGCCGAACGGAACTTCCGCCTGCTCTGGCTGGGCGAGACGATCAGCCAGACCGGCACCGCGGTCACCTCGGTGGCCATGCCGCTGATCGCGGTGACCACGTTGAACGCCAGCACGTTCGTGGTCGGGTTGTTGAGCGTCGCGGTCTGGCTGCCCTGGGTGCTGGTCGGCTTGGCCGCGGGCGCGTGGGTCGACCGGGTCGATCGAAAACCGCTGATGGTGGCCGCCGACGGCGTGTCCATCGCGCTGCTGGCCAGCGTTCCGCTGGCGGAGTGGCTGGGCGTGCTGTCCATCCCTTTTCTGCTGGTCGTGGTCTTCGGGATCGGCGTCACCTCGGTCTTCTTCCTCACCGCGCAACAGGTGTTGATCCCGTCGGTCGTCGAGCGGAACGACCTGCCCGAGGCGAACGCCAAGATCCTGGGCAGTGAGGCCGCCGCCCGGATCGCGGGCCCGGGCATCGGCGGCGTGCTGACGCAGGCGGCCGGCGCGTTCACCGGGATCCTGGTGAACGCGGCGGGTTTCGCCGTCTCCCTCGGCTGTCTGGTCGCGCTGAAGGTCGAGGAACCCGCCCGGCCCGCGGTGCGGCGTTCGCTGTTCCACGAGATCGGCGACGGGATTCGTTATATCGCGACGGATCCGTACCTGCGGCCGGTGACCACGTTCGCCGCGGCGGTGAACCTCGCGAGCAGCGCGATCCAGGCCCTGCAGGTCGTGTTCCTGGTGCGGGTGGTCGGCGCCGGCCCGGTCACCGTCGGCGTCATGCTGGCCATCACCGCAGGCGGGGCGCTGGCCGGTGCGATGGCCATCCGCCGGGTGACCGTGTGGCTGGGCACCGGGCGCGGCATGGTGGTGACCGCGTTCACGACCGTCCCGTTCGTCCTGCTGATCCCGCTCACCACCGACGGCCTCGGCCTGGTCTGGTTCGCGGTGGGCATGTTCATGCTGGACGCGGGCATCACCGGCACGAACGTGATCATCGGCAGCTTCCGGCACGCCTACTGCCCGCGCGAGATGCTGGGCCGGGTCGTGGCGAGCATGCGGACCCTCGCCTACAGCGCGTTGCCGCTCGGCGCCCTGCTCGGCGCGGTGCTCGGCACCGTGCTGGACATCCGCGGCGCCATGTGGCTGGCCGCGGTCGTGCTGACCCTCAGCGCGCTGTTCCTGTTGCCGCTGCGGCAGACCCGGGACCTGCCGGTCAACGACGTCTGACCGGTGGCCTGGCGACATCCTGCCGGGCGGACAGGCAATTTGTTCACGCCCCTCATGTCCGCTTCAGGAATCTCGATATGGCTGTACATACTGTGCACCGGCTTGTGGCGCAGGCCGTGACGTGGATGTGAGGACAGATGGTGACGACGGGTACACAGCAGGCACAACGCACCGGCATGGCGCCGGTGGTTCAGGCGCGATTGGTGTTGTGGGCGTTCGTCGTCGTCAACGTCGTGATCGTCGAGACCCTGTTCATCACAGTGGGTACGGGCAAGAACAACATCCTGACGGTCGCCAAGTTCTTCGGGCTGCACGCGTTCCTGTTGCTGATGTTCCAGCTGCTGCTGATCTCGCGACTGTCCTGGCTGGACCGGCGGATCGGTATGGACCGGCTCACGGTGTGGCACCGCTGGGTCGGGTTCACCATGTTCTGGACGGTGCTCACGCACGCCACCCTGGTCGTGCTGGGGTACGCGACCCTGGACAACGTGTCGATGGTGAAGACCTTCGGCGCCCTGGCCGGGGTGCCCGCGTCGCTGCTCGGCATGCTCGCGGCGGCCTGTGTCGTGGTGATCGCGGCGACCTCCCTGCGGCCGCTGCGGCGCAAGCTGCGCTACGAGACCTGGCACGCGATCCACATGCTGGTGTACCTGGTGATGGCATTCGCGTTCGTGCACCAGATGATCGAGACGACCACGTTCGCCTCGTCGATCTTCGCGCGGGTCTACTGGTGGGCGCTGTGGCTGTTCGCGGTCGGCGCGCTGATCACCGGTCGGCTGATCATCCCGTTGCGGCGGAACGCTTTTCACCAGTTCCGTGTGGAGGCCGTGGTGCCCGAGTCGGACAACGCGACCTCCGTGTACGTCACCGGCCGCAACCTCGGCAAACTGCCCGCGCAGGCCGGCCAGTTCGGCATCTGGCGGTTCCCCGGGCACAACAACTGGTGGCTGGCCAACCCGTTCTCCCTGTCCGCGGCGCCCAACGGCCGCAACCTGCGGCTGACCGCCCGCGCCGTCGGCACCACCAGCGCCGGGCTGCGGCAGCTCCAGGTCGGCAGCCGCGTGTTCCTGGAGGGCCCGTACGGCGCCTTCACCACCAAGCAGCGCACCAAGTGGGGCATGGTGCTGATCGCCGGTGGTGTCGGCATCACACCGATCCGGGCGCTGCTGGAGGAGCGCTGGCCGGGTGACGTGGTCGTGCTGTACCGCGTGCGTGACGAGCGGGACGCCGTGCTGCTCAACGAGGTGCAGCAGCTGGTCAACGCCCGCCGCGGCCGCCTGCACCTGCTCACCGGCCGGACCGGCCAGGGCGCGCGCCCGTTCGAGCCAGAGGTCATGCGCAACGCCATCCCGGACATCACCGACCGCGATGTCTACGTGTGCGGCCCGCCCGCCATGACCGCCGCGGTCCTCACCAGCCTGCGCACCCTCGGTGTGCCCAACGGCCAGGTGCACGCGGAGAAATTCAGCCTGGCGTGACTGTCGATCCCGGGTCCGGTCGTTCGACGCAGAGGCAGACAACGCCCTAGACCCGGGAGAGAACCGCATGAGCACCATCGTGATCAACACCTTCGTCACCCTGGATGGCGTCGCGCAGGCGCCGGGCGGGCCGGAGGAGGACCGGACCGGCGGGTTCGAGCTCGGCGGCTGGACCGTGCCGCTGTTCACCGAGCAGGTCGGCGCGCTCATCGGCCCGTGGCACACCGGCGCGGGCGCGCTGCTGCTCGGCCGCCGGACCTACGACATCTTCGCCTCGCACTGGCCGAAGGTGCCGGCCGACCACGAGGAGGCGCCGATGGCCGAGATCCTCACCTCGACGCCGAAGTTCGTCGCGTCCCGCGGTTCGGCGAGCCTGGACTGGGAGAACAGCACCCAGCTGGCCGGTGACCTGCCTACCGCGGTGGCCGAACTGAAGGAGCAGGACCTCGGTGAGATCCAGGTGCTCGGCAGCCTCGACCTTGCGCAGACCCTGATCCGCCATGACCTGATCGACGAGTACCGGCTCGCGGTGTTCCCCGTGGTGCTGGGCTCGGGCAAGCGGCTGTTCGGCGACGGGGCGATCCCGTCCGGCCTGGAGCTGGTGTCCACTCAGGCGACGGACTCCGGCGTGGTCGGCATGGTGTACCGGCGTTCGGGCAAACCCACCTTCGGCTCCTTCATGCTGTAGGCGGTTCGCATCGCCACTGTCACCCAGGCGGTGACGAGCAGCAGGTAGAGCGCGACGGCGACGACCGCGAACATCTCGGCGTGGCTGCGGTTGTAGAGCGCGCTCGTGCCGGTGACGAGGGTGCCGACGGGGAAGGTGAAGCTCCACCAGGTGAGCGCGAACGGCAGCCTCCGGCGCGCCGCCCGCAGCGTCAGCGCGGCCGCCATGACCACCCACAACACCGCGAAGCCCCAGGTCACGACGCCGTAGAACAGGCCGAACGCGGCCGCCGCGTCGCCGTAGGGCGCGGGCAGGACGGTGGTGGCCGGTTGGGCAAGCAGGTTGGCGGCGGTGATCGACTGGCCGAGCGGGCCGAGCACGATCCACACGGTGGGCACGGTGCTGGCCGGTCCGGTTTTGTGCAGGACCAGCCGCTGCCACACCTGCGGAACGATGAACAGCGTGGCGAACAGGCTGACCCCGAACATCGCGTAGCAGGACATCAGCAGGGCCAGCTGTCCCTGGTGCGAGCTGACGTGCGGGATCAGCAGGGCGCCGTTGGACGCGGACACCATCGGCGGCACGACCGGCATCAGCCACCCGGCGAACGCGCTGTCGGCCTTGACGGCGTGGTCGGTCATCATCCGATAGGGGATCCACACCGCCGTGACCAGGCCGAACACCGTGCCCGCGGTCCACAGCGCCCAGTCGATCGCCACCGCGGAGTCCAGCCCGATCCAGTCCCGGCCGAGCACGAGCGTGCCGCCGCCGACGGTCACCAGCGCCATCGGCGGCGCGCCCCAGAACTGCGCCATCACCGGGTCGGCCGCGTACTCCCGGTGCTGCCGCCACTGTTTGACGAACGCGCAGGTCAGCGTGATGAGCAAGGCCGCGGCCAGCGCCCACACCACCGTGGCGGCGCCGCGGAGCCCAGGGAACTGCAGAGGCAGGCTCGCTGCCGCGTTGGCCACGATCCCGGTGCCCATCACCGAGGCGAACCAGTTCGGGCCGAGTCGGGTCGTGGCTGTCATGCTCCTATGTTCGGCCTGGTCACCGCGCCGCAGTAGACAGTGATCGGCGATGGATGCATAACCCGCGCCTATGGGTTCCGGGTCGCGATGGCGAGCAGGTCCTTGGCCGGCCCGTTCACCGGTTGCCCTTGCGGCCAGATCGCGTGCAGCCGCCGGGTGAGGTCGAGGCCCGGGATGACTATGCGGACTAGTGTTCCGCTTCTGAGCTCGGCCGTCACCGCTCGGGCGCTGAGGACCGCCGGGCCGATGCCGCCGATCGCGGCGGCCTTGATCGCCGTGGTGGAGGAGACTTCGAGGGCGGGTTTGGCCAGGGTGAGGTGGAGTTGTTCGTGGACCGCGCGTTCCCAGGCCTGGCGGGTGCCCGAGCCGGGCTCGCGGCTGACCAGGGGCGTTGCCGACAGCTCCTCGGCCTTCACCCGCTTCTTGCTGCCCCATGGGTGGTCCGGGGCGACCACGACCACCAACTCGTCCTGGGCGATCTCCTGAGCGTCCACCCCCGCGGGGATGGTCGGGCCCTCGACGAACCCTATCTCGGCGTCACCGTGCAGCACCTTGGTCGCGACCTCGCCGGAGTTGCCACACGAGAGCGCGGTCACCGTATTCGGAACAGCGCTCCGCAACGCGATCAGCCACCCAGGCAGCAGATACTCGGCCACCGTCAGACTCGCCGCGATCCTGAGCTGACTGTCCCGGTCGGTCTGCAAGGTCGCGATCCCTGCCGCCAGATCCGTCGCCCGCTCAATCGCCGGCTGAGCCCACCCAGCAACAAGCTCACCGACCGTCGTGAGCCTCGTCCCCCGAGCCTCCCGCTCCAACAGCCGGACACCGAGATGCCGCTCCAACTCTCTCAGCCGCGCGCTCGCCGCAGGCTGCGAAATCCCATGGGCAACCGCCGCCCGCCCGATGCTCCCCAGCTTCGCGACACTGAGCAGCAGGTCAAAGCTGGTGAGGTCGCTGACCCCGGCCGGTAGAGGCATAGCCGAAGCTTATGTGCTCGTCGCTAGGTCAGCTGTCGGCGGCCGTCGGGGAGGGGGTGGGTGTGGCCGAGGGTGTCGAGGGTTTCCAGGAGGGGGATGGCGACGCGGCGGGTGGTGTTGAGGGCGCGGCGGGCGTCACTGACGGTGAAGGGCTGGGGGAGGGTGGCCAGGATTTCAAGGGCCTGCGGGTAAGGGTCAGGGCCGAGGGTGATGCCGTCGGCGATGGTGGTCAGGCGGCCCAGGCGGGTGGCGGCGGCCAGCTCTTTGCGGCCGAGGCCGAGGGCGCGCAGATCGTCGGCTTCCGGGGCCTGGAACGGGTTCTCTCGGAGGGCTTGTTCGATCTTGCGGATGGCGGATTCGACTGGCTGCGGCAGGGTTTCGGCTGCGCGAGGCACGATGCCGTTGGTGAGCGGGCGGTCCAGGAGGGGTTCGACGAGGTCCAGGCTGGGCAGGTCGAGGGCTTGGCGGAGGGTCTCGGCTGGCATCCCGGCGGCGAGGGGGTGGGCGTCCAGCCATGCCGTGACGGACGATTGTGCCTGCGAGGCAAGGGTTTTCCAGTGTTCATCGGAGACGAGCCAGTCGCCGACCCGGTGGCCGATGGCGGCCCACCCCATGGCACGAGCCTCGGTGACCGCGATGAAACGTTTGCCGAGAAACGAATCTGCCGCGAGTTCTTCGACGCGCAGGCGGGCCGCGCCACGACGGGACAATGAAGGCGGGCGGACGTCGAGAACATCGAAGCCCGCGGCGATGCGGTGGGCTCCTGGATCGCGCAGCAGCCCGCGGTCACCGATCCGAAGTGGTAGCGGGGAAGCCAAAGTGAGGCGGGCGAACGAAGTCCCGAGTGGACGGACGTGCACCGGCACCGCGGCCGATCCGATGTGCAGGACGAGTTCCCGGTGTAGCTTCCCGGCCGACCGCAGGGCAACGTCCACTTCGGACGAAGTGAGCCACGCTCCTGGGGTGAGCAAGGCATCGCCGCGGCGGACGGTGTCCTTGCCGCGCAGGTTGACCGCGACCCGGGCGACCGCGCCGAGAAAGGAATGCGGCGAGCCCAGCGACTGCAGGCCGCGGACGTGCACACGGGCGCCGCTGGAAAGCTGAAGTTCATCGCCGATGTGAAGCGTGCCCGCGGTGAGGGTTCCGGTGACGACGGTTCCCGCGCCCCGGATAGTGAACGCCCGGTCGATCCACAGGCGGACATCGCCGTCGACATCGGGTGCGGGTAGGCGAGAGGTCATGGAGGCGAGCGCCGAACGCAGCTCTGGCAGGCCCGAACCGTCGTGGCTGACGGCAACAGCCGGGGAACCAGCCAAAGTGGTGTCCGAAAGTTCGTGCAGCGCCTGAGTCGTCGCCGATGAGGGAGACGCACGGTCGGCTTTGGTAATCACCACCAGGCCATGCCGCACGCCAAGCGCGTTGAGCGCGGCGACGTGCTCGGCGGTCTGCGGCATCCAGCCCTCGTCGGCGGCCACGACGAGCATCACCGCGGGCACCGGCCCGATGCCCGCCAGCGTGTTCGGCACGAACCGTTCGTGCCCGGGAACGTCCACAAAGGCCAGATCCGCGGTCCAGGCGAAGCCGAGGTCGATGGTGAGGCCACGGCGGCGTTCCTCCGCCCACCGGTCGGGTTCCATCCCGGTGAGCATCCGCACCAGGGTCGACTTGCCGTGGTCCACGTGCCCGGCGGTGGCGATCACGTGCATGCGAGCACGGCCTCGATCAGGTCCTGGTCCCGCGCGGGCGGGACGGTGCGCAGGTCGAGCAGGCACCGCCCGTTCTCGATCCGCCCGACCACACCCCGGGACCGCAAGGCGGCCGCGAACCGCGAAGGCAGCCTCACCGCGGCGCTGGGCAACGAGACCCCAGGTGCGCCACCGCCGCCAACCGCGGCCACCGATTCGACGACCTCGGCACCGGTCAACGCGGCGGCGATCTTCTCGGCCCGCTCGAGCAGAACAGCCTGCGACACCTCCAAAGCCGCACGCACCGGCGGCAATGGACCGCGCAGAGTCGCCTCCAGCGCGGCGAGGGTCAGCTTGTCCACCCGCAAAGCCCGAGCCGCGGGATGCCGGCGCAACCGTTCCACGAGACCGGCCTGCCCCAGCAGCAACCCGGCCTGCGGGCCGCCCAGCAGTTTGTCCCCGCTCGCAGTGACCAACGCGGCCCCGTCAGCCAGCACAGAGGCAGCATCGGGTTCATCGGGCAGCAACGGATGCGGGGCCAGCAAACCCGACCCGATGTCCACGATGACCGGAACGTCCAACCCGGCCAGCTGAGCGACCGGCACCGCCGAAGTGAACCCGCTGACCTGGTAGTTCGACGGATGCACCTTGAGCACGAACGCCGTCTCGGGCCCGATGGCCTCGGCGTAGTCGCGCAGGTGAGTCCGGTTGGTGGTGCCGACTTCGCGCAACCGCGCACCGGTGGACTCCAGCAGCGCGGGAATGCGGAACCCGTCGCCGATCTCAACCAGCTCGCCCCGGCTGACGATGATCTCCCGTCCCGCGGCCAAAGCCAGCCCGCACAACAGCAGCGCGGCGGCGTTGTTGTTCACCACGTGTACGGCGGCCCCGGGGACCGCCTCGGCGAGAGCCGCGAGAGCACCTTCGCCGCGCCGCGCCCGCGCGCCCGTGACCAGCGAGAACTCGACGTCGGTGAACCCGCTGGCCTCGACGACCGCCTCGACCGCGGCGGACGACAGGGGAGCGCGGCCGAGGTTGGTGTGCACGATGACGCCGGTCGCGTTGATCACCGGTCGCAGCGAGGACGGAGTGGCGGCGAGCACCCAGGCCACGATCTCGTCTGGCGGCAGCGAACCTGCCCGCGCACGCTCCTGAGCGGCGACGATCAGGGCTTTCACCCGGTCGCGGCCCAGCCGGCTGAGGGCGGGGGCGAGCGCCGGATCGGCCAGCAGCGCGTCCGTGCGGGGGATCAGCCGCCGCGGGTCAGCCATGGCGGAGACGGACGGGAATCGAACCCGCCAGCGGCAGTGCCTGCCGCTCAACGGTTTTGAAGACCGCGCCGGCCACCAGGCCGGGTACGCCTCCCTGGCTCATGCGCTCATCCTGCCAAGCACGGCCGGGACCTGCACGATGGACGGGTGAGCGTTCGACTGACCCAGTACGCGCACGGCGGCGGCTGTGCCTGCAAGATCCCGCCCGGCGAGCTGGAAGGGGTGGTGAAAGGCCTGGCAGGCAGCCCTCGGCAGCCGCTCGGCGAGCTGCTCGTCGGCCTGGAGGACGGCGACGACGCGGCGGTCGTGCGGATCCAGGACGACCTCGCGCTGATCGCGACGACCGACTTCTTCACGCCCGTGGTCGACGATGCGTACGACTGGGGCCGGATCGCGGCGACGAACGCGTTGTCCGACGTCTACGCGATGGGCGGCCGACCGGTGGTCGCGGTGAACCTGCTCGGCTGGCCACGGGACACGCTCCCGTTCGACCTGGCCGCGGACGTCCTGCGCGGCGGTCTGGACGTGTGCAACGCGGCCGGTTGCCATCTCGCCGGTGGGCACAGCGTTGACGACCCGGAACCCAAGTACGGCCTCGCGGTCACTGGTGTGGCCGCACCCGGCCATCTGATGCGCAACAGCTCCGGTATGCCCGGAATGCCCTTGTCGCTGACCAAGCCCCTGGGCATCGGTGTCCTGAACTCCCGCCACAAAGCCACCGGCGAGCGGTTCGAGGCCGCGATCGACGCGATGACCACCCTCAACGCGATGGCCGCCGAGACCGCGGTGAACGCGGGGATCCGTTGCGCCACCGACGTCACCGGCTTCGGGCTGCTCGGCCATCTGTACAAACTCGCCCGCGCCAGCGGCGTCACCGCGGTCATCGACGCGAAAGCCGTGCCGTACCTGGAAGGCGCGCGGGAGGCCTTACGCGAGGGGTACGTCAGCGGTGGCACCAAACGCAACCTGGACTGGGTCCGCCCGCACACCGACCTGACCGCGGTCAACGAGGACGAAGCCTTGCTGCTGGCCGACGCACAGACTTCGGGCGGTTTGTTGCTGGCGGGTGAGATCCCGGGCGCGCCGGTGATCGGTGAGCTGATCCCGCGCGGCGAGCACGTTATCGTCGTGCGTTGACACGCTCGCGTTGCGGGACAACGGTGTACTTGGGGTCCTTCGCGGAAGCCACGCCCGCGTGGAAAACGCCCCACCGCAGCAACGCCGACGCACCGACCAAGGCGGCGCCGGACAGTCGCGTGAGGACAGTGCTGCGCCGCCCGAGCAGCGCGCCCGCCATCCCGGCCACCGACAACACCTCGGCGGCCTTGATGTACTTGCTGTCGTGGTACGGCTCGGCGACCATCCCCATGCGGTCCGTCATCCTCTTGAACGCCACCAACTCCAGCGACGAACCCAGGAGGGCGAGCTTGCGCGCGGGTGCGTTCTCGCTGACCGGTCCAGCGAGCAGGCCCATGCCACCGGCGGCCTCGGCGGCGGACCCGACGAAAACGTAGGGCAGCTCGCGGAACCCGTCGTGCCACGCGGGAACGGCGGTGTCGCTGATCAATGCGGCGGTGTAGGACGCCACTGCCGGGCCCAACACGGCGGCCCCGGCAGTGGCGAGCGCACCAAGGCGAGGAAGCTTGCCGGTCACGGCGGACGCCGCGGCGGCACCGGCCAACGGCCCGTAGCCGCTCAGGATCCAGGATCCGACGTTCATCGGCGAGCTGGGCTTGAACACCCTCAGCATGTTCAGAAACCGCTTGGGTTTGCCGAGATCACGGACAAGGGCCACAAGGGACAGTGCGATCCCGCCCGCTGCGGCCGTTTTCGCGACCGTGGCCAGACCTGGCCTGCCGGTGGCCTGTGCTCCGGCCGCGAGCAGCGAGGAGGCGCCGGCGAGGCCGCCGAGGAACAGGTACCCGGGAATGTCCGGGCTGTGCCAGACCGGCCCGTTCAGAATCGGTTTGCCGTAGTACGAAACGAAGTCCGTGTCCGGCACGACCGGCTGCTCACCGCGGCGCCGTCCCATCACTTCCTCCTCGACGCCAGGAACGCCACCACAGCCCCAGTCGCCAGCGTGGCCGCCGCTTTGGCCACATGCCGCCACATCTCCGGCAGATCGCGCGTCGTCACCACCGGATCCGGCGGCAGGCCATACACTTCAGGCTCGTCCATCAGCAGGAAGAACGCTCCATCGCCGCCCACCCCATCATCCGGTGAGTCCCCATAGAGCCGGGCACCCTCCACAGCGGACACTCGCTCGCGGGCCCGCTCGCGTAGTTCGTCCAGGGGACCGAACTGGATGGAATCGGTCGGGCAGGCCTTGGCGCACGCGGGTTCCATGCCCGCGCCGAGCCGGTCGTAGCACATCGTGCACTTCCACGCCCGCCCATCGTCCTTGCGCTGATCGATCACGCCGTACGGGCACGCCGAAATGCAGTAGCCGCAGCCATTGCAGATGTCCTCCTGGACCACGACCGTGCCGAACTCGGTGCGGAACAGCGAACCCGTCGGACACACATCCAGGCAAGCCGCGTGCGTGCAGTGTTTGCACACATCGGAAGCCATCAGCCATCGCATGCCGCCGTCGCCGTTCTCGGCGTCGGCCAGAACATCGCGCTGCTCGATGAAAGCCACGTGCCGCCAGGTGTTCGCGCCCAGCCCGACGGTGTTGTCGTAGGACATCCCGGACAGTTCCAGGCCGTCCTCGGGGATCGCGTTCCACTCCTTGCACGCGACCTCGCAGGCCTTGCACCCGATGCAGACCGAGGTGTCGGTGAAGAACCCCATCCGTGGCTGGGGGTTCTCGTAGTCGCGTCCGAAGGCCGGGCCGCTGATCGCTGTCATCTCACGTCTCCTGCCCGGTGTCGTCGGTGATCCCGGCCCGTCGCTGGTAGTCCCGGACCAGGTCGAGCAGCGCGGGCCCGCGCGGACGGCGGCCGGGCCGGATGTCGCAGCTGAGCGCCTTGGACTCCTGGATGTGGGTGTTCGGGTCCAGCACGAACGCCAGCAGCTCGTTGCCCGCGTCCCCGGTGACCAGGCCGTTCGGTCCCCAGTGGTACGGCACGCCGACCTGGTGCAGCGTCTGTCCCTGCACCTTCAACGGGGTGATCCGGTCGGTGACCAGCACGCGTGCCTCGATCGCCCCGCGCGCGGTCACGATCGTGGCCCAGCCACGGTGTTCCAGCCCGCGTTCGGCGGCCAGCGCGGGGGAGATCTCGCAGAACATCTCCGGTTGCAGCTCCGCCAGGTAGGGCAGCCACCGCGACATCCCGCCCGCGGTGTGGTGCTCGGTCAGTCGGTACGTGGTCAGCACGTACGGGAAGATCTCGCTGCCGGTCGGGCTGAACCTGTTCTCCCGGTGCCGGACCACCTGCCGGGTCGGGTTGCTTTGCTGGCTGTACAACAGGTTCTCGAACGGCGACTCCTGCGGCTCGTAGTGCGTGGGCAACGGGCCGTCGGTCAGCCCCGCAGGCGCGTACAGCCAGGCCTTGCCGTCTCCCTGCATGACGAACGCGTCCGTGCCGGACAAGGCGTCCGGGCCTTTGGCGCCCGGTTCGGGCTCGAAGTCCGGCGGTTTGGTCTTCTTGAAATCCGGGACGTCGTGCCCGGTCCACTCGCCTTTCTCGGCGTCCCACCAGACATACGCCTTGCGGTCGCTCCACGGTTTGCCGTCCGGGTCGGCCGAGGCGCGGTTGTAGAGGATGCGGCGGTTCAACGGCCACGCCCAGCCCCAGTCCGGGGCCACCCAGGACTGGTCCTTGCCGGGCTTGCGGTTCGCCGCCTGGTTCACACCGTCCGCGTAGACGCCGCAATAGATCCAGCAGCCGCACGCGGTGGAGCCGTCCGGTTCGAGCTGTTCGTAGGTGCTCAGCGGCTCGCCCTTGGCGTTCCAGCCGCCGATCTCGGCCAGCACCGCCTCGGCGTCCGGCTCGTCGTGCTCGCCCTTGGTCGGGTAGTCCCAGGTCAGCTGGATGATCGGCCGGTCCCGTTCGAGGTCGTCGGACCGCGCGGCCAGCTTCTCCCGGATGCGTTTGCCCAAGTGGTACGTGAACCACAGGTCGCTGCGCGCGTCGCCGGCCGGTTCGACGGCCTGGTGGCGCCATTGCAGGAGCCGCTGGGTGTTGGTGAAGCTGCCTGCCTTCTCCGTGTGCGCGGCCGCGGGCAGGAAGAACACCTCGGTGCCGATGTCCTCGGTGCGCAGCTCACCGGTCTCGATCTCCGGCCCGTCCTTCCACCAGGTCGCGCTCTCGATCAAGGAGAAGTCCCGCACCACCAGCCAGTCCAGGTTGGCCATGCCCAGGCGTTGCATCTTGGTGTTGGACGTGCCGACCGCCGGGTTCTCGCCCAGCAGGAAGTACCCCTTGCAGTTGCCGGCCAGTTGTTCCTGCACGGTCTCGTATGTGCTGTGGCTACCGGTCAGCCGGGGCAGGTAGTCGAAGCAGAAGTCGTTCTCCGCCGTCGCGTAGTCGCCCCACCAGGCCTTCAGCAGGCTCACCAGGTAGGAGCGCATGTTGGCCCAGTAGCCCTTCACCGTGGAGTCGGCCTCGATGAAGGTGTCCAGGTCCTCGTTGGAGTGGGCGTGCGGCATCGGGATGTAGCCGGGCAGGATGTTGAACAGCGTGGGAATGTCCGTCGACCCCTGGATGGACGCGTGGCCCCGCAAGGCGAGGATGCCACCGCCGGGCCGGCCGATGTTGCCCAGCAAGGACTGCAGAATCGAGGCGGTACGGATGTATTGCACACCAACGGTGTGCTGGGTCCAGCCGACGGCGTAGGCGAACGCACTCGTGCGGTCGCGGCCGGAGTTCGCCGTCAGCAGCTCGCACACCTGCAGGAACTTCTCCTGGGGCACACCACAGATCTGCTCGACGATCTCGGGCGTGTAGCGGGCGTAGTGGCGCTTGAGGATCTGGTAGACGCAGCGGGGATGCTGGAGCGTCTCGTCGGTCCGGATGTCGCCGCTGACCTGTGCACCACCGGAACCGTGCATCTCGCCCCGGGCTGCCTCTCGCACGCCCTGCGTCCGCTCGGTCCACTGGGCGTCCGGGTCACCGGCCATCGCCTGCACGTCCCGGCCCTCGTACTGCCAGGACTTCATGTCGTAGGTGTGGGTCTTGCGGTCCAGGCCGGAGAACACGCCGTCCAGGTCCTCGGTGTCGGCGAAGTCCTCGGACACGATCATGGCCGCGTTCGTGTACGCCAGCACGTATTCGCGGAACTCCTTGCCGTGCTCCAGGACGTAGTTGATGATCCCGCCGAGGAACGCGATGTCGGACCCCGCGCGCAGCGGCACGTGCAGGTCCGCCATGGCACTCGTCCGGGTGAACCTCGGGTCGACGTGGATCACCTTGGCGCCCCTGGCCTTGGCCTCCATCACCCACTGGAACCCGACCGGGTGGCATTCGGCCATGTTCGAACCCTGGATGACTATGCAGTCGGAGTTCGCCAGGTCCTGCTGGAAGGTCGTCGCGCCGCCGCGACCGAAGGAGGTCCCCAGACCGGGAACCGTGGAGGAGTGTCAAACACGGGCCTGGTTCTCGATCTGGATCGCGCCCAGGGCCGTGAACAGCTTCTTGATCAGGTAGTTCTCTTCGTTGTCCAGGGTGGCGCCGCCGAGGCTGGCGAACCCCATGGTCCGCCGGGTCGTCACCCCGTCGACCCGCTGCTGCCAGCCCGCCTCGCGCGCGGCCAGCACCCGGTCGGCGATCATGTCCATCGCCTGGTCGAGGTCCAGGTCCTCCCAGTCGGTGCCGTGCGGGCGGCGATAGCGGACCTTGTACTCGCGGGCAGGGCCGGTGGTCAGCTGCAGGCTGGCCGAGCCCTTCGGGCACAGCCGGCCGCGGCTGATCGGCGAGTCGGGGTCACCCTCGATCTGGGTGACTTTGCCCTGGGCGACGTAGACGTTCTGGCCGCAGCCGACCGCGCAGTACGGGCAGATCGATTTGACCACTTTGTCGGCGTTGGCGGTGCGGGGGACGAGGTTCGCGGACCGGTCACTCTTGGCCGATGAGCCGCGTCCGGACAGGTCCTTCGCGGCCCACTGGCGGTAGACCGGCCAGCCCTCGATCCACTTCCGCACTCGCCACCGCCTCTCCAGGGGTCCTTGATCGTCAAGTTACCCCCGGGGAACGGGTTCAACCATTCAGGAAGTCCATGGCCTCGGCGACGCTCGCCGACAGCGGCAGGTACTCGGTCAAACCGGTCAAACGCAGCGGGTTGGTCACTGGCGGCGTGTTCACCACGATGCGCAGCCGCGTGGGGATCTTCTGGGCGGCCTGGAAGGCGCGGATCAGCACGCTGATCCCGGTGGAGTCGATGAACTGGACCCCGGACAGGTCGATGACCAGGCTTTCCGGCCGGTGCTCCAGCCGGGCGAAGATCTGGTCGGCCATGGCGTCCTGGGTGGCCAGATCGATCTCGCCGGACACCTGGATGATGGGCGAAGTGGGAGCCATCGGCGTGCCTCCTTAGCGGAGCAGCTACGCGTGCCGAGCTGGTGGTTCAACCCAGGGTCGCAACAACCTCGCACTCGTTGAGATGGCACCTTCACCGTAGGCCCGTTCGTTGACGAACGCAAAATGGTTGAGCCAGGCTCAGCGTGGTTGTGCCGTTACCGACCGGAATCGGCATCGGGTCCGGTCGTGGCTTCGCCGGTCCAGCAGCGGGCCGGCGAAGCTTCACCCCGGACTCAGCGAGGCGCGAACTCGCCGGTCACGGTGCCCGTGCGGACCGTCTTCCAACCGCCCTGGCAGGTCGGCGATGTGCCTGCCGGTGGTGGACCAGAGCAGTGCCTGCGCGTTCAGGCCGCCGAACTGCACGATTTCCTGGCGTGACAGTCGCATTTCCATCTTCTTTTCGGTGAAGCGCAATGTGTGCGGAGTAGCCTGCGGCACCCAATGCGTCCCGGGGCGGTATCGCGGGAACCTTCCGGATTGTGGTGGTCACATACGGGAAAACGTCGATCTCGACGAGCTGGACCGGCGGCTGGTCACCGCGCTGCGGATCTCCTCGCGGGCTAGTTGGCAACGGATCGGGCGGATTCTCCAAGTGGCCCCGTCCACAGCGGCGCGGCGCTGGGATCGGCTGGACCGGCTCACCGCCGCCGACCAGGGGGTTCTGCTCGCGGACCGGTCCGGCGCGTCCACCCGGCGAGGCCGACTTGGCGCTGGTGGCGGCCGTGGGCGCCGACCCGAGCCGGTCGGATCGCAAGTAGCTGGTGGCGCTGAGGGAAACGCGGTCATGCATTTCGCTGTCCGGTCCGGAGAACCTGATGTTCACCCTCTGGCTCCGGTCGGTCGGCGATCTGGAACCGGTCGGGATCATGCTCACCAAACGCATACCGGAACTCACCGTCAGGGCGCGCAGCATGATTTTGTGGCACATGAAACTGGGCGGGCACATCCTCGATCCGGAAGGACGGCACATCCGCGGTGTCCCCATGCGGCCATGGCCGGAACAGAACGCCATCGCGGCCGAACGGGCACTTCTTGATGGATGCGCCGGGAATCGGTGGTGATCCCCGCCTGCCCGAATCGTCCCGGGTGGTCATTAGCCTGTCGCTCATGACTGAGGCTGGGACCGCCGACCGGCATGCCAGCTGGCTGGAGCTGTTCTTCGACCTGGTGGTCGTGGTGGCGGTCAGTCAGCTGGCGCACCTGTTGCACGGGGACGCGCATCACGGGCCGGGCGCGTTGGACATCGTCACCTTCTTCACCTTGTACCTGGCGATCTGGTTGGTGTGGACGGCTTTCACCGTGTACTCGAGCGTGGTCGCCGACAAAGTGCGCGTGCGGGCGATGTTCCTGGGCATGGCCGGGATCGCGACGATGGCGGCGGCGGTCCCGCACAGCATGGACGGCCGGGCAGGGGTGTTCGCGGCCGCGTATCTGATCACCTCGTCGATCGGGGGCGGGGCGTTCCAGCGTTCGGGTGTGGTGCTGTTCTCCTGGTCGGCCGCGTGGCAGAACTCCGGGCTGGCGTTGTGGGTGATCGCGTTCTTCGTCGAGCACCCGTGGGCGAAGCTCGGGTTGTGGCTGGCCGGTCTGCTGGTCACGGTGGCGTTCAGTGTGCTGCGCAGCCGTGGCGACCAGGAGGAGATGGTCGCCAAGATGAACGAGCGGCTCGTGGAACGGGCGAACCGGGCCCGGCAACGAGCGCCGCGGAGCCAGGAAGCCCGCCGGACCGGGGTGGTGGCCGCGCGGCTGGATCCGGCGCACTTCGGGGAACGCCTGGGCCTGTTCGTGATCATCGTGCTCGGCGAGGCCATGCTGCAGGTGGTCGGCGCGATCGCGGAGATCGAGGACTGGCGGCCGGGCCACGGTGCAGGCTGGCTGCTGTTTCTCCTGGTGGTGTCCGCGTTCGCGTTGCTGGTCACGATCTGGGGCCTGAACGTCCGGCACGGTTTCGCGGAGGAGACCCGTTTTCCGCCTTCGCTGATCCTGCCCGCGCACTTCGTGGCCATCGCGTCGATCACCACCGTCGCCGCCGGGCTGGGCGCGGCCGCCGCCGAGTCCTCCGCCCACCTCAACCCCGCCTCCACCTGGCTGATGTGCGGTGGCGTCTCGGTGTTCCTGTTGGTCGTCAACCTTCTGTCCGCGCACGCCCGTCTGTGGCCGGCCAGGGCCGCGGCCGTCCTGCTGCCCGCCGTGGCTGGGGTTCTGGCGCCCTGGCTGCCCGCCGCGGTGCTCGTCGCACTGCTCGCGGCCGCCGCGGGCGGGCAGCTCTACGCCCTGTCGAGAACCAGGTGAGCTTCAGGTCTGCAACCGGTGGCGGCCGACGTACTTCTCCTTGCGCACACGGGGAAACGGGATCGTGGCGAGGTCGGGGACGCGGCGGGAGGGGATGAACAGTCCCGCCAGGACACCCAGGGCGACCACGGCGACGCCGACCCACAGGGCGGGAACGAGTCCGTCGAGGAACCCGGTGGCCGGATTGGGGGCCTTGCTGCTGAACACGGTGGTCAGCACGGCGACACCGAGCGCTCCACCGACCTCGCGGACGGTGTTGTTGGCGCCGGATGCCTTGCCGTGTTCGTGGGGCAGCACGGAACCCAGCACCACAGCGGAGGTCGGGCCGAACACCAGCCCCATTCCGGCGCCGGCGACCATCAACGCGGGCACCAGTTGCGAGTAGGTCACCGACGGCGACACCCGTACGGCGATCCACGCGAGCCCAAAGCCTTGCAGCGCAAGGCCAACGGTCATCAGTCGGCCGCCGCCCAGCCGGTCGGTGAGCAACCCGGCCAGCGGCGCGAACACCATGGGCATCGCGGTCCACGGCAGCGTCCGGAGTCCTGCAGCCAGTGGGGCGAATCCCAATGGGCCCTGCAAGTACTGGGCCAGGAAGAAGATCGAGCCGAACACGCCGAAGAACATCGCCAGCGACAGCAGGTTGCTCGCGACGAACGCCCGGATCCGGTAGAACCGCAGCGGCAGCAACGGGTTCGGTGCGGCCTTCTGCCAGAACACGAACACCAGCAGCAGTCCCAACGCACTGCCGAAGGCACTGAGCACGAGTTGGTCGTCCCAACCGGTCTGCCCGGCCTCAACGATGCCCCACACGGCAAGCGTGACAGCGGCGGTCACGAGCACCATGCCGGGCAGGTCCAGACCACGGTCGCGCCCCCAGCTCTCTGCCAAGGCCCACCGCGCCAACGGCACCGCGACCGCAGCGACCGGAAGGTTCACCCAGAAGATCCACTGCCACGCCAAACCCTCGGTGACCGCGCCCCCGGCCACCGGCCCAAGCGCGACACCCAGCCCGTTGACGCCACCCCACAAGCCGAGCGCCGCGCTGCGCCGGCGTTCCGGAACAGCGGCGGCGAGCAACGTCAACGACAGTGGCTGAACCGCGGCGGCGCCGCACCCCTGCACGACCCGAGCCATGATGAGCGCGGGAATCGACGTCGACATAGCGCAGCCGATCGAGCCATAGGCGAACGCCGCGATGCCGATCAGGAACACCAACCGCCGGCCGAACCGGTCGCCAAGCGCGGCCCCGGTCAGCAGCAAGCTCGCGAAGGCAAGCACGTAACCGTTGACCACCCACTGCAGTCCGGCGACATCGGTACCGAAGTCCTTGCGGATGGCCGGGAGCGCGTTCGTGACGACCAAGTTGTTCAGCGACACCATGAACATCGGCAGTGACGCTGCCAGGATCGACCACCCGGGAGCCGGGCGTTTCATGGTGAATCCCAAGTGGACAACGGAAATTGCCGGTACCCGAAAGATTTACCGCTCGAATGCAAAGTGAGCAGGATCTCCGCACCTGTATCGATGTCCGAAGGCGTGGTGAACCGCCGGTACGGCTCGAACCGCTGCCACAACCGTTCCAAGCACAACAGCAACGGCAGCTCGCCGCCCAGTGGCGTCCCGTTGAGCCATCCTCCAGAATGGATGGCATGCCCGATACAGGCCGCTGCGGCGTGCACGACCGTGTACTGCTCAGCCGAGGAGAACGACTCGGCCGACTGTCCGGGCGAACCCTTGAGCGAGGCCAGTCGCTCGGCGAACAGTGAGCCGAGCTGCACGAGCCGCTCATCCGAAGCCCAGGAGCGCACCTGGTCGAGGGCCTGCAGGACTTCGTCGCCGCCGCGGTGAAACGGTTGCGCCGCGTCCGGCCGGTACTCGGGAAGGTCGGCGTCCCAGTCGAACAACAGCCGTGCCCGGGAAGATCCGGTCGGCTGAGGCAGAGTGTCGAGCCGCAGAGCGATGTTCTTGAGGTTCACCAGGGAGTTCCCGTCGGCGAACCCGGCGATCGGCAGGTCCCGCAGGATCTTCTGGAACACGCCGAACCGATGGTGATCCCGAAGGTAGTGCCGAGCACCGAGCACTGTGGACAGTTCGTCCACAGTCCGTGAGAGCGTGAAGGGCACGAGATGCTTGGCCACGGCCGAGAACACACTGCTCTGCTCGGGCACGACCTGCAGGCTGCGGGCCGCACAGGTGGCCACGACCTCGGTGATCAACAGGTCCGCGAAGCACCCCACGAGCGCCCGTCTCGAGACCGGGAGGTCGAACACTCGCTTGCCGAACAGGGTCCGTGTCATGGCGAAGTCCATCGCCAGCCGCAAGGCGGTGTCGGCACCGCCCTGAGCCAAGGCGGTGACCATGACCCGGATCGGGTGTGACGCCTTGAGCATGATCTCCAGGCCATGCCCCTCGGCGCCGATCAACCCCGACGCGGGCACAAAACACCCGGTCAGCTCGAACCCGCTCGTGTCCACCCCGCGAACGCCGTGCAGGCGCTGTTTGGGCAGCGGCTGGATCTGGTCCGGTGGAACGGAAGCACGGTCCACCACCAGGATCGAGAACCCGCCGGGTCCGCCGCGGTCGTCCGTACGTGCGAACAACACCAGGTGATCGGCCAGCGTTCCGTTGCCGATCAGCCACTTCCGGCCGGTGACGAGGTAGCCGCCGTCCACCTTGCGAGCGCTCATCTCGTTGGCCAGCACGTCACTGCCGTGCGCGCCTTCCGTGAGACCCCAGCACATCTTCGCGCCACCCAACACGCGTTGCCCGTAGTGCCGCCGTTGCGCAGGCGTCCCGGCCACCCAGATCGGCATGTACGCCAAGCTGGTGGTGCACATCGCCATCGCGGTCGCGGCATCCCGGCGGGCCACCTGAGTCACCAAGACCAGCGTGTCCTGCAGATCGATCGCCCGGCCGCCGGCGTCGGGCGGCACAGAGAAGTCCTGTGTGGACCACGCGTGCAAGGCCGCCAATGGCAGATGTGGATAAGCCTCGCGCTCGTCGTGTTCCAACGCCGAGGCAAAGGACAACGGCATGTCCGGGTCGAAGGGGTCCCCGAGGTGCTTCTCCAGGCTGCTGACCAAGGCGGCCACGTCGGTCACACCGGCCATGGCACGATTCCCTCCACAGTGGACGATTCGGCCAACGGGAGCGGGACAACGGAGAACAGCCGTCCGCCACTGTGCAGACGGCGAAGCAGCGGGATCACGGCCGAAACGGCGTCCGGCGCCAGCCGCCGATGACGCTGGTGCGCGCGGTCGAGCAGGAGTTCCAGCACCGGCCAGAGCCAGCTCGACGACCCCGGCCGCAGCCCGGCCAGCGGCAGATGCCGGTTGTACCACCACAAGTACACACAACTGGCCGCGGCATGCAGGTAGCAGAACCGCTCGGCGAGGTCGAACAACCCCGATGCCCGCTGCGCCAAGGACACCTGAGTGTCCTCCCGGACCATCGTCAACGCGGCATCGATGGACGACATCGCCTTGCGCGTCCGCCCCGCATGCTCATCACCGTGCAAGACTGCCCTGGCAAGGCCAATGATTGCTGGTAGACCCGCGGTCACCTCGTCCCGGCCACGCGTCGACATGTCCAGTTCAGACAGTCGAAGCGGCGGCAGCTTGACGTCCACCGCGAACGTTCCCGACAGGTCGACACCAGCCGGGCCGAGCCCAGCGGCGACGATCTGGCTCAACTGAGCGGCCGCCAGCCGTGTGTTCGCGGTCGGGCCGGTGTCGATGTGCCGGGCCACCGCGTTGTCGCGCCGGACCACGTCGAAAGCCGCGAACTGCCCGTCCCGCAACACCGAGCGGGTCCCGAGAACGTCCCCGCACCGGTCGAGCACCTCGCCCGACAAGTCCGTCAGCACCTTCTTGGCCACACTCGACCACAGGCTCTGCGCGCCGGGCAGGGTATGCAGAGCGCGCGCCGCCGACAGCGCGACCGCGTCCGCCGCAAGCAATGCGGTGAATGCGGTGGCCACGTCCGCCTGGGGCTGTTGGTGGTTGATGAGTGCGCGGCCGCCGACCTTGTGCGAGGTGGCGAAATCCAGGGCCAGCCGCAGCCCGGTGTCCGCGCAGACGAGGTTGGCGGCCGTGCCGGTGACCCGGACGACCTGCATCGCCTTCATCGCCGTCTCCAGCCCGTGATCGACCTCGCCGACCAGCGCTGACCTGGGGAGCCGCGTTCCGTCGAAGCGGAAGCCGGTGAAGTCGATGCCCCGCATCCCGGTCGGCCGCTGCGGTTCGCCGCGTCGCAGGAGATCGCCGTCGACCAGGAAGCACGAGAACGACGAGGGTCCACGGACGCCGGTTCGCGCGACCACCAGCATGGCTTCGCATTTCGCGCCCGTCCCGACCAGCCATTTCTCGCCGGTCAGGGCGAAGCCGCCGGGCGTCGGTTCGGCGATGCAGTCGTTGCCGAGCAGGTCGCTGCCATGCGGCGCCTCAGACAACGCGAACCCGATCGACCCGCCGCCCGCGAGCAGCCGCCGGACCCAATCCTGTTGCGCCGCCGACCCGGCCAGCAGCACGCAGGTCGCCGCGGTGATGCTGAACATGGTCGCCGGCATGATCGTGATGTCCCGCCGGCCGACCGCCCGGATGATCATCATCGTCTCGTCCGCGGGCCGCCCCCCGGGCAGGAAAGCGTCTCGCAGCGACGGCGACACCTCGGCGGCCAGCGCGTCTGGGTACGTCTCCGCCGCGTCGCGCCCGGCCATGGCCGCATACCCGTGCGGGTTCAACGGATCCCGGGGATCACCGAGTAGCCGGTCCAGGTCCGCAGCGGCGCGGTAGGGACCGTTCCAAGTGCTCATGGCCGGTACTCCACCGGAATTCGCACACCCGCCAACGCCAGCTGTTGGACCCGGAGCGTGAACGCCGCCCCTCGCATCAGATGCGCCGCAACGTCGGCCACCCGGCGGTTCTCGGCGAGATACGTGCCGCGCGCCCAGTCGTTGAACGCGCCCATCGCCGGGCCGCACCAGATCTGGTAGTCGATGACGCGGGCCGGTTCGCCGGTGGTGGCCCAGCGTGAGGCCATGCCCAGATACCAGCGGAACACCAGGGCCATCCGCCGTTTCGGGTCGTCCGAAGCGCGCTGCACCTGGGTCGGATCGCGGTGCAGGAAGTACTCCACGACCTGCTTCCACACCTTGTCCAGCGGCTGGCGCAGGATCTGCTGTTCGAGCCGGTCCTTCTCGGTGGCGGGCAGGGCGTCCAAACCGTCATAACGCCGATATAGTTCGCACAATTGCCGTGCGCGCATCGGGAACAACGTGCCTCGCCGGAGCACCTGCAGGTCAACGCCCAGCTCGAACATGTCGGCAGCCGGAGCCATCCCGCAGTCGGCGATCTCGGCGCCCCACAACAACCGCCGGACCAGGTCCGAAGTTCCAGCCTCCACACAGGACTGGTTCACCGAGCCGGTCACCACGTAGTCGGCCCCCAGCGTGAACGCCGCCGCGACCGCTTGCGGCGTGCCGATCCCACCGGCGGCGCCGAGGCCGACTCCCGGACGGAGCTTGTCCCGTAGCCGGGCGATCACCGGGAAGAGCGCGACCAACGGGCGGCGGTCGGTGTGGCCGCCCGAGTCGGCCTCCACGGTGATGTCGTCGGCCATGGGCACCTCGCGGGCCAGCGCCGCCTGCTCGGCCGTGACCAAGCCGTCGCTGAGCAGCCCGGTGACGATCGGTTCGGGCGCCGGGAGAAGGAACCGCTCAGCCACTTCGGGCCGGGACACCTTGGCGATGACCCGGTTGGTCGCGACCGGACCATCAGCTGCACGCCGCAGACCGGCGACGCGGTAGCGCACGATGTGGGGGGTGAGGTCCATGAACGCGGAAGCCTCAACGCATCGCACGCCGTGCCGGAGATAAAGGTCCACAGTGGACCTCTCCAGGGCTTGCTCGCTGGGACTGTGGATCAGGTTGGCGGCGAACGGAAGCTCCGGGATCTCCGCCGCGAACCTCCGCAATGCTCGCTCGATCCGGTCCGGCAACAGGCCGGCCGCGCCGAAACTGCCCAGGAACCCGGCCCGGGCCAAGGCGATCACCATCTCCTCGGACGCGATACCCGCGGCCATCGCCCCGCCGAGATAACTGTGCGCGATTCCATGCCGGGCTTGGAAAGCGCTTGACCCCAGGCGGTTCGCGGGCAATGGCCCGACGCTGGCGATCGCGGAGGCAGGTTCCTCTGTTGTGACGCCGATCCCGTGTCCGGTGTCGACGACGTAACAGGGAACGTCCAATCGTGCCAAGGCGTGGCGGATGCCCTCGATGTCGGTGTGGACGGTGGCGAACAGCGTCATCGTTCCTCCTGGACAGCGACGGCCACGTTCTTCAGCTCGTAAATGCGCAGCGAACCGGTCCAGACGTTCGCATCGGCGATCACCACGAGCTTGTCCCCGTCGCGGATCTCCTTGATGTGCAGGTCGAACGTCATCTCCGGGTCAGTGCGCAGGATCTGGCCGCGGTATTTCCAGGACATGGCGATCCCTTCGGGCGGGACGAAGACGGGGGAGCGGGCCAGACCGGTCTCGGTCACGAACACCTGTAGGGCCTGGATCACGGCCTCGACGCCCAGCGACCCGGGCATGACCGGATCGCGGTGGAAGTGGCAGTCGAAGTACCAGTCGTCCGGACTGATCCGGCGGCGGCCGGCCACATACCCTTTGCCATACTCGCCACCGCCTTCCACAATAGACAGACTGTCCGGTGTTGCTTGTGTCAACGGTTGCAGAGGGGGGAGACCGACCTGGTTGGCGAGCGCTGCGGCGGTGAAATAGCCGAACAGGGACTCGCCGACGTAGAAGACCTCGCCGTCGCAGCGCAGCTCGTAGCGGAACCGTTGCAAGACAACGCCTCCCGCGGCCTGGCTGGATAGCAGGACCGATCGTTGCCGGATGGTCTTGCCCCGCAGGTCGATGGCCTTGAGGATGGTCGCCTCGCCGTCCAGGTTACGGATGCTGTACTCGTCCTCGGGGCTGACCAAGGTCGCGCCGAGGTAGTAGCCGAGCAGGATCGCGGCCTGCAGCGAAGTTTCCATGTAGACGCAGTTGGGCATGGTCGGGGAGTCGTTGTAGTACCAGGCTTCCGGCGGCGAGTCGTACTCGGTCTCCAGCACTGCGCCTGGGATCAGCTGGCCGCGGACGCCTTCCAGTACCATGATCCGGTCGACGAACTGGAAGTCGCCGTTGGGAATGTGCGGGGCGCGGCGGTCGCGGTAGATGTCGAACTCCGGTCCCATCGCGACGCCGAGGTCTCCGCGGGCCGCGTGCGCCAGGTGAAGTTCGTTGATGAACGCCGGTTCGCCCTGGTGGTTGCGACGGCCAAGGAACTCCGGCACGCCGCCGGGACCAGGACGGGACGGCGTGCCGGGCTTTTCCCGGATCTGGATGCCGAAGTCGCGCATGCTGATGATCGGCTTGTCGCCGTCGTACACCGTGATGTCGGCGATCACTGTTGGCCGCGGCAGGAGCGTGAGCTGGGTTATCTCGGCCTCGTAACGGATTTGCGTTGTCTCGGGCGTGATCTGACCGCGTACCTTGACCGAGGTCTCCAGCCCCGGAACGGCCTGGAACTCGGCGTCCGGCAGGACCATGTGCATGCCGAGGTAGAGTGCGTAGACCTGAAGCAACTGCACGCCGCCCTCGGCGACCAACGAACCAGCGAGCACTGGGTCGCCGGGGAAGTGGCAGCGGAAGTACCAGCCGTCCGGGTCGAGGTGTTTGATGGCGGTCAACGCACCGAGCCCGCACGGTCCGCCGAGCCGGTCGACCCGCGGGATCCCGTCGATCATTCGCAGCATCTCCCCGGGCAGGCGGAGCGACGGGTTGCCGCCGTGGCTCCACTCCGTGCCGAACACCGCTCCCGGCTTACCCGCGGCCAGTTCCTGAAGGTTCGATGTGGACAACTCGGTTCGGTCGGTTCGGGCGAGTGGCTTGAACCAGGTCTTCTTGAACGCCTGGTACCGGCGGCGATCGGCCTGGGTCTGGATGACCCCCAGGGAGTCTTCGAGTTCGGCGGGGGAGAAGAACCCGGCACAGGCGTCGAGCAGTTCCAGGATCAGCTCACCATCGGCGAAACACCGGTAGTTGAAGAAGAACAGCAGTGCGTCGCCGTTCCAGACGAACCGGTCGATCTTGATCTCGTAGCGCAGCGTCTGACCTTCGCGGGGCAGGCCACCGTGGAACACCAGACGGCTGTCCAGCAACCGATATCGCCGAGTGCCCTGGACCCGGAAGTCGATACCGAGATAGCTGATCAACAGCAGGTCGCACTGCCCGGCCTCGATGGTGACCGCGCACGGAACCAGGCCGTCCATTGTGTACCAGGCGTTTGCCGGGATGTCGTACTCGGTCGTGATGGACGATGGTTCGAAGCAACCGGTCCTTCCTGTCAGCTCGGTGACCCGGCTGACGAACAGGTACGGCGATTCGGGAAGCCGTACCCGGACCGGGTAACTGTCGATTTCCACGAACTGTGGTCCGAAAACGTTTGCCACGCTGCCGCTGGCGAACTCGGTGAGGTCATCGGGACCCCAGAGGTATCTGGCTTGCCGGACTCGGTCCGCGATCGACTCGCCGCCGCAGCGAACCGGGAACGCCCGCCGCGCCGGCTTCTCGTCGCGCGGACCGAACAATTGGTCCAGATCAACCGGAACGCCATGGCTGATCAGTCGCGCCAACGCCTGCGCGAGCACAGTGGCGCCCGGAGCCCCGCGCCGATCCACCGACACGGCCACGTGGTCTGTTCCGTCCAAGGTCTCGTTGATCCATCGGGTGCAGGTCGCGCCCGGACCGACCTCGACGAAGTAGCGGAACCCGCGGTCGTAGGCGGTCCGGATGAGCCTGCTGAAGTCGACTGTGTTGCACAGCGTGTACGCGATCCGCTCGGCCAGAACCGTTCGGTCGATGTGGTCGATCTTGTCGTAGTCATATGCTGACAGCAGTTCGATGTCTTCGGGAGTCCCGAGTGGATAGTCGTTGAGGTCCGCCAGAGAGTCGATCTCCGGGTCGACGATGGGGCAGTGCATCACGTGATTGGCCGGCGCCTTGGCGGACCGGCAGCCGAGCCGATCGATGACTTCCCGGCATTGTGCCGGGTCGCCAGCGATCACGACCTCGTTGGGTGTGTTGATGTGGGTGATGAAGACGCGGTCCAGACCTTCGGCGGCGACCCGGACCGCTTGGGCGCCAGCGAGTACGACGTGGGTGGCCCAGACCTCCGGCACATCTTCGGGGATCTGCCAGGTCTCGCGGATCAGGCGCTTGGGACCGGACAGCTTGACGCGGAAAAGCGGGCTCGCTGCCAGGGCGGTGTCGTCACGGCTGGCCGGATCCCAGACGTCCAGCGCGAACAGCATGCTGCTTTCGCCCAGGCTGTAGCCAAAGCCGCCGTCGGGGTGGATGCCGAGGATGTCCCGCAACATCTTCGTGTGCAGGACGGCGAAGTTCGTCCCGGCGGCCAGCATTGTCGGGATGTCGTCCTGCAGTCCGGCCTCGTGTTTGAGGGCCGCTCGGCGGTCGATGCCGTTGCGGGCACGGGGGTAGAGCCGGGCGTGCTTGAACCGTTCCGCCGGGTCACCCTCGGCTTCGAAGTCCGCCAGGAGTTGGGGAAACAGTGTGAACAGGTCGCGCCCGGCGCCCGGGTACGTGGTGAAGGCGCCGGGGTAGACGAACGCGATCCGGCCCGGTCCGATCGGCCTCGCCGTGCAGTAACTGCCCGCTGGAGTGGTCCATTCGCCGCCGCGCTCGATCACCGCCGGGAGGTCCCGTTGCGCGGCAGTGAGTTCGCGGCGCATTCGGGGCATGTCCTCGGCGACCAATACGGCTTTGTATCGGCCGGTTGTGCGATGGGTGGGATCGTCGAGGCACCGGGTGGCGGCTTCGACGAGATCTTGACCTGAGTCACCGGCCAAGATGATGATCAACGGGCCCGGGCAGCTCACCCTTCGTGCTGGTGCGCTTGAAGACAGCACAAAGGTGGCTTCGCTGGAGGCGACCGCTGCCGTGCGGACGCCGTTGCGGCTCATCCACGGTTGCGGCGCCTCCAGACGGCAGAACGGCGAGTTTTCTGGTGGGTCGAACAGGAACTCCGCCGGTGTCGGCGGCAATTCGGCCTGTGACAGGCACAACGCGACCTTGGCGACCGAGGCCAGTAATGCGCAGACCTGGGTGTCGCCGACCAGCGGGGTGAGACTGCCGATCGCGCACGACAGGGGTTCGCCTGTTTGGTTCGCTGGGGCCGTGGAGTCGGTCAGGGCCAGGTAGTCGAACGTGCCTTCGGCAGGGCCGATCGTCGCGTAGGCGTGTTCGCTGTGCCTGGTCAACACCAGTACGGTCGCGCCATCGCCCAGCGGTGGGACTTCGTCCTCGAGTTCGTTGCGGGCGAGGACGTTCTCGACCCCGCAGGCCAGGTCGACGGCGCCGACCACCACCGCTTCGATGCTCGGGTCCATCATCAGCAGGCCGGCGACTTCGAGGGCCCGGGCGCTGGAGGAGACGGTGAACGAGGGGCCGGTGAAGTCGCGTGAGGCTGAGATCCGGCTGGACATGATGTTGCCGATGTACGACAGGACCTCGTTGGCGCTCAACGGTTCATGGACGGCGTCCCGGACCTTCTCTTCCAGTGTGTCCGATGGTGTGTCCACTATAGACCGCAGGTGAGCACCGATGTCGAACCGGGCGCGATGGGTGTGCGTGCGGGGATCCATTTCCATGGCCACGACGACCCCGACCCTCCCGCCGCTCAGGTCCGCGTCGTTCAGTGCTGCCTCAGCGGCTTCGAACAGCACGGCGTGCTGCGGGTTGAGCTGGGCGAGGTCGGCGGGTGGGATGCGGTAGGCCAGCGGGTCGATGTCGGCATGGTCGATGTAGCCGGCGGGTCCGTGGTCGACGAGATCGTTCATTCCGTACCAGTGGTCATCCGGCCGGGGCCGCAATGCTGGCGTTGCCTTGCGCACTGCTTTGGCCAGCTCGGGGAGTGTACGGATGTCGCCGAGACGGACGCCGATCCCGGTAATGGCGAGGTGGGGAGGCCGGACCGGGGTGGGGCCGTCGGGGTCCCGGCCCGGCCTGTCTGTGAGGATCGCGTGCGCGTTGGTGCCGCCGAACCCGAACGCCGACACGCCCGCCCGTCGAGGGCCTGGCCATGGGCGTTCGGTGTGCACGACGCTGGGGTGGGTCGCTCCCGGCGTAGGCGGTATTACTCCCGCGCGCATCGCCAGGATGACCTTGAGCAGGCTCGTGAACCCCGCCACGGTCAGCAGGTGGCCGATATTGCCTTTGACCGAGCCAAGTGCCGGGAGTTCGCCGAAGAATGTGGACAGTCCCGCCAGCTCCGTCTTGTCGCCGATCGGCGTTCCAGTGGCGTGGCATTCGATGTAGTCCACCGTGGAGTGTTGGTGCGCCCTTTTGTACGCGTCGATCTGGCCGGTGACACTCGGGGTGAGCATGTGCCCGCTGGAGCCGTCGTTGCTCAGTCCGATGGACTCGATCACCGCGTGGATGTGGTCGTTGTCCCGGACGGCGTCGGCCAGACGTTTGACCACGAACATTCCTGCGCCCTGACCCGTGACAATTCCGGTGGAGTCCTCGTTGAACGGTTGGCTGACACCGTTGCTCGGGTACGCTTTCAGGTCCGAAAAGGACAGATGGATCAGTGTGGGATCCGGAGCGCAGACCGCTCCCGTCAGCATGACGTCCGCCAGGCCTGCTTTCAGGTAGTCGCGGGCGATGGCAAGTCCGTACAGCATGGATGAACAGGCTGCGTCCACCGCGAGCGTTGGGCCGCCCAGCTTCAAGGTGTCCGCGATGACTTTGGCGGGGAGACCGAAGGGGCGCATCTCGCGATAGTCGCCCTGTGGCACGTCTTTCGGTTCGACGCCGAGGCCTTTGCAGACCTCGCGTTGTATCAACGGGATGGCGAGGCGTGTTGAGTCCTCGGTCGGGAAGGCGTAGTTGCCGAGCACGATTCCAGTGCGGTCGAGGGCTTCGGCCGGTGTTTTCGCGTCCGCGAGGGCCTCCTGTGCTACTTTCAGCGGCCAGCGCACCGCCTTCCTGGGCTCGCGGTCGTGCACAAAGCCGCCGCGGGTGGCCGTGATCTTGTGGTGTTCGTCGCCCCAGCCGCCGGGGACGGCCGGGTCGAAGTCGCCTTCCGTACGGAGGTCACGTCCTTCGCGGATGGCGTCCCAGAACTCCTCGGGGCTGCTGGCGCCGGGCAGCAGGCAGGCCATGCCGATGATCGCGAGGTGCATCACGCCCCCACCGCGAACTTGAGCGCTTGGCTGCACACCAGGTCAACACCCCGGAACCGCAGCAGGACTTCACCGTTCGGCGCGCATGCCGTCACCGTGCACATCACCCGCGACTCCACCTCGCCGGTCTGCTCCACCAGGACCCGGAACGGCCCTTGGGGCAACGGTTTGTGGCACTCCACGGTACCGACTGCGACCGGCAGGCTCGCAACTCCGCGCTGGTGACGCACCCACACCAGCGCCGCTTGCAGCAGCAGGTCGGCCTTGAACGGGTCGTAGGTGTCCGTGGCGTAGGCGCCGTCCGCCAGCGGGGTGGTGCACAGGTCACACTCGAAGATCTTGCGGTCGCTGGTCATCTTCGCGATGCCTTGCAGCGATGGGCCGTGGAAAAGGGTTCCGTCGGCATACGCGGTCACATTCTCTGTCGGCTCGGGGAGGATCATCGGTTCTGGTTGTGGTCCTTGGTGTTCCATCAAGGCTTGGTAGCGGGGGCGGCCGGTGTCGTCCATGACCAGAACCGCCAGGCCGTCGTGGCGCTCGACGAGTCTCAGCTTCAGTGGGCCGGGCTTGCCAACGAGTCCTTTGAGGACAGCGAAGTCGGTGAGTGTGGTCAGCTCGGGGCGGACTCGGCCGACCGCGTTGAGGATGGCGCCGATCGCCACCGTGACCGGCAGGACCGGTTGGCCGCCGATGGTGTGATCCTTGAGGTACGGATGAGCCGGGAGCGGGTCTCGGTGCAGCACAAGGGTTCCGCTGGAACGGGGTGGCCGGGCCGACAGGGGGGTCGCCGGCCCGACCACCGTTACCACCTCCTGCGGGCTTTCGAACAGGTCGAGGAAGTGCCGAACACCTTCGGGCACGGAGATGAGCGGAACGCCGCGTTCGGTGAACATTTTCGCGAGCTGAGGCGTGACCATGCCGCCGTCCCAGGCGCCCCAGTTGATCGAAGTGACCTGGGCATCCAGATACTGTCGCTTGAGGACGGCCGCCATCCGGTTGAGCGCCTCGTTGGCCATCGCGTAGTCGGCTTGGCCGTGGTTGCCGAAGAAGCCCGCGACCGACGAGAACAACACAATGTGACGTAGTTGTCGCACGTCCACCGCTTGGAGGACTGCGCTCAGGCCTTCGAGTTTCGGTTTGAGGACACGGCGGACGTCGTCGGCTTGCTTGTTCTTGATGACCTTGTCCGCGAGCACTCCCGCGCCGTGCACCAGTCCGGTGATGCGGTAGGGCGCGAGGGCTTTGGCTACAGCTTCCGGGTCGGTGATGTCGACTGCTATGTATTCGGCTTTTGTCCCCTGCAGGATTTCCGTGATCTCGCGGCTCGCGGCCAGTTCGCGGTAGATCTTGTCGACTTCCCGTGGGGTTGGTGCTGTGAGGTGCTTGGCGATTGCGGCTTTGAGATTCTTGAGTGGGACTTCCCTTGCCCACTCTGGTTGTTCTCTCAATGGGGTGCGGCCTAGGAGGATCAGGCCGCAGCCGTACTTTTCGGCCAGTCCCTTGGCGCAGGCCGCAGTGATGCCCCGGCCACCGCCTGTGACCACGAACAGATCCTGCGGTCCGGGTGCCGTCCCGATTCTGCTGGGGGTGTCGATCAGGCCCATCGTCCACCGTTTCTCGTCCGCGTCGTAGCCGACGTGAGCCAGGCTTCGCTGGCTGTCGGCGAGTTCGGCCAGCACCAGCCCGGCGCATCTCTGGTCGTCGAGCTGCATGGGGAGTTCGAGGACACGGCAGAACACCTCCGGCGCCTCGATCGCGAGCGTTTTGACAAGGCCTGACACCCCACCGAGCACGGCCATGCTGTGACCGTCCACATTGGATCTTGTGACGGCCACGAAGGTGCCGTGGGTTTCCTCCAGACGCGCCTGTGTATCCCGTGCCACCAGCAGCGCGTCGACCAGACTTTCGCTGGCCGCTGCAACGCCCGCTGGTTCGCCGCCAACCCACACCACCAACTCCACGGCTTCGGTCTCGCTGCTGGTCCGCACAAGCCACCCATCAGCGCTCAAGGCTTCGCCAATGGCCTGCGCAAGTGAGCCGTTCTCCCCAGCGAGCAAGGCAACTCGCGGCCCTCGCCGTCGTTCGACCCGGTCAACAGCCGGCAACCGCACCAACCCCGCGGACCGCCGTGCGGTCACCCTTTTGGGCCCGTCCCCACCTCCACCAGCAACCCGACGATGTCCGCCAACGTCCGCACCTCGGCCAACCGCTCGACCCCCACCCCAGCCACCCCGCCGAACTTCTCGCCCAGCACCCCCATGATCTCCACCCGCTTGATCGAGTCGATCCCCAAATCCCCCTCCACATCCATCCCGGTATCCAGCATGTCCACCGGATAGCCCGTCTTGTCCGACACCACGGCCAGCACCGCATCCCGGACCACATCCGGGTGGACCCCCGCAGGGGCGGGCGGCTCCAGGCTTGAAAGCGCAGGCGTCAGCGCGACAGCCGGGGGCGGCGTGGCCAGGCTCGGTGCGGTTGGCTGGGCGCCGTTGGTGGGGGCTGGTGGGAGTGCGACGAACGGTGGTGCGGAAATCTGGGCTGGGGTGTGGGTGGATGGTTGTGGTTGGGCGGATGGGAGGGGTGTTGGGTTGGTGAGTGGGGGTAGGGCAGTGGTGGTGGGTGCTGAGGGCTGGGCTGGGAAGTGAGTGAGTGGTTGCGGTCGGGTGGATGGGGCTGGCGCCGGGTTGGTGAGTGCGGGTAGAGGGCTGTGGGAGGGGGCCGAGGGCTGGGCTGGGGTGTGAGTGGGTGGTTGCGGTCGGGTGGATGGGGCTGGTGTTGGGTTCGTGCGTGTGGGTGAGGCGTTGGTGGGATGGGGGTGGGTGATGGTTCGGAGGAGTTCGGTGGCGTGGATGTGAGTCTGGCTGAGGGTGTGGGCGTGGTGGAGGAGGGCGTTGATCGTGGTCAGGGTGTCCTGGTGCGGGTTGGTGGTGAGGAGGGTGGCCAGGTACTCGGTGATGCGGAGCTGGTTGGTGAGGTATTCGCGGTGCAGAGCCAGGTGGTCGGCGGCGACGGACTCGATGGTGGTGGGCATTCGGTGACCACCGGAGGTAGGGCGCGGGTCGGTACCGGCCGAATGGTGAAGGCCATCGGTGGTGAGAGCCAGGTGGTCGGCGGCGATGGGCTCCATCGAGGCAGGCAGTTGGTGACCGCCGACGGCAGGACGCGGGCCGGTGACCCCAGCCGAGTGGTGAGGTCCGTCGGGCGAGGAAGGGCTGGTGGCAGTGGACTCCAGCGGTGCGGGCAGCCGGTGATCGCGAGGGTCGGTGGTGAGGGCGTGGTGGGTGGTGGCCAGGGACTGGTCGAAGGCTTGGCGGCGCTTCTCGGACAAGTGGTTCACCCCGTTCAATGGGATCCTCATTCCGTGGGTCGGTGACGGCTCTGGGTGGGTGGATGCGTGGCGGTTGAGGGTGTGGAGGGGGAGGCCGAGGACGAGGAGCTGGGCAGCGAGTTGTTTCAGGGAACGGTCGCTGTCGGTGCCCGGGCCGGAGTCGGCGGCGAGGATGTGCACGTCGGGGTGGCCGGCGAGGATCGTGCGGACGAAGCCGCCGAGCACCGCGCGGGGGCCGAACTCGACGAAGATCCGCAGCCCCGACCGGTACATCTCCTCGATCCGGGACGCGAAATGCACCGGCGACCCGATCTGCCGCACCAGCAGATCCCGGTTGGCGGCCACATCGTCGCCGTATGAGGCACCGGCAACGTTGGAGTACACCGGGAAGGAAGGCCTGCCGACGTCCACTGCAGACAAGGCGGTCCGGAAGTCCGCGCCGGACACGTAATGGGTGTGGAAAGCGGACGCGACCGGGATCTCCTGGGCGCCGACACCGGCAGCACGGCACGAGGCGACGAAGCCGCGGACCGCGGAAGTCCCGCCGCCGACAACGGTCTGGTCAGGCGCGTTGATGTTGCACACGAAGACATCCGGGTGCGCGGCGACCAGTTCGGTCACCTTGTCGACGTCCAGCCGGACCGCGGCCATCGTGCCCGGATCGGACGACCGAACGGACATGGCCTGGCCGCGCGCCCAAGCCAAACGCAGGAACGTCGAATCGCTGAAGCTCCCGGCCGCGCACAACGCCGTCAGCTCACCGAAGCTGTGCCCGATCGCACCATCAGCCGCGAACCCCGACTCGGTCAGATACCGGTACTGCCCCAAAGCGAGAGCGCCCACGGCGGGCTGGGCATGGGAAGTGCACCGCAGAGCCGCCTCCTGCGCGGCCCGGGTGGCCGCATCGAAAGCCGGTGCCGGGAAAACCACCTGCCCCAATGGAGATGACGTGGAGGCAAGGTCGAATGCGGCCCTGACCGACGCAACCGCGAGAGCCGCCTGCGCGCCCATCCCGACGTACTGACTCCCCTGACCGGCGAACATGGCGGCTACCGACCCGTCCCACGCCACAGCCCGCCGCCGGTAGTAGCAACCAGGCAACGAGAACGACGAAGGATCATCCCGCAACCGCCGGACCGCTTCGGCCCGCAACGAAGCAAGCTCCTGCGAAGTCCGGGCGACAATCGCCAGCCGCGCGGAAGAAGCAGGCACATGCTCCGAACAAGTCGCCGACGACTCGACGAGGGCCGCCAGCGAAGAAGCCGACTCAGCATGCCAGATATGCACCCGAGCAACAGGATGCAGCGCAGTACCAGCAGAGCCGTGTTCCTCAAGCACACAGTGGAAGTTCGTCCCACCGAAACCAAAGGAGGACAGCGCTGCTCGCCGGACCGGGCGTGCGGGATCGGCGATCCAAGGTCGCGCCGAGGTGTTCACGCAGAACGGCGAACCGGCGAACTCGGCACGCGGCCGGGAGACGTTGATCGTGGGCGGCAACACCTTGTGGTGCAACGCCAACGCCAGCTTGATCAACCCGGCCGCCCCTGCAGCCGCCTTGGTGTGCCCGATCTGCGACTTGACACTGCCCACGGCCACGGATGCGGGCGGGGCTGCGGCGAACACCTCCCGCAAGGCGGCGAGCTCCGTCTGATCACCGACTGCCGTCCCAGTCCCATGGCACTCAACAAGTCCGACCTCAGCAGGGTCGAAACCCGCGTCCGCGTAAGCCCGGTTCAACGCCACAACCTGGCCTTCCCGTCGTGGCGCGTAGATGCTCTTGAACCGGCCGTCGCTGGAACTCCCGATTCCCCGCAGCACCGCGTAAATCCGGTCGCCGTCCCGTTCGGCATCGGCCAACCGCTTCAACGCCAGCATCCCGATGCCCTCGCCGATCAACGTCCCGTCGCCCGCCGCGTCGAACGGCCGGATGGTGCCACTGCGCGAGAAAGCAGGGGTCTTGGAGAAACACAGGTACATCAGGATGGTGTTCTCCGCGTCGCAGCCACCGGTGATCATCAGGTCGGCCCGGCCACTGACCAGTTCGGACACCGCGAGGTGCACTGCGGCCAGGGAGCTCGCGCAGGCCGCGTCCACCGTGCAGTTGGTGCCGCCGAGGTCGAACCGGTTGGCGATCCGCCCGGCGACGACGTTGCCCAGCATGCCGGGGAACGAGTTCTCCTCCCACGGCGCGAACGCCTTGACCCACGTGGCCGCGATCTCGTCCGCAGCGGCGCCGCTGATCCCGAACGAGTGCAGCACCCGCTTGAGCACAGGGGTCTGCAACCGCGTCGCCAGCGGCTGGGTGAGCGAGTTCGCGCCGGTCACGCCGAGGACGACCCCGGTCCGAGACGGGTCGTACCAGGCCGACCCGGGCGCGCCCGCGTCGGCGAGAACCTGCTTGGCCACCACCAGACTCAGCAACTGCAGCACATCGGTGACCTCAAGACTGCTTGGTGGCAGGCCGAACTCCAGCGGGTCGAAGTCGACCGTGGGGATGAACCCGCCGCGCTTGCAGTAGGTCTTGTCCGGCGCCGAAGGATCGGGATCGTAGTAGTCCGCGATCGACCAGTGCGTCTCCGGCACATCCTCGATGCAGTCCCGCGCCTCGACGACATTGCTCCAGAACTCCCGGAGATCCCGGGATTTCGGGTACAGCGCGCCCAGGCCGATGATGGCGATCCGGTTGTTCACAGTGGTCCCCTCAGATCAGCTGACCGGCGAGGCGGGAGCGGAACACGCCTGCGATGGCGTCGGTCTCGCCGACCATGGAGTAGTGGTCGCCCGGGCAGTGCTCGACGGTGAGCGCGGGAGCCAGTCGTTGCCAGCCCAAGGCACCGGGCGTGGCCAACAGCCCGACCGCCGGGCGGACCAACGTCATCGGCACCCGTGCGGGCGGAGCTTCATACCCCGCGGTCAGATCGACGTTCCTGAACAGTCCAGTGAGATAGACTTCGAACAGCTTGCGCATCCCGGCGACCGTGACATCCGGCCACACCAACCCAGTTCGGATCGCCTCTCGGAGAACAACTGCCAGCGCGTCCTCAACGGACAGTCCACCAGGGACATCGACAGTGAGGCGCCCACCTCGTTTCGCGGCGAGGTACCCGGCAAACCAGGTCACCAGCACCTCGGGTGGAAAGTCGCTGGCACGCCGCTGGTTTTCCGGAACGGGAGCGATGCTGTCCAGTGCGACCAGGTGCAGCGGCAGGCGATGGTCGGGCAGCAGGCTGGTGGCCGCGTACGCGATCACACCGCCGAGCGACCAACCAGCCAGCAACCACGGTCCGGAAATGCGGACGATCCGGTCGGCGACATGCTCGGCGAGCCCGGCCACGGACACGCCCCGGCTGTCGTCGTGCAGCATCATCGCGCGGTACGAAGGGATCTGCTCCAGATCGATCACCAGAAGGTCCACTTCCCGAGCGAGACCCGCGTAGCAGGATGCGGGCAGCGCGCCGGGATGGACCATGACGACCGTGTCAGTGGCGGGCACCGGCACGCTCCTGAATGGACACGATCCACGCCGACAGGTCGGCGATGGTCGGGTGGTACCACAGCGCCGTGGTCTCCAGCTCGAGGCCGAGCCAGTTCTCCAGTTCCCCGGCCAGCACCAGGGCCTCGGTGGAGTCCAGGGCGAACTCGTCGAAGTACTGGTCGACGTCGACCTGCTCCGGCGGGACCGCGAGCCGGCCGGCGATCCTGGCCACCAGCCACTCCTGGACTTCTGCGGCGGTGCGGCGGTCAGTCATCACTGTCCTTTCTGTACAGAACCGACTCGGCGGCCGCCTGGCCGGAGTCGAACGCCGACTCGTGCGAGCCGACGATGTCCGGCCCGAGCCGGCGGGAATGGAAGTAGGACCCGGCGAACTTGACCCGCGAGCCATCGTTCACCGAATGGATCTCCCGTTGCAGGCGCCGGACCTCAGCGGTGAAGACCGGGTGCCGGTACCGCAGGTCCGCGATGACGTGCTCGTCGCGGATCCGGAGTGGACAGTCCAGCGACACGAAGAAGTCCTTGTCGCAGGAGAAGTCCTGCAGCCGGTTGAGGTAGTAGACGACCCACGAGCGCAACTCGGGGGAGCGGCCGTAGTTCCAGCTGCGCCAGTGTGCTTTGTCGGCGGGCATGATCGTCGCGTCGGTGTGCAGGACCGCACGTGTCGGGTGGTACTCGATCGCGGCGAGCATGAGCTGGCGTGGGGTGGGACGTTCGAGGAGGCGGAGGGCGTCGTCGGCGTGCGTGGCGAGCACGACCTGGTCGAACCGTTCGACTCCAGCAGCGGTCCTGACCTCGACGGTGTCGGCTTCCTCGCGCACGCCCAGTACTTCTGTCCGGAGGCGAATGGCGGCGTTTGCCTGCAACCGGTCGAGCACCGCGCGGACATACGTGATGCTGCCGCCTCCGACAGTTCGCCACGGCACGGTCCGGCCACCGAGCCCTTCGGCGCCATGGGCGAAGAAGAATGCGATCACCGTCGAGGCTGGCATGTCCCAGATCCGCTCGGCGGGCACCGACCAGGCCGCGGTGGCGATCAGCACGATGAACCCGTGCCGGAAGGATTCGCTGTACCCGTTGCGATCCAGGTACTCGGCGAGCGGAATGTCCGCCCGGCCGCGCATGAAGTCCTTGGGGGACTCGCGGTGGAACCGGTTCGCCTCGCGCCACAGCGACACGAACCCGGCCGGATAGCGCGCCACCACCTCGGGTTCGGGCAGGTCGAAGTCCTCGGAGACATACGCGGAGCCGCCGTGGTCGAAGAAGCTGAACCGGCCGGGGTGCGCCTTGGTGGACACGCCGAGGTCAGCGAAGAACTTTGTGAGGGACGGATAGTGCGGCTCGTTGTAGACGATGAACGCCGTATCCAGCCCCAGTGTGGTGCCGTTGTGGTCGACCTCGACGGTGTGCGCGTGGCCGCCGGCTTGCGCGGCCGACTCGAACAACGTCACCTCCGCGTCGGCGCGCAGCCGGTAGGCGGCCGAGAGGCCCGCTATCCCGGCTCCGATCACGGCGACTCTCACCACGTTCCTCCTTCAGCGCTTGCCGAACAGGGCGGACAACAGACCGGCGAACGGACCACCATCCGATGTGGACTCAGGCATCGTCGGGGGCGTACGGCGGGGCTCGGGCCGGTTGGGCGGGCCCGCGGTCACGCCGATCACCGTGCGCAGCGGGCGGTTGGCGATGCTGCCGAAGATGTTGTTGCTGTTGAACAGGTCGAGGAACACCCGGACGAACGTGCCCTGACCGAACGCGTCCCAGCCGTTCATGAAGTCCGCGTGCCCGGTCAGCGTGCTGTTCATCGCTGAGAGCGTCAGGCCCTTGCTGGACTTCTCGTCCGGCCAGAACACCGTTTCCTTCAACCCCGGCACAGGGACCGGATGGCTGGCCGGGCACTTGCCGCCGGAGCTGAACTCCATGTGGCTGATGTGGTTCGGGCTGTCCAGATCCGTGCCGTTCCAGCAGTCCGGGAACCACACGGTCATGGTCAGCGGCTTGGCCGGGTCCGGGCAGGACGGGATCACACTCGGCGAGGCCTGGCTGACATCGTCGTTGCAACTCCACTCCACTGTGGACAGCTGCTGAGGCATCATCGCCATGGCGTTGCCGGACACCATCTTCAGGCCACGGGGGAACGGCTCCACCCGGTCCTTGAACCTCGCCTGGTAGGTGGCGACCAGACGCTCCGCGGTCACCGGCTGACCGTTGCGCCGCAGGTTCGCCACCCAGTACGCGGACTTGTCGAACGGGATGTTGCACGTCGTCAGCGCGCTCTTGCGCAGGCTCGACGTGGAGGAGAAGGCGTTCGTCGTGGGGTTGCCGTAGAAGTCGTGCGTGTGCGACTTGTTCGGCTCGTCGAGGAAGACGATCGGGTCGTCGTTGTTGCGGTGACTGAAGGTGCACACCGCCTGAAACGAAGCGTCCTGTTTGGACGACGGGGCGGCCACGGGCGCGGCGGTGCTGAACGGCGCGGTCGCCACGACCACCCCGCTGATGGTCGCAGCGACCGCGGTCAGCGCGGCCGCGAGCCGGGCGGGCGCGCGGCTGCCGGTACGCACAAGGCGATCTCGCATGGGTTCGGGACCTTCCTGGGTTCGGGCCGCGGAGACTCCGCCGGGCCCGGCTCCGCCAGGCTATGGCTCCAACCCGTGAGCACAAGGTCACTGACCGTTAAAGGAAGGTAAATGCCGGTCCGGCCGCGGTGAGCCGCCTCACCTGAACGAAAAAGTTCATTCTGGTCACGGCTCGAATGCAATCGATCGCCCTCGAAGGTCGGCGATGGCGGTGTTCTGAATTTATCCCTACCGACCAGTAGGTTCGCCTGGTGATGAGGCCGTGCGCCGAACATGTTTACAGCTGTTTAGATGGACGTCGGCAATGATCATCGTTCACGCATGGGTGATTTCCGGGTGTCGCCTCCAGCGGCTGCACCGCATGCATATCGACGCGATACGCGCTGGCAGAGCCGTCTTTCGGTCGCTCGGCAGAAAGTACTTCGCCAGCTTGGGGCGTATCCTGTTACCTGTCGGTAACCTTGTCGCCTGGAATGCCGCCGGAATTCGCCGGATGCGCGTAAGAATCGCGTCAACAATCCTGGGTTAACGGTGGTAACCGTCACAGCGGTTGGCTCGTTGCGGCCAGACAGGGCTAGCGTGCGGTGCTGGTTCTTCCGGGTCCAGGAGGGGTTCGATGAATGAGCTGATCACGTCTTTCGTGCGGGCCACGCCCGGAGTCGCGCACGCCGTGCTGGCCGGTCCGGACGGCCGGCTGCTGGGGTGTTCCGACCCGCTGCCTTCGGACACCGCGGACGAAGCCGCCGCCGTGGTGTCCCTGCTGCAAAGTGTGGCCGGTGGTGCGGCACGGTTCTTCCGCGCCGAGCCGGTCACCCGGACCGTCGTGACGATGGACCAGGGGCTGTTGCTGCTGATGGCCGTCGGCGACGGTGTCGCGCTGGCCGTTTTTGCCGAGCCCGACACGGATTTCGCCCCCGCGGCGCACTTCGCCGGGCGGCTGGCGTGGGAGGTGACGGGTGGTTGACTTCGCCCAGCGGGTCCGCCGGTACGCCTGGATCCGCGGCACCACCCGGACCGGCGGCCGGATCGCGTCGAAGATCGTGGTCACCGGCGGGTTCGGCGCCGGGAAGACGACGTTCGTGACGTCGCTGTCCGAGATCGAGCCGCTCACCAGCGAGGCCCCGCTGACCGGGATCCGGTTGTGGGACAAGCGGACCACGACGGTCGCCATGGACTTCGGCCGGGTCACCATCGACGGCGACCTCGTGCTGTACCTGTTCGGCACGCCGGGCCAGGACCGCTTCTGTCTGCTGTGGAACGACATCATGCTGGGCGCGGCCGGGGCGATCGTGCTGGTGGACACCCGCAAGCTCGCCGACGGGTTCGCCGCCGTCGACTACTTCGAGGCGCGCGGCCTGCCGTTCGTCGTCGGCGTCAACCACTTCCACGGCGTCGCGACGCACACGACCGACCAGGTCCGCGAGGCCCTCAGTCTCCCCGCCGCGACCCCCGTCTACGCCTGCGATGCCCGCAGACGCGCCTCCACCACGCGCATCCTGACCGATCTGATGCAACACATCAGAACAACCGCGTGATCGTGTAGATGATCGCCGCGACCGTAGCGGCGGCAGGCAAAGTGAGCACCCAGGCGGTGACGATGTTGCCCGCGACCGACCATCGGACGGCGGAACGGCGTCTGGTCGCGCCGACACCCATGATCGCCGACGTGATCACATGTGTGGTCGAGATCGGTGCGGCGAACACGAAAGCGGTCAGGTACAGCACGGACGCGGCCGAGACCTCGGCGCTGAACCCGTACGGCGGGGTCAACGGGAAGATCCGGCGGCCGAGGGTTCGCATGATCCGCAGGCCGCCCGCGTAGGTGCCGGCCGCCAGAGCCATGGCGCACAAGAGGATCACCCAGAACGGCACCGAGTAGTCCTGCTGGTGCCCGGTGATCACCAAGGCCAGCACGATCACGCCCATGCTCTTCTGGGCGTCCTGCAGGCCGTGCCCGAACGCGAGACTGGCCGCGGAGAAGATCTGCGCGCGCCGCATGCCGCGGGCGACCCGGTGCGCGTCGGCCGCGCGGAAGATCCACAGCATGCCGGTCATCACCAGGTAGCCGAGGACGAACCCGACGACGGGGGAGATGATCATCGGCAGCGCGACCTTCTCCAGCACGCCGCTCCACTGCACGGTGGTGGCGGACGCGAGTGCGGCGCCGACCAGGCCGCCGATCAGCGCGTGCGACGAGGACGAGGGCAGGCCGAAGTACCAGGTGATCAGGTTCCAGGTGATCGCGCCGATGACGGCCGCGATGATCACGGTGAGCCCCTGGTCGGGGGCGGGCGTGGCGATGACGCCCTTGGCGACGGTGACCGCGACACCGGTCCCGGCCAGGGCGCCGAGCAGGTTCATCGCCCCGGCGAGCACCAGGGCCCCGCGCAGCGAGAGCGCCTTGGTGGAGACCGCCGACGCGATGGCGTTGGCCGCGTCGTGGAAGCCGTTGGTGAAGTCGAACCCGAGCGCCAGGACGATCAGCAGGATGAGGGAGAATTCCACGGTCAGCTTTCCTTGACCGCGATCCCGTGCACGACGTCCGCGACGTGCTCGAACGCGTCCGCGGCCGACTCCAGCTGGTCGATGACCTCCTTGAGCTTCATCACCGTCAGCGTGTCCACCTCGCCGCTGAACAGCCACTTCAGCATCCGCCGGTAGACCTGGTCGGCCTCGTTCTCCAGCTCGTTGATCTCCACCCAGTAGCCGTGCAGGCCGGCGGGCTTGCTCAGCCTCGGCATCGCGTCCGCGGTCAGCGCCGCCGCCCGGCACAGCAGCTCGACCTGGTTGTGCACGCCTTCGGGCAGGTCACCGACCTCGTACAGGGTGGCAAGGTCGACCGCCGCGTCGATGAAGTCGATCACGTCGTCCAGCCGCAGGGCCAGCCGGAAGATGTCCTCCCGGTCGAACGGGGTGATGAACGAGCGGTTGAGCTGCTCGGTGATGGCGTGCGTCGACTCGTCCCCGGCGTGTTCCACCTCGTGCATGCGCTTGGCCAGCTCGGGATGCCGTTCGGGCGGCGCGGTCACGAACTCGCGCAGCACCTCAACGCAGGCGCTGATGTTCGCTCCGCACTCGGTGAACATCGTGAAGAACTTCGTGTCCCTGGGCTGTAGCCGCAGTCGCATGGCGGTTCCTTCCTGGCCGGGCATCCGATGTGGACGACGCGGACCGTACCTGCTAGCCGGCGCGGCACTAACAGCAGGCATGGTCCGGACCTGGTCGTTCGGACGAACTCGGACGAAAGGGTTGGTGAACTTCTGGGTGCCCAGGAGGTCGGGGATTGAACATCCGGCCGGTCAGGCGGGCACGGTGACCACCCGGAGGAAGGTGTCCAGCCGCGCTTGGCCGCCCGGTAGGAGGGCAGTTCGTCGGCGAGCTTGACGGTGATGACCAGGTCGGGTGGCGCCCCAGTGGCTGATGGCCGGTTCCAGCTCGCGGCCGACCGCCGTCAGGGCGTGGACCACGCGCGCTGCGGCGTGATGCACGACCTCAACGGTTGCGGTCCACAAGAGACTGACCGCGAGTCAGGCAGGTGTGCCGGTGGGTGGCTATCGCGATGTTGCGCGCCGAATCCCGGCGGGGCGGAATCCGGGGTGTCCGGCCTGGTCCACGACGTCACTACCGGACTGGTCGAACCCGTCCCGGAGTCCTGACAGGTAAGCTGCGCAGCTATGCGGGAGGCTTTCCACGGGGATCTGGCCCGGTTGGGCGAGCAGCTGTCGGCGATGTGCGCGCGCAGCGCGGTGGCCATGCGGCAGGCCACGACGGCGTTGCTGGGCGCGGACCTGCCGTTGGCCGAGCAGGTGCTCGGCGCGGATGCCGAACTGGATCTGCTGCGCAGCCAGTGTGAGGAGCAGGCGCACAGCCTGCTGGCATTGCAGGCCCCCGTGGCCGGTGACCTGCGGCTTGTCCTGTCGGCCGTGTACTGCGCGGACAAGATCGAACGGATGGGCGACCTGGCCGCGCACATCGCGGACACCGCCCGGTTCACCCATCCCGCGCACGCCGTCCCGGACGAGCTGACCGGCAAGTTCGCCGAGCTGGGCCGGATCACCGCGGGCATGGCCGACCGGATCGGCGAGCTGATCTCCGCACCGGCCGAGGGCAGCTTCGCCGAGCTGGAGCAGTGCGACCACGGCGTCGACGCCTTGCACGCCGAGGTGTTCGAGATCATCACCGCGCCCGAATGGCCGCACGGTGCCGCGTCCGCGTCCAGTCTTGCTTTGGTGGCGCGGTTCTATGAGCGGTTCGGTGACCAGTCGGTGTCCGTCGCGCGGCGCCTGGAGTTCGCGGCCACCGGCGACCTGCCCAGCTAGGTCCGGCGAGCCGGGGTCCAGCCGGGGCGGGGGACGGGCGCCGAGGACGAGTCATCAACTGTGAGACCGCGGCCCGGATGTTCCACATTGGACGCTCGGCCTGTCCGTGCAATGACTCCGCCGCCATCGACTGCCATGTCGCCTTGGCCCTGACAGTCGCCAAAGCCCTGGCCGACCTCTGATCGACCAGGGCTTCTTCGCGGAACTCAGCCCACTGGGCCGGTGGCGAGTTTGACGGTGGTGGTGTGTTGCTGTCCGGTCTGGTCCAGCCAGGTCACCTTGACGCTGTCACCCGGGTGGTGCTGGTCCATCGCGTGGGTGAGCGCGGTCGTCGAGGTGGTCTGCCGGCCGTCGAGCGCCGTGATGATCGACCCGGCGGTGAGCCCGGCCTGAGCGGCCGGCCCGCCGGAGACGACACCCTGGATGCCCACGCCGCCGGTGGTGTCGGTGATGCTGATGCCCATGATCGCCGACTCTCCGATGTGGACGGTTGAGGACGCGGTCTTCGACTCGATCTGCCTGGCGATGCTCAGCGCCTGGTTGATCGGGATCGCGTACCCCTCGGCGCCGCCGATCTGACCGCCGCGCCTGCCCAGCTGGTACCCGGCCGAGGCGGCGGTGTCGACGCCGACGACCTGGCCGCTGCTGTTGGCCAGCGCGCCGCCGGAGTCACCCGCCTGGATGTTCGCGTTGACCTGGATCAGGCCGGTGAGGTCCTCCGAGCTGGAGCCCGTCTCGTCGGTCGCGGTGATCGACTGGTTCAGCGCGGTCACCGTGCCGGGCGCCACATCCGGCGCGCCGCCCCGGCCACCGGCGTTGCCGATACCCAGGATCTGGTCGCCGACTTGCACGGACGACGAGTCGCCGAGGGGCGCGGTAGTCAGCCCGGACGCGTTCTTCAGCTGGATCACGGCGATGTCGTGGCTGCGGTCGTACCCCACCACGGACGCCTCGTAGGACTGCCCGTTCTCGATGTCCGTCACCGAGATCTGGGTCGCGCCCTCCACGACGTGGTTGTTGGTGAGGATTTCGCCGTTGGCGGTGAGCACGATGCCCGTGCCCGCGGCCTGCCCACCCTGGTATCCGAGCACGGTGTTGATGTCCACCAGGCCCGCCGCGACCTTGGACGCCGCCTCCGACGAGTCCAGCGGTTGCTGCTGAGGTTCTTGTTGCTGCGGTAGTTGTTGTTGTGGCTGCTGCTGTTGCGGGAAGCTGAACGACGTCTCCGGCGTCCCCGGAGTCTCCCGCCCAATAGCCCACCCCGCCACACCCACCCCGACGAGCACAGCGAGCGCAAACGTCACCAACAGCACAATCGGCCCGCGCCGTCGGCGAGGGGGTGGTGGCGGCGGAGCCCACTGCTGGGGATATGACGGCGGCTGCCAGGCGCCGTACTGCTGCCCTGCCTGCCGCGGATCGATCTGGCTCACGCCCGTCTCCTTTCCTACCTCACCAGTAAGCGCCTCCTCCCTGAGAGTTGCCGGTGCCACGACCATGAATCGACTAAGAGAAACCTGTCAGACGTGACAGCCAGTTGAGGGTGTTCAGAACGGGTAGTGGGCTTGTTGGGTGGCGAGGGTGAGCCAGCGGGTGTTGGTGAAGGCTTCGAGACCCCAGCGGCCGCCGAAGCGGCCGTAGCCGGAGGCCTTGAAGCCGCCGAAGGGGGCCTGGGGTTCGTCGGCGACGGACTGGTCGTTGATGTGGACGATGCCGGTCTGCAGGCGGCGGGCGACGTGCAGGCCGTGGGTGCCGTTCTCGGTGATGATGCCGGCGGTGAGGCCGTTCTCGGTGTCGTTGGCGAGCTCGACGGCCTCGTCGTCGGTGGCGAACGACTGGACCACGCAGACCGGGCCGAACGACTCCGCGTGGTAAAGCTCGGCGTCCGGGGTGAGTCCAGTGAGGACAGTCGCGGGGTGGACCGCGCCCTCGACGTCGCCACCCGCGACAACACTGGCGCCCTTGGCGACGGCGTCCCGCACGAGACCGGCGACGCGCTGCGCGGCGGCGGGGGAGACCAGCGGGCCGATCACGGTGCCGGGCAGGGCCGGATCCCCGGCGGGCAACGCGGCGACCTTCGCGGCGAACTTGGTGGTGAACTCCTCCACCAGGGACGAGTGCACGAGGATCCGGTCGCCGGACATGCAGATCTGCCCCGCGTTCATGAACACGCCGAACGTGGCGGCGTTGACGGCGTAGTCCACGTCGGCGTCGTCCAGCACGATGATCGCGTTCTTGCCGCCCAGCTCCAGCAACGCCGGCTTGAGGTGCCGGGCGGCGTGCATGCCGATGATCCGGCCGACCCCGGTCGACCCGGTGAAGTTCACCGCGCGCACCCGGGGGTCGGCGACCAGTGCCTCGGCGATGCCGGCCGCGTCGGCGGGGTCGTTGGTGATCACGTTGAGCACGCCGTCGGGAAGCCCGGCCTCGTACAGGACATCGGCGATGAACAGTCCACATGCGAGCGGAGCGTCCTCGGAAGGCTTGACCACCACGGTGTTCCCGGCCGCGAGAGCCGCGGCGACCGCCCGGACGCCCAGGATGATCGGCGCGTTCCACGGGGCGAACGCGGCCACCACACCCACGGGTTCCCGCACGGCGAGCCCGAGGACGCCTTCCTCCTGAGCCGACAGGACTTCCCCGCGGGGCGCGGTGATCGCGGCGGCCGCCTCACGCAGCATCGCCGCAGCCAGGCCGACGTTGAAGTACGCCCACGGCCGGGTCCCGCCGACCTCGCCCGCCATCAGGTCCGCGGCCTGGGAAGTGCGTTCCTCCAACACATCCGCGGCCTTCAGGAAGATCGCCCGCCGCTGGAACGGGCTCATCGCCGCCCACGCGGGGAAAGCGGCCTGGGCCGCGTCGACCGCGAGAGTGACGTCCTCGACTCCCGCGGCGGCCACGGTCGCGAACACCTCGCCGGTGTACGGGCTGATGTCCTCGGTGGTGCGGCCGGAGCGGGCCGGGACGTCCTTGCCGCCGATCAGAAGGTCACGGTTGCGCGTCATCGGAGTTCCTCCGCGGGTTGTGAACAGGGCATACGGACGATCGGCTTGATCACGTCGCCCGCGTGGGACGCGGCCAGCGCGTCCTCCACCTGGTCGAGGTCGAACCAGGACACCAGCCGGTCCATCGGGAACCGGCCCTGGCGATACAGGTCTATCAGGGCGGGGATCAGCTGGGTGCTGCGGCCGCCACCACCGAGCACGCCGACGATTCGCTTGCCCCACAACGTGGTCAGGTGGTCGAGGGTGAACTCGGCGGCGGCCGGGGCGCCGCCGATCAGCGCGCACGTGCCGAGCATGCCGACCGAGTCGGCCGCCTGGCGCACCACGGAGATGATCCCGGTGCACTCCAACGCGTTGTCGGCCGGACCGCCGCAGATGTCGGTGACCGCCTGGACCGGGTCGTCCTCGGCTGCGTTGACGGTGTGGGTGGCGCCCAGCGAGCGGGCCAGGTCGAGCCGGGAGCCGTGCCGGTCGACGGCGATGATCGTTGTGGCGCCGGTGTTCCGGGCCGCCATGACCGCGGCGAGACCGACCGAACCGGTCCCATAGATCACCAGGCTCGACCCCGCCTCGGGCCGCAATGTGTTGAGAACCGCGCCCGCACCAGTGGAAAGCCCGCACGCCAACGGGCCGAGCAGCTCCAACGGGACTTCCCGCGGCACGGCCACCAGGCTGCGGGCGTCGGCGATCGAGTAGGTCGCGAACGAGGACTGGCCGAAGAAATGGCCGTACAGAGCCGAACCATCGGCCCGGCGGTACGCGGAAGGCCCATCCGGCCGCGTCCCACCGACCAGCAACGACCCCAATCGCGCGCAGTACCGGGGCTCACCGGCCAGGCAGTTCCGGCACGAACCGCACCACGGCCAGCCGATGACGACGTGATCACCTTCGGCGAACCCGGTCACCCCAGGGCCGACGGCGGCGACGGTGCCGGCGCCTTCGTGGCCGAGCACGCCGGGAGCGGGAAACGGCAGGTCACCGTGCCGGGCCAGGCCGTCGGTGTGGCAGATGCCGGTCGCGGCGATCCGGACCAGCACCTCACCGGCGCCGGGGCCGTCGAGGTCAACGTCCTCCACCCGGAAAGGCCCGTCTTGCTGGGCGAAGACCGCCGCCTGGACTCGCATGGCGGCAGAGTCTGGTGCCGCTGATCAGCACTGTCAATGAATCGTTCCGATATCCAGACTCAGCACTCGGATAATGAACTATGAGCGGAACCCGAGCCGCGACTCGATGTCCGCGACCGTCCGGCGCAGCGGGCCTTCCAGCCGGTTGACCACCGAGTCGATCGTGGTGTTCCAGTGCGTGAGGTGCACGGCGACGTTCACTGCAGCCACGACCCCGCCGCTGCGTCCACGCACCGCGGCGGCCACCGCCCGCAGACCGGCGGCGAGCTCCTCGTCGTTGACGGCGATCCCGCCGCGCCGGACCCGGGCGAGCGAGACCATCAGCTGCTCGCGGGCGGTGATCGTCTTCGGGCCGCGCCGGGCCAGGTCGGTGCGGTCCAGCAGAGTCCGCAACGCGGCCGGTTCCTGGTGGGCCAGCAGGGCCTTGCCGAGCGCGGTGCAGTACGCGGGCAGCCGGGAGCCGACGTTCAGGTGCAGGCTCATCGCCGCCACCCCGGTCCGGCCGCTGCGGTGCCGGTCGATGTAGACCACGTCCGGGCCGTCGAGCACCGCCATGCTCACGGTGTAGCCGGTCTTGTCGGCCAGCCCCTGCAGGTCGGGACCGGCGACCCGGGTGATCTCCATCGATGTGATCGCCGCGTAGCCGAGGTCGACCGCGCGCGGGCCGAGCGAGTACTTCTTGCTGTCCGGGTCCTGTTCCAGGTAGCCGAGCTTGGCCAAGGTGGCGACGTAGCGGTAGGTCGTGCTGCGGTTGAGGCCCACCGACCTGGAGAGGTCGGCGATGCCCAGCACCGGCCGCCCCTCGCTGAACTCGGCCAGGATCTGCAGGCCGCGCTCCAGGGACTGGGAGAAACCGGCCGGATCGGCGTCCGCTCGAGTAGCCATTCCGCATATTAACCAGAGATCTCGACTATCTGAACAACATCTTGACCTGTTCCATCGCCACTCCCTACGGTCCGTCCACCTTTTCCGACGGGAGGCGACAATGCCCCACTCCCCGAACTCCGGTTTGACCAGACGGCAGCTGTTGCGGGCTGCCAGCCTGGGCATCATGGCCGGCCCGGCGCTGGCAGCGTGCCGGATCGGCGCCGGCACCAGCAGTACCGGCGGCACGGGCGCGATCAAGATCGGCTTCGTCAGCCCGCGCACCGGGCCCGCGGCCGGGTTCGGCGAGCCGGACGGCTACGTGCTCGACCTGGCCAGGCAGGCGTTCGCGTCGGGCCTCACCCTCGGCGGCACGAAGTTCGACGTCCAGATCATCGACAAGGACAGCCAGTCCAACCCGCAGCGGTCCGCGCAGGTGGCCAACGACCTGATCAACGGTGACGGCGTCGACCTGATGCTCACCACGTCCACGCCGGAGACGGTCAACCCGGTCTCGGACGCCTGCGAGGCCGCCGGTGTGCCGTGCGTGTCGACCGTTGTGCCTTGGGAGGCCTGGTATTTCGGCCGCGGCGCCAAACCCGACCAGAAGCAGGCGTTCCAGTACACCTTCCACTTCTGTTTCGGCGTCGAGCAGTTCCACAACGCCTACCAGACCCTGTGGTCCCAAGTGGACACCAACAAGAAGGTCGGGGTCATGTGGCCCAACGACTCCGACGGCAACGCCATCCGCCAGGCGCTGGGCCCGCTGCTGACCAAGTCCGGGTACACCATCGTCGACCCGGGCGCCTACACCGACGGCACCAACGACTTCTCCTCGCAGATCGCCAGGTTCAAGGCGGAGAACTGCGAGATCTTCAACGCCTTCCCGATCCCGTCGGACTTCGCCACGTTCTGGCGGCAGGCCGCGCAGCAGGGCTACCGGCCCAAGATCGCGCAGATCGCCAAGACCGGCCTGTTCCCGTCGCAGGTGGAGGCGCTCGGCCCGATCGGCGTGAACATCGCCGGTGGCGCCTACTGGACGCCGACCTACCCGTACACCTCCTCGCTCACCAAGGTCACGTCACAGCAACTGGGCGACGGCTACCAGAAGTCCGCCGGCAAGCAGTGGAACCAGCAGCTGGGCCCGAGCCTGGCGCTGTTCGACGTGGCCGCCGCCGCGTTCCAAGCGGTCACCGATCCCAAGGACCGCAAGGGTCTGGCCCGCGCGATCGGCACCCTTGACGTGCAGACACCGGTCGGCCGCCTGCAGTGGGGCAAAGGCCCGAACGCCAACGTGGTCGCCGCGCCGATCCTGGGCGGCCAGTGGATCGCGGCTCCGGCGGGCAGTCCGTACAAAGTGGACTTCGTGCTGTGCGACAACTCCAGCGACCCGAACGTGCCGGTCGCCGCGAAGCTGCATCCCTACACCGCATGAGCACCGTGCGGAGCAAGCCCGTCCAGGCGACCGAGCCCGCGCTCGCCGGGCTCGGCCTGTCGCTGAACTACGGCGATCTGCGGGTGCTCAACGAGGTCGACTTCAGCGTCGGCGCTGGTGAGGCAGTCGGCATCGTCGGACCCAACGGCGCCGGCAAGACGACGTTGCTCGGCGTGCTCGCGGGCGCGATCAAGCCCGATCGCGGCACTGTCCACATTGGTGGGCAGGACGTCACCAAGCTGAGGCAGGAGATGCGGTGCCGCAAGGGAATCGGGCGCGCCTTCCAGATCCCGCGGCCGTTCGGCGGGATGACGGTGCTGGAGAACGTCCTCGTCGGTGTCTCCTACGGCACCCGCGTGTCTCGAAACGACGCTTATCGCCGGTGCGTGGAAGTGCTGGAGCTGTGCGGGTTGATCGAGCTGGCCAACCGCCGCGCGGACACTCTGGGTCTGCTGCACCGCAAACGGCTTGAGCTGGCTCGTGCGCTGGCGACCGGGCCGCAGGTGCTGCTGCTCGACGAGATCGGCGGCGGGCTCACCGACGCCGAGGCCGAGCAACTCGTCGATACCATCAAACAGTTGCACGGCCTGGGAATCGGCATCGTGTGGATCGAGCACATCGTGCACGTGCTGGTCCAGGTCGTCGAACGGCTGGTGTGCATGGACGCCGGGCGGGTGATCGCGGACGGTGAACCCGAGGCCGTGCTCAGCGACGCTCATGTCGTCGACGCTTACCTGGGAGGTGGGCACTGATGCTTCAAGTGTCCCATGTGGACGCGAAACACGGTCTGTTGCAGGCCGTTCGCGGTGTCTCCCTTGTGGTTCGCGAGGGCGAGGTGGTTGCTCTCGTCGGCGCGAACGGTGCGGGCAAGTCCACCCTGCTGCGTACGATCGCCGGTGCCCACCCCGCCGCGGCGGGCACGATCACCCTCAACGGCAAGGACATCACCGGCCTCGCCGCACATCGCCGGGTCGCGCTGGGCGTTGCTTTGGTGCCCGAGGGGCGGAAGCTGTTCCCGGACCTGACTGTCGAGGAGAACCTGCTCGTCGCGGGCCGTCGGGCCAGGAAAGGCCCGTGGTCCGTCAAGACCGTCCTCGACGCGTTCCCGATGCTCGAACCCTTGCGGCACAAGCGCGCCGCCAACCTGTCCGGCGGCCAGCAGCAGGCCACCTCGATCGGTCGCGCGCTGATGACCAACCCGCAGGTGCTGTTGCTCGACGAGGTTTCGCTCGGCCTCGCCCCGGTCGCGGTCGACTCGGTGTACGAGTGCCTCGCGGTGCTCATCGACGGCGGAACCACGATTGTGTTGGTGGAGCAGGATCTTGGCCGCGCGATGTCGGTGGCGGACCGGGTGGTGTGCATGCTCGAAGGCCGGGTCGCGCTCGAGGCCGCGGCCGGAATGGTCACCCGCGACCAGGTCACCGGCGCGTACTTCGGGCTGGCACGGAAGGGATCGGCATGACCTGGGTCAACGCTGTCGTGCAAGGTTTGTTCCTCGGTGGGCTGTACGCATTGTTCGCATGTGGACTGTCGCTGATGTTCGGTGTCATGCGGATCATCAACCTGGCCCATGGCGACATCGCCGTGCTGGGTGCGTTCGGGGTGTGGGTGCTCGTCGCCGAGGCGCACATGTCCGTTCCGCTGGCGCTCATCCTTGTCCTGCCTGCCATGCTCGTCATCGGTTACCTCTTGCAGCGCACGGTTCTGGCGCGCAGCCTGCGCGGGGGCGAGCTGACTCCGCTGCTGACCACGTTCGGCCTGGCCATCGTGCTGCAGAACGCGCTGCTGGAGATCTTCTCGCCGGATGTCCGTTCGCTGGGGCCGTCGGCCGGGTCGCTGGCCACCGGGAGCTGGCGGCTCACTGATCAGTTGTCGGTGCCGTACCTCGGGGTCGTGATCCTCGCGGTCGCTGTCGCCGTGCTCGGTGGGTTGCAGTTCATGTTGCGCCGCACCGGGATCGGCCGGGAGATGCGCGCCACCGCGCAGGATCCGGACACCGCCGCGCTCGTCGGCGTGCCCGCCGCCTCGGTCTATGCGAGGGCGACCGCGATCGCCGTGGCGGTGGCCGCGCTCGCTGGGGCGTTCCTGGCGATGCAGTCCACGTTCGACCCGTCCAGCGGCCCGACGCAGCTGATCTTCGCGTTCGAGGCGGTCGTCATCGGCGGGCTCGGCTCGTTGTGGGGCACGCTGACCGGCGGCATCGTGCTCGGTGTGGCCCAGACCATCGGCGCCGCCATCGACCCGCAGTACGCGATCCTGGCCGGGCACCTGGTCTTCCTCGTCATCCTCGCCGGCCCGCGTGGCCGGTTCATCGCCGTCAGGAGGGCGACCGCATGACCACCGCGGCTCTCGCACAGTGGACAGTCCAGCGCTCCAGCCCGGCCTCCCGCATCGCATCCGGTGTCTTCATTCTCGTCGGCATCGGGTTGTTCGCGGTGCCCCAGGTGTTCGACGCCAACGTCGTTCAGCAACTGACGAGTCTGCTGATCTTCGTCATCCTCGCGGTGATGTGGAACGCGCTGGCCGGGTACGCGGGCCTGGTCTCGGTGGGGCAGCAGGCGTTCATCGGGTTCGGCGCCTACGGCACGATTCTGCTGACCCAGCAGGGCATCCAGCCTTACCTCGCCGTGGTTCTCGCCGCCGCGGGTTCGGCGGTGCTGGCGTTGGTGTTGTCCCTGCTGGTGTTGCGCCTCCGCGGTGGCCAGTTCGCGGTCGGCACCTGGGTCGTGGCCGAGGCCATCGCCGTGTTGTTCCTGCTCAACCACGATCTGGGCGGCGGCACCGGCGTCTCGTTGCAGGGGCTGAACGTGTTCGCGCCCGAGGTCCGGCGCGCGCTGACGTACTGGCTGACGCTGGGCTTCGCGGTTCTGCTGCTCATCCTGCTGTTCCTCCTGCTCCGGCACCGCACGGGCGCGGCGCTGCAGGCGATCCGGGACGACGTGCTGGCGGCCGCGTCGCTCGGGGTCCGAGCCCGGCCGTTGAAGCTGCTGCTGTTCGTGCTGGCCGGGTTCGGCTGTGGCGCTGCCGGGGCGTTGACCTTGGCGAACACGCTGTTCATCCAGCCGCAGTCGATCTTCGGCGTGCAGTGGTCGGCCGCGATGATCTTCATGGTGCTGGTTGGCGGGCTGGGCACGTTCGAGGGCCCGATCCTGGGCGCCATCCTGTACTTCGCGGTCCAGAATCTGTTCGCCGACCAGGGCGCCTGGTACCTGATCGGGCTCGGCGTGACGGCGGTCGCGTTCGCCCTGTTCCTGCCGCGCGGGCTGTGGAGCCTGGTCGGCGACAGGCTGACGGTCCGGCTGCTCCCGCTGGGCTACCACCTGCGGCGGGATACTGGACGCCGTGATCACTCCTGAGTTGCGGGTCCGCCACCACATCGGCGGCGAGTGGACCGAGCCGGTCAAGGGCGGCAGCTACCCGGACCACAGCCCCTGGACCGGGGAAGTGCTCGCCACGGTCGCCGCCGGTGACGCCGAGGACGCCCGGCTCGCCGTGGAGGCCGCGCACACCGCGTTCGGCACGTGGGCCAGCAGCCCGCCCGCTGAGCGGCAACGGATCCTGCTGCGCGCGGCCGATGCGCTGGAACGCCGCTCGGACGAGATCGTCGCCCTGCTCGCCGCGGAGACCGGCTGCGGCGCGATGTTCGCCAACGTGCAGCTGGAGTTCGCCGGATCACTGCTCCGCCAGGCCGCGAACATCCCGTACGCGCCGACGGGTCAGATGCTGCCGTCGGACGTCCCCGGGACACGGGCCATGGCCGTGCGGCGCCCGGTCGGCGTCGTCGCGGCCATCGCTCCCTGGAACTCGCCCCTGCCGTTGTCCGGCCGAGCCATCGTCGGGCCCCTCGCGCTGGGCAACACGGTCGTGCTCAAGCCGTCCGAGGAGGCGCCGATCACCGGCGGCACGCTGTGGGCGGAGCTGTTCGCCGAAGCCGGGCTACCGCCGGGGGTGTTGAACGTGGTCACGCACGGCCCCGGCGACGCGGGCGCGATCGCCGAGGAGCTGATCTCGCACCCCCACGTCCGGCGGATCAACTTCACCGGGTCCACCGTGACCGGCCGGCGGCTCGCCGAACTGGCCGGCCGGCACCTCAAGCGCCTGGTGTTGCAGCTGTCCGGGCAGAACCCGCTCATCGTGCTGGCCGACGCCGACCTGACCTACGCCGTCGACGCCGCTGTCTATGGCGCGTTCGTCCACCAAGGACAGGTGTGCATGTGCGCGCGCCGAATCTACGTCGAACGCCCGATCGCCGACGAGTTCACCCGCCTGTTCACCAAGAAGGTCGCCTCGCTGCCCACCGGCGACCCGAGCGACCCGCGGACCATCGTCGGCCCGGTGATCAACAAATGGGCGTTGTCCCTGCTCACCCGCCGGGTCGAGGAGGCCGTATCCTTGGGCGCCCGGGTCCTGACCGGTGGAACCCCCGCGCCACCCGTCTATCCGGCGACCGTGCTGACCGACGTCCCGCCCGACGCCGAACTGGCCTTCACCGAGACCTTCGGCCCCGTCGTCATGCTCGACACCGTCGCGGACGTCGACGAAGCCGTCGACGCCGCCAACGCCTCCCAATATGGCCTCGCCGCCGGAGTCCTGACCAGCGACACCCACCGCGGCCTGCGGATCGCCCAACGCCTCGAAGCCGGCATCGTCCACGTCAACGACCAGCCGGTCAACGACGAACCGCAGATGCCGTTCGGCGGGATGAAGGACAGCGGGTGGGGCCGGTTCGGCATGGGCTTCGCCGCCGAGGAGTTCTCCGAACTGCAATGGGTGACCCTACGCGGTGAACCCCGAGAGTTCCCGTTCTGACCGAGTCCGATGTGGACGAAATCCCGAACCCGGATCGGCGTGCCCAGCACTCATCGATCTCCACACCCCCAGGCACTGCCCATTCGAGCGACGCATCGCAATGCCTCGACGCCGCCATCGAGGCTGACAAAATCATCGCGGCAGCCGAGGCGTACAAGGTGCGAGCCCTGGCACGGTTCGGGTCCCGCCTCGGCGTTGAACCAGATTGCGCGGGCCGAGGATCTGGTGGAACGGTTGCCCGGCACCGTAGCCGCTCAATGTGACGGTGCCGATGATCACGTTGCTGGGTCTTAACGAGTGTCCGGGGAGTTGTCGGGGTATGGGCTGATCACCGCGGGGCATGCCCGGGAGCTTGTGGCGGCGGCTGATTACCGATCCGGTGGGGCAGGTGCTGGAGGTGGGTCGGAGGCGGTATGTGCCGGTGGGGTTGCGGGACTTCATTCAGGTGCGCGATCGGGCCTGCCGGATGCCGGGGTGTTCTGTCCCGGCGGAGCGGTGCGAGGTCGACCACACCATCCGTCGCGCCGATCATGGCGTGCACGAGCCCGGCAACACCGCCGCCCTGTGCAAGCACCACAACCTGATGCGCGAACGCAGCAACTGGTCGCTGACCCAACCCGTACCCGGCACCTTGGTGTTCGATGGTCGATCCCCGGTGACGACGGACCGCGCGCCGAGGCAGGTGTGGAACGCGCTGCTAGTCCCGTTCCTGCCAGGTGCACAGGCAGATCTTGTTGCCTTCGGGGTCGGCCAGGACCCAGAAGGCCGGGGCTTCGTTGACGAGCGTTCCGCCGGCGGCGAGGGCGGCGTCGATGCGGGGCTGGACCTGGTCCGGGTCGACCCAGATGTCGAGGTGCCAGCGCTGGCGGGGTTCGTCGGTGCCGGATCCCTGGAACCAGATGGCCGGCAGCCGGTCCGAGGGGTCGACGACGTCGTCGGAGCCCGGGTCCATGGCCAGCACGGCGGCCCAGAACGGCAGCACAGCCGCGCGATCCGGGGTGTCGAGGGCGAGTTCGAGCCGGGAGACGCTCCCCGCGTCCAGCTGAAGGCCCGCCCGGGCGGCGACCATCGTGATCGCCCGGGCCAGCCAGATGTCCCGGTCGGTGACCCCGCGGGTGTCGTGACTGGTCAGCCGGATGTCGACGTGCGGGTAGCGCAGGGTGATGTCCGGGTGGTGGTTCATCTTCTCGGCGGCCGCGCCGATGGCGTTGACGAGGCTCAGGCCGGTCGCGAAATCCTTGGTGTGGATCCGGGTCTGCAACCCACCGAGCAGGAAAGCCCACCCCTGCAGCCCGGCATCGGCGATCTGTTGCCCGGTCAGCTTCGTCATCCCGCCATCCTGGCAGAGATCACTCCGCGAAGACGTCCCGGAGCCAGTTCTCCTCGGCGCGTGAGAGGTTGGTATAGATCAGTTCCGGCTTGTCGTCGTCGAAGGCGTCGCGGATCCGGTCCAGCACGGCGTCGGAGCTCAGCACGAACAACGCGGAGGTGCCCGGGCCGACGTCCTCGCGGACCCGGTTGATCAGGTCGTCGTCGATGCCGACATCGGCCAGCGACCCGGACATCGCGCCGAGCCCGGCCCCGATCGCCGCGCCCAGCAGGGGAATGAAGAAGATCAGGCCGAACAGCATGCCCCAGAACGCGCCGCTGAGCGAGGCCGACCCGGCGAGGTTGTGCAGCTGGCGGGTCTTGGGCCGCTTGCGGTCGGCTGGCCAGGACACGGTCGCCGCGTCGTGGATGCTGATCAGGCCGTCGCGGGCCAGGCCGGCGAGGATCGCCCCGGCGCGTTCGGCTCCGTCGGCCTTGCCGAACCGCCAGATAGTCAAGGTGGCCATGGTGCTGTCCTTTCGGTCTTGGAACGGGAGAAGGGGCGTTTGCGGGCCGGGCGGTCCGGTGCGCGCAGCAGGGCGCCCGCCCACCTGGCCTGCGGGTCGATGTCCACCAGCAGGGCCATCACCAGCAACGTGACCGGGATGGCCAGCAGCGCGCCGAGCGGGCCGAGCACCCACGCCCAGAACACCAGCGACACGAACGCCATCACCGACGACAGCCCGACGCTGTCACCGACGTAGATGGGCTGGATCAGCGACTGCACAACGAAGTTGACCGCCCAGTAGATCAGGATCACGACCAGCATCAGCTGCCAGCCACCGGCGAGCAGGGCCAGCGCGGCGGGCGGGATCAGGCCCATCAGGAACCCGATGTTCGGGATGTAGTTGGTGACGAACGACAACAGTCCCCAAAGGACCGGCAGCGGAATGCCGAGCAACGCCAGGGCCACGCTGTCGAACACCGCGATGACGAACCCGAACACCGTTGTCACGATCAGGTACGACCGGGTCTTGCGGGCGAAGCTGCGCAGCGCCACCGAGATGTGCGGCCGGTCGCCGCCGATCTCGGTGAGGCGGACGTCCACCCCGGTGGCCTCCATGCTCAAGAACAGCAGCAGCGCCAACAGGAACACCAGACTCGTGGTCAGCCCAGTCAGGTCCCGCACGATCGATCCCACGTACGGCAGGATCCTGCCGAAATCCAGGCCGGACAGGGCATCACGCACCTCGCCGGGCGAGACGCCGAACCGGCCCAGCACAACCGAGACATCGTGCACGATGCCGCCGACCCGGTCGGCGTACCGCGGCAGCGTCGCGGCCAGCTGGGCGATCGACACGAACGTCACGATGGCGAACGCGACGAGCGTGCCGTACACCAGCAGGACCATCACCAGCGTCGCCGCCCAGCTCGGGAACCCGATGCGGCGCAACCGGTTGTGCGCCGGGCTGACCACGATCACGATGATCAGGGCCAGCAGGATCGGGGTGACCAGCCAGGCCACCGACCGCAGGCCGGCGACGGTGATCACGGCCGATGCCGTGCCCAGCAACAGGACCAGCGCGCGAGGCAGCCCCGCGGTCAAGACAGGTCGCCCGTTTCGTTGCCGTGCACCACGATCGCCCAGATCACCACCACGCACAGCGCGATCACGATGGTGGACCACACCGGGTAGGCGGGGATGAAGGTGAGCTGGGCGATCGCGTTGATCGACGCCAGCGCGACTGCTGTTACCCGCGCCCACATCGCCCCCGTCAGCAACGCGATACCGGCCAGGCCGACCAGCCCGCCGAGGACCAGGTGCAGCCAGCCCCACGCGGTCAGGTCCAGCAGCACCAGGTGCTCGCCGTTGGAGACGTAGAAACTACGGTTGAACAGCGCCACCAGGCCCTCGACCGCGTTGAAGACCCCGGTGAGGATCATCATGATCGACGCGAACCAGATCCAGCCGGACCAGACGGTGATCCTGGACTGCTGCGCGGTCGGGACTTCGTGGCGATGGGTGGTGTAGTCGGTCATCCTGCCTCCTGTTGTTGTGCAGGGCGTTCAGCGTCGGCCGGCGCGGGTGAGGTAGGTGTTGAGCACGAGGTGCACCTCCGGGCCGGACAGCGGCAGCATGTGGCTGCCCAGCAGGTGTTCCACCGGGAACCGGAGGAACCAGCCGACTGCGCGGGCGAACGGCCCGCCCGGCTGGGGCCGCACGCCGATGTTGTGCTGCCACATGCACGGCTCGTCGGTGAGGATCGCGACCCGGTGCTGCGGCAGGTAGATGTTCATCCCGGCGACCGAGCTGGTGCCCACCGGCAGCAGCCGCACGGTGACCCCGGCCAGGTCGAGGATGCACTCCCGGTCGATGATCAGGTTGGGGGCGATGCCCCGGGACGTCCGTTGCGGACGGCCCGCGGCGAGGATCACCACCCTGCCGGAGTCGGCGCTGTCGTGGTCGGTGATCCCAGTGGTGCCGCGGCAGCTGTCGGTGGGGTGGTGCGGGTAGATGATCGTCCGCAGTGGACGGTCGGTCAGCCTGGCGATGGCCTCACCGATCGCGGCGCCGTGCCGGTGCGTGGTACCGGTGTTGACCAGGATCAGCCCGTCGTTGCCCTCGATCAGCACACAGTTGAGGGTGCGCGGGGTCGGCGGGCGCAGGATCCAGACCGGCAGGTCGGCGATCCGGCGCACGGACGGCCGCGGTGGCCCCTGCCAGGGCTTGGTTTTCGCCGGAGCGCTCATCGCGTCGCCGAGGTGTGGATGTGCTGCAACGCCGACCACAGCTCGCCCGCGGCGCGTTGCGGACCGTCGGCGTCGACAGGCGGTGGGCCGGTGGCCTGGACCTGTTTGATCAACTCGCCGGCCAGCGCGTGCAGGTTGGTGTTCGAGCGGCGGCCCGCGTCCTGCAGCAGCAGCCACGCCATGGTCGGGTCGGTCCGGCAGGTGGCCATCACCACGCCCTTGGCCTGCTCGATCATGTACCTGCGTTGCAGGGCGGCCAGCACCCGGCTGGTCCGCTGGTCGGTCCCGGACACTGTGGACAGTGCCGCGATGTCCGCGGTGACCAGCCGTTCGTACCGGGTGAGCACATCCAGGGCGTCCTCGGCCGGGGAATGCGCCAGGTAGGCCGAGATGACGACGAGACCCGCATCGTCCTGCAGGCCGGGCAGCGAGACGACACTGCGCACCTTCTGCAGGACCCGGGCGTGCTGCGGGTGCTCGGCGCACGCCTGGGCGAGGTCGAGCCGGTTCCACCGCCGGTCGTTCCACAGGTCGTCGCTGGTGACCGGGCCGTCGCTGAGCGCCGCGTCGCGGGTCGGGCCGGTCCTGTGGCGCAGCTGGACGTCCTGTACGGCCGAACCGACGCCGTACGCCGCGAAGACCATCGGCGTGTCCTGCCGGTACGCGGTGATGTCCGCGCCGAGCAACCAGGGCAGGTCCTGCGCCATCGCGGTCAGCACCCCGTCCATCAGGTCCTCCAGCCGGGCTTGACTCACTTGCACTGTTCCTCCTTCGTGTCCCAGGTGGACAGCACGAACTCTGGCCGTCGCCGGGGCTCCCGCGCGTCCCCCGGAACGGATGAGACCGGATGTCAGAGCAGGCCCCGTTCCCGGGCCACGGCCACCGCGTCGCGCCGGTGGTTCACGCCGAGCTTGCGGTAGATCCCGCGCAGGTGGGTCTTGACCGTGTTGACCGAGACGAACATCGAGTCGGCGATCTCCTCGGTGGTGCGCATGGACGGCAGCTCGATCAGCAGGTCGTGTTCGCGGCTGGTGAGCTGGTCCACCGGCCCGGTCCGCGGGGCGGGCAACGCCGCCAGTGCGTTGGAGGCGAACCGGTCGAGCTTGCCGAACCGCCCGGCGCCCTTCACCAGCAGATCCCGGACCGGCGGACCGGCTGCGCGAAAAGGGCGCAGCGCCGACAACGGTTCGGCGAGTGCCAACGCCTTGGCGATAGCGCCGTGTGCGCGGTGGTAGTCGTCCATGCGGCTGAGCAGAACGGCCTCCAGCAGCCAGGAATCGATCGGAGTGGTGGCCGCGGCAACCCTGGCGTCTCCGCTCAGGACCGGGACCAGGAGCTTGCGGGCTGGTATGGGTTTCGACCGATGTGCCTGCAGCGCCGCTTGCACATAAAAGTGTTCCGCCGTGTCGGTCAGGTCATTCTCGACTCGTTGTGCCACCTCGACTGCCCAGTCGATCAGGCCGCTCGTCAACGCGATCCGTTGTGCTGCAAGAGCGACGTACGCGAACAGCTGTGGTGCCATGGCGGCGGCGGTGAGACGACGCCACCGGTCGCGGACCATCTCGGCGGCCGCTTCGGACGGTGGGTCGTCGTCGAACGCGATGATGGCGTCGAGGGCGAGCGTCGCCAGGGCGGCCGGTGGGATCGCTTTGGGCGGAAGCATTTCGCGTGCGGCGGTGACGAACTTCCGGGCGGCACCGGAATCCAGCCGGAGGTAGGCGAGGGCGGCCCGCATCGTGTACGCGGGCAGGCAGGGCACGCTTCGCTCCCAGCCTCGATCGGTCGCGTACGCGATGGCGTTCGCGGCCTGGGTGTCCATCTGGGACAGTTCACCGCGGGCACCCGCGATGGACGCCAGCTGGACCAGACAACGCAGAATGGCGTTGTCCAGTCCGTTGCTGATGGCCAGCTTCTGTGCCCGCTGGACCACGCTTTCCGCTCGGGTGTGGTCGCCACGGCCGATCAGGGCGTTGGCCTGGTTCAGCAAGGCGAGGGTGTCCACGTCGTCGTCGCCGGTCGGATCGGGCGCCGCATCGTCGACAGCCTGCCCGGCGAGCAGAGCCCGCTGCTGTACCAAAGTCGCATGGAGCGGCGTATCGCGCTCTACTGTGGACAGATAGAGGTCGGCGGCTGGCAGGTCGCTGAGATCCAGTGCTGCCGCGGCGGCTGCCAATGCCGCCGCGGACGAAGTGACTGGACGTTGGTTCAGCAGCGTGTGCAGCTCGGCTGAATGTCCACTGAGGATCAACCGCAGGCCGCAGGATCCGGCCAGGTCCTCGATCAGGCCGGGCTGGTCGGCGGCGACCGCGTGGGTGAGCGCGGCCAACGGCAGGCCCGCGTCCCGGAACCACTCGGCGGCGATCTGGTGGAGGTTGGTGCGCACCAACGGTTGCCGCCGGTCCAGTTCGGCCAGCAGTACCGTGCGCAGGGCTGGGTGGTAGCGGTACCAGCCGCCCGGCTCGGTGGTCCGCGTGACCAGCGCGTTGGCGCGGTCGAGGCGGTCCAGGATCTCGCCCGCGTCGGCCTGCCCGGTCAGCGCGGTCGCCAGCTCGGCGCTGACCAGCTCGCAGATGCTTGTGGCGCGCAGGAACTGCCGGACGTGGGCGGGATGCGCGCTGAGTACCTCCTCGCTCAGGTAGTCGGCCATCGCGCGGTCGTCCGCCGTCTCGTCGCTCATCGACATGGCGATCAGCCGCAGGCCCGCGGGCCAGCCGTCGGTGCGGTGCAGCGCCTCGTCGATCTGGTCCGGCGAGAGCTCGACCTCGTGCAGCGCGAACAGCTCCGCGGCCTCGGTGTGGGTGAACGCCAGCTCCGGCAGGCCGATCTCCAGCAGCCGTCCCTCCAGCCGCAACCGGGACAGGTGCAGGTTCGGCGGGGTCCGGGCGGCCAGTACCAGCCGGAGGTTGTCCGGGGTCTGCCGCAGCAGGGTCTCCAGGCCGGTCAGCACGTCCTCGTCGCGCAACCGGTCCGCCTCGTCGAGGATCAGGTGGACGGGCACGCCGGAGTGGCCGATCGCCGCGGCGATGTCGGCCGGGGTGGCGGGTCCGTTGTCGCCCAACGCGTCCCAGATCGCCGACCAGAACGTGGTGGCGTCGTTGTCCCGGTCGTCCAGGGTGAGCCAGGCCAGCCGGGCGGGTGACCGGTCGGCGGCCCAGGCGGCGAGCAACGTGGTCTTGCCGGACCCGGCCGGGCCGGAGACGACCGTGACCGGCCGGGGACCGGACGGGTTGCCGATGTCGTCGAGCAGGGTGAGTAGTCGGTCGCGGCGCACCGGTGCCGGTGTGGTGACCGGGATCCGTGATTTCGGTGGCGTGGACTGAGGTTGCTGACCAGGCATGATGGCGTCGTTCCCGGCTCACCTGGCCGATCGGACGTCTGCCAGCAGGAAACGGGCCAGCGATGGCAGGATCCGCACCAGCTGAACCGGGACGCAGGTCAGCACGATCCCGCCCGGGCACGCGGATCTCTCCTCATTCGTGCCGGACGAGGGCAGGATCATCAGCACCAGTCCCAGGATCGCGAGTCTGCGCCGCCTTGGCCGGCCGGGTTCACGTGGCATCAGCTGTGCTCCTTAGGGTGTCGCCGGCGATGCTGTCCGAATCGGACCACGGCCCTCTTCGCCCGGTCCGGGTGAGTTCGGTGGACGGGTTCACCTGCCCGGCGTGATCTGACGGCCGGGAGTGGCGCACTAGCTTCGGCCAAAACCCGCCGACGACTGGGAGCATGCATGGCGGAACAACGGATGACCGTGCGCGGCGCGGCTTTCCTGGGCATCGGCTCGATGGTGGGAGCGGGCATCTTCGCGCTGCTCGGCGAGGCAGGGGCGGTAGCCGGTGCCGCGGTCTGGCTGTCGTTCCTGCTCGCCGGGCTGGTAGCGCTCGCGCAGGGCTACGCGGTGGCCAAGCTGGGCGCGAGATACCCGTCATCGGGCGGCGTCGTCACGTATCTGCTGCAAGGGTTCGGTCGTGGGCACATCACCGCCGTCGTGTCCTGGCTGCTCTACTTCGCCGCGCTGATCGTGACCGCGATGGTGTCCGTCTCCTTTGGACACTACGGCTCCGCGCTGTTCTTCGGTGGTTCGGCCGGCTGGGCGAAGGTGCTGACCGTGGCCGTGATCATCGGTGCGGCCGCGGTCAACATCGCCGGGGCCGGCATGCTCGACCGGTTGCAGACCGGGATCGTGGTGGTGCTGCTGGCTGTTTTCGCGGTCTTCGTCGGGGTGACGGTGCTGCGCATCGATCCCGGCCTGCTGGCGCCGTCCACCTATCCACCGGCCCTGAACATCGTGTCCAGTGTGGCGCTGACGTTCTTCGCCTACCTCGGGTTCGCGGTGGTCAGCTTCACCGGCGGGGACCTGCCGGACGCGCGGCGAAACCTGCCTCGGGCGATGTACCTCTCGCTGGGCATCACGACCGCGTTGTACGTGCTGGTCGCCCTGGGGGTTTTCGGAACCCTGACCGTGCAACAGGTCGGCGAGCACGGTGAGACGGCGCTCGCCGTCGCCGCACAGCCCGCCCTTGGTACCGCTGGGTTCGTGATGATGGCGATCGCCGCGCTGCTGGGCACGGCGTCCTCGGTCAACGCGAACCTGTTCGCTGCCAGCGGTTCCACCGCGAAGCTGGCCGAGACCGGTACGTTCCCACCGGGGTTCGGCAGGCTGGCAAGGGTCGGCGGGACGCGCGGGCTGGTGCTGTCGGTGTTGATCGTGTTGCTGCTGGCGTTGTTCGTGGACCTGACCGCGATCGCCTCACTGGGCAGCGTGGTGGCACTGGTGATCTTCCTGGTCCTGGCGATCGCGGCGATGCGGCTGCGGGCCGAGATCGGTGCCAGGGCGTGGCTTCTGGTGGCCGCGATCGCGATGACCTCGCTGGTGCTGATCGCGTTCGCGGTGCAGACCCTGCGCACCGATCCGGTGATCTTCGCGGTGATGATCGCCGTGCTCGGCCTGGCGGTGGTGATGGATCTGGTGTGGACACGGGTGCGGGCCCGCCGATCTCACCCGTGAGGGAGGAGCCGCGGCCGCACCAGCAGTCGAGAACCTGTTGTCCACATCGGAACTCGCACGAAGGGCGATGCGGATGAGCGGTCACGACCAACCTTCCGGCAAACCGGCCTGGATCACCTGGGTCGCGCTGGCGCTGATGACGACTAGTTCGGTGGCCAGCCTGCGGCCCTCGCCGACCATGGCCGTCTACGGGCTGGCGTGTGTGCTGCTGTACCTGATCCCGGCGGTCGTGTTCCTGCTGCCGACCTCGCTGGTGTCCGCCGAGCTGGCGTCCGGCTGGAGCGGCGGCGTGTACAACTGGGTGGCCCGCGGGATCTCCAAACCGGCCGGGTTCCTGGCGGTCTGGTGCCAGTTCGCGATGACGATCTTCTACTACCCGAGCCTGCTCGGGTACGTGGCCAGCACCCTGGCCTACGTGTTCAATCCCGCGCTGGCCAGCAGCGGCGTGTGGACCGCCGCGGTGATCATGGTGGCCTACTGGTCCGGCGTGTGGGTCTCCTCGCGGGGCACCAAGGGGGTGGCGGGCCTGGCCAGTGGCGGGCTGATCATCGGCACGCTGGTGCCGGGCGCGTTGCTGGTCGTGCTCGGGATCGTGTTCCTGGGCCAGGGCAACGCATCCGCCGCGCCGATGACCGCGGACCACCTGCTGCCCGCGTGGGCCGGGCTGGCCAGCCTGGTGCTGATCGTGAACAACTTCCTGTCCTACTCGGGCATGGAGATGAACGCGGTGCACGTCTCGTTCCTGCGCAAGCCGGGCCGGGAGTTCCCGCGGGCGATGTTCCTGGCCATGGCGCTGGTGCTGGTGATCTTCATCCTGCCCGCGCTGGCGATCAGCTGGGTCGTGCCGGGCGAGGAGCTTTCCCTGACGGCGGGCGTGATGCAGGCGTTCGACGCGGTGTTCGCCAAGTTCGGCTGGCAGGTGCTCACCCCGGTGATCGGGATCATGCTGGTGGCCGCGTCGCTCGGCGGCATGCTGACCTGGCTCGCGGGCCCGTCCAAAGGGTTGCTGCTGATCTCCCGGCAGGAAGGCTACCTGCCGCCGTTCCTGCAGAAGCTGAACAAACACGGCGTGCAGCAGAACATCCTGGTCGTGCAAGGGCTCGTCACCACCGGGATCGCCCTGATGTACGCGTTCATCCCGGACGTCTCCAGCGCGTACTGGATCTTCTCGGTGATCACCACCCAGGTGTACCTGATCATGTACCTGCTGATGTTCGTGGCCGCGGTCCGGCTGCGCCGCAAGGATCCCGACCATCCCCGCGGGTTCCGCGCGCCGATGCTGACCACGTTGTGCGTCGTGGGTTTCGTCGCTTCGTTCGCCGCGCTGCTGGTCGGCTTCATCCCGCCGTCGCAGTTCGGCTCTGGCGGCACCGGGACGTACGTGCTGATCGTCGCGGCCGGGGCGCTGGGACTCGGGATCGTGGTGCCACTGTTGTTCTACAAGCTGCGTAAGCCCTCATGGCAGCAACAGGAAGAAGAGGTGACTTCGTGACGGAACGGCGTCAACGGTTCGTTCTCTATGGGTCGGCCGCCGCCGTTGTGGTGGTACTGCTGATCATCGCCCTGCTGAGCTGGCGTTCGTCCAAGGCGGACAAGGAAGCCGAACGCAAGGCCGCCCAGCTCACCGCCGCGTTGAGTGCCGCCGGGGCGCAAACGCCACCGGCCGACCAGGTGGTGCGGCTGCTGGGTACCGACGGTGGCTCGGTCTGCGCCGCGCCGAACGAGGCCCTGGTCCGGGCTGCCGCGCTGGCCGGGTTGTCGAACGGTGCGGGCGGCCCCGGCACCCGGCCGGTGATCGCCGACGGCCGCCTGCTGAACGGTGAGCTGCTGGTGATCTCCATCTACTGCCCGGACAAGCTGCCCGAGTTCCAGCAGTTCGTCGACGGCCTGGCCACGACCGACGGAGAAGGTGGATGATGCGGCTGCGTACCACGATCGCCGAAATGATGCCCAGGGCGCGAGCGGAGCTGGCCGAGCTGGTGGCCATCCGGTCCATCGCGGATCCCCGGCAGGTGCCGCCCGAGGAGTGCGAACGGGCCGCGTGGTGGGTACTGGAGAAGTTCCGCGAGGTCGGGTTCACCGATGTGCATCTGGAGTCCACACCGGACGGCAGCAAGGCGGTCGTGGGATCGCGTTTCTGCCCGGACATCAACGCTCCGACGGTGTTGCTGTACGCGCACTACGACGTCCAGCCCGCCATGGGCGAAAGTGCCTGGCGCACACCGCCGTTCACACTGACCGAAGTGGACGGACGGTGGTACGGGCGCGGCGCGGCCGACTGCAAGGGCAACATCCTGATGCACCTCATCGCACTGCGGGCGCTCGACCCGGACATCCCGGTGCACCTCAAACTCGTGGTCGAGGGCTCGGAGGAACAGGGCACCGGCGGGCTGGAGAAGTTCGTGCCGCAGCACCCTGAGCTGTTCCGCGCGGACGCGATCCTGGTGGCGGACACCGGAAACGCCGCCCCGGGACGTCCGGCGGTCACAGTCAGCCTGCGCGGCATGGTGAACGTCGTCGTCACGGTGCGGGCCCTAGAAGCGCCGCTGCACTCGGGCATGTTCGGCGGTCCCGCCCCGGACGCCCTGGCCGCGCTCGTCGCGATCCTGGCGACCCTGCGCGACACCCAGGGCAACACCGCCGTGCTCGGTGTGAACAACGACCAGATCTGGCTGGGCGAACCGTATCCGGCCGAATGGTTCCGCAACGACGCCCGCGTGCTGGAGGGCGTGCACCTGCTGGGCGACGGGGGAGTCGCGGACATGCTGTGGGCCCGGCCCGCGGTGACCATCCTCGGCATCGACTGTCCGCCGGTGCTGGGGTCGGCGGCGGCGATCGTGCCCGAGGCGTCCGCCCGTCTGAACCTGCGGGTGCCGCCCGGGGTGTCCGTCGCGGACGCGCAAACGGCGTTGATCGAACATCTCCAGGCGGCGGCTCCGTGGGGTGTGCGGGTGCATGTGGAGCCCGAGGCCTCAGGGGCACCGTTCCGGGCCGGCGTGGACGGACCGGCGCACCAGGCCATGGCCGAGGCCATGCGGGACGCGTACGGCCGCCCGATGACCACGTTGGGCCAAGGCGGGTCCATCCCGCTGTGCACCGTCCTGGCCGGCACCTTCCCGGACGCCGAGCTGATCCTGATGGGCGTCGAGGAACCCCTCGCACTGATCCACGCCCCCAACGAGAGCGTGGACCCGCACGAGATCGCGTCGATGGCGTTGGCGGAGGCGGTGTTCCTGCGCCGGTACGCGCTTCGCTAGTGGACCACCCGCAGGGCGTGGCCGGTGTTGTTCAGCCGCCGGCCACCGTCCTGCGTCACCCATCCCGATGAACGGCAGCCGGACGATCTCGTTGTACACCTCGTCTGCGGCCGCGGCCGCCAGGTCCAGGCGCGCGATCTCGTTGTCGTCCTTGATCGCGCGCAGCAGCGGCTGCACCTCGCCCAGCCCCTGGAAGGCCGCGGCCGGGCAGGCGCTGCCGAGGCCCAGCAGGTACGCCGACCACATCGAGCCGGACACGGCGAACCGGCCGCCGGGCCGCAGCAGGCCCACCACCACCTCGTACGGATCACCGCCGTCGATGCACCCGGTGATCTGCAGGTGATCCGTCGCGGCCATGGCGTCCGGCCGTTCCAGCGCCGGGACGACGAGCACCGGCGCGCTGCCGTGCGCGAGAACCAGGACGGTGAGCCGTTCGGTGATCGCGGTCGGCTGCGTCACTCCCGGGGCAATGTCGGCGTCCATCCGCGAGCCACAGTTCCACCGGCCGGTGGCCGTCATGTCACCCCGTCCGGGCGAGAAACGGTGCGGCCACGGCACAACTCATCCCGGACAGATGACGACCCGGCCACCGCGCCGCGAGAACCGTGAACCCTGCCCGTGCCGCACGAAAGGAGCCCATGTGGACCCGTACCCGTTGATCGCCGACCACGGACTGATCGGGGACCTGCAGACGGCCGCGCTGGTCAGCAGCGACGGCACAGTGGACTGGTTCTGCTGCCCCAGGTTCGACTCGCCGACCGTGTTCGCCTCGTTGCTGGACCACAAACGCGGCGGCCACTGCGGCATCCGTCCCGCCGGTCAGCCGTACACCGCGCGGCAGCTGTACTTCCCGGACACCGCGATCCTGATCACCAGGTTCTCCACCGAGACCGGCACCGCCGAGGTCGCCGACTTCATGCCGCCCGCGCCGCTGACGCAGGCGACCGACCGGCACCGGCTGATCCGGATGGTTCGCTGTGTCCGCGGGCACGTCGAGTTCGAGGTCGAGGTGGCGCCGCGGTTCGACTACGGCCGCCGGTCGCACACCACGAGGCTGTCCGGGGAGGGCGCGATCTTCGACGCCGGATCGGCCACCCTGACGCTGCATGCCGTGCGGGAACCGCATGACGCCCGGCTCGCCCAGATCCAGGTCACCGGCGACAACGACGTGTACGCGCGGCTGACGTTGAGCGCGGGGGATGTCCGCGGGTTCGTGCTGGAGTCCGGTGCGGATGGTCCACCCCGGCCGGTGCGGTCCGCGGAGTTCCTGCACGCCTTCGAGGACACGGCCAGGTTCTGGCGCACCTGGCTGGCAGGGTCGTCCTACCGCGGGCGCTGGCGGGAGATGGTCAACCGGTCGGCGATCACGCTCAAGCTGATGACGTACGCGCCGACAGGTGCGGTGATCGCGGCGCCGACCGCCGGCCTGCCCGAGCAGATCGGCGGCGAACGCAACTGGGACTACCGGTACACGTGGATCCGGGACGCCTCGTTCGCGGTGTACTCGTTGCTGAACCTCGGGTTCACCGAGGAGGCCGCCGGGTTCAGCCGCTGGCTGGCCGACCGGTACTCCGAGGGCACCGCCGCGCCTGGCGGCCCGCTGCGGATCATGTACCGGGTGGACGGTTCGGCCGAGCTGGGCGAGGAGACGCTCTACCACTGGGAGGGCTACCGCGGGTCGCGCCCGGTGCGGATCGGCAACGGCGCGGCCGGGCAGCTGCAGCTGGACATCTACGGCGAGCTGATGGACAGCGTCTACGAGGCCCACCTGCACGGGCTGCGGGCCGGGCACCGCGGCTGGTCGGCGCTGACCGGCGTGCTGGACTGGCTGGGCGACAACTGGGACCGGCCGGACGAGGGGATCTGGGAGACCCGCGGCGGGCAGGCGGACTTCACCTACGGGCGGCTGATGAGCTGGGTGGCGTTCGACCGCGGCATCCGGCTCGCCGAGTCGTTGCGCCGCCCCGGGCCGGTGGACCGCTGGCGGGCGCACCGGGACCGGATCTACCGGCAGATCTGGGACCGCGGCTGGCATCCGGGCCGGCGCGCGTTCGTGCAGCGCTACGACTCGGATGTGCTCGACTCCTCGCTGCTGCGGATGGCGCAGGTGGGTTTCGTCGCGCCGAGCGACCCGAAATGGTTCGCCACGCTCACCGCGATGGAGTCCGAGCTGGTCACCGACAGCCTTGTGTACCGCTACGACCCCAGTGCGTCCCCGGACGGCCTGCGCGGGTCGGAGGGCACGTTCTCGTTGTGCACATTCGCCTACGTCGGCGCATTGGCCGGTGCCGGATACGTGGACAAGGCCCGGCTGGTGTTCGAGAAGATGCTCACATATGCCACGCATCTCGGTTTGTACGCCGAGGAGATCGGCCCGACGGGTGAGCAGCTCGGCAACTTCCCGCAGGCATTCACCCATCTCTCCCTGATCGATGCCGCGATAGCGCTGGATCAGGCGCTGGAGCGCGGAAATACGATGTGATCCCCCAGGCCGCGCGGGCGCATTCACCCGTGGTGGGCGAAGTGCGCGGCTTTCCTGTCGCGATACAAGTCACCTTCCGGCCCTGCGCCGGGAGTACGGACTTGCTGTTGTGGTAGTCGGGGACATGTGAACTCAGGCCATTTGTACCGGGGAGAACAATGCGTGTGACTGCTCTGGAAAGCGATTCCGGACCCGAACAGGGCCCAGCGGCGACCGAAGACGTGAATATGGCGGTGACAACGGCGAAGGTCACGATTCCGCCGTCCGCGCCCGCCATATTGGTCCGCGATCGCCTCAACACCCTCTTGGACAGGACGGCCGCGGGCGGTGCGGTGACCCTCGTGCGGGCGGCGGCCGGGACCGGGAAGACGACGATGCTGGCCGCCTGGGCCCGGCGCCTGGCCGCCCGCGGGGACGTGTACGTCGCCTGGGCGTGCCTGGACAGCGAGGACAACGACGCCAACCTGTTGTGGCAGGTGATCCTGCAGGCACTGCGGACGAGCGGCGCGTGGCCCGCGCTCGACCGGCTGGCCCCGCCCGCGGACGAGCGCTACGCGGGGTTCCTCACCGCGGTGATCGCCGCGTTCGAGTCGCCACCGAAACCGGTAGTGCTTGTGCTGGACGGGATCCACGAGCTCCACGCCGGGGAGGCGTTGCACACCTTGAACGTGCTGCTGCGCCAGCTGCCGCCGGCGCTGCGGATCGTGCTGGCCGGCCGGTTCCCGCCCGCGCTGATCCTGCCCCGGCTCAAGCTGGAGGGCAGGCTGCGCGAGATCGGGCCCGGTGAGCTGACGTTCACCGCCGAGGAGGCCCGCAGGCTGTATAAGCAGGAGGGCATCCAGCTGGCGGACAGCGAACTGCGGCTGCTGATGCGCAGCACCGAGGGCTGGGCCGCGGCGCTGCGGCTGGCGGCGATCACGCTGCCCGATCCGGCCCGGCCCGGCGAGCACCTGGCGTGCTTCGACGCCGGGCACCGCCTGGTCGCCGACTACCTGCGCGCGGAGATCCTGGCGCGGGAACCCGGTCAGGTGCAGTGGTTCATGCTCGCCACCTGTGTGAGCCACGAGCTGCCCGCCGACCTGGCGGCGATCCTGTCCGGCCAGGAGAACTCCGGTCAGCTCCTGGACCGCCTGGAGTACAACGGTATTCTGACCAGGGCGGGCGACGGCTACCGCTATCACCCATTGCTGCGCGATTATCTGCACATCGAGCTCGGCCGCAGCGGCCTTGCCGCGCAACAACAGCAGCACCGGGTCGCGGCCGGCTGGTTCGTGACCAACGGGGACCCGTTGGCGGCCATGGAACACGCGCTCGCGGCGGGCGACGACGATCTGGTGACCCGGCTCGTGGCCCGGTCGGGACTGGAACAGGTCCTCAAAGGACAGTCCGACCGGCTGCGTTGTGTCATCGACGGTCTGCCTCCGCACGTGGTGAACCGGCCCTCGGTCGCGTTGGTCGCCGCGGTGGCGGCTTTGGACGCCGGCGACGTGGCCGCGGCCGACCGCAGGCTGCGCGGGATCAACGCGCACGCGCTGCGGACCAAGCGGTTGCAGGCCTTGCATGCCACCGTGCAACTGCACCGGGCGCGGTTGCACGGCGAGGTCCGGACGGCGCTCGCCGCCTTGCGGCAGACCAGCGCGGGGGAGACCGGTGACCTGGACGCGGACCTGCTCGCGTTGCTCAACCGCGGCATCGCATTGGCGTGGGTGGGCAACCACGCCAACGCCAAAGCCGATCTGGTGCAGGCGTTGCGGCTGGCCCGGCCGGAGCGGCGGGACGCGATCGCGTTGGAGTGCAAGGTGCATCTCGCCGCGATGGCGGTCGCCGCCGGTGACCGGTCCGGGCTCACTGCTGCGGCGCTGGAGTTCGCCGAGGCCCGTGACTGGACCTACAGTTCCCGCACCGCCTACCTCTACACGTTGCTCGGTGCCGAGGCCTACCAACGGCTGGACGACGAGCGGGCACTGCGGTTCGCCACGCTGTCGACGAACCTGTTGCCGCGCAACGTCGACCCGACCGTCGAGCTGTCCGCGTTGACGCTGCGGGCGGTGATCGCGTTCGAGGCCACCGAGACCCCGCACAGGGTCGTCGGGCGGCTGCGGGAACACTGGCGGCGGCTCAGCGGGCGGATGGTCGCCCCGGCGCTGGTCGCCTACGCCGCGCCCGCCCTGCAGCGCATGGCGTTGCGGGTCGGCGAGGTCGGCTGGGCGATGGAGGTGCTGGACGGCGTGGCGGACCTGGACGTGCCCTGCGGGGAAAGGGTGCTGTCCCAGGCGATCCTCTATGCCCACAAAGGACGGTTGAGCACCACCCGGCGGCTGCTCGAGCCGGTCCTCAGTGGACGGACGCGGACCCTGGTCACCACGACGCTGGTCGAGGCCTGGCTGCTGGAGGCGCACCTGGCCGCGTTGAGCGCGCAGGACAACCGCGCGCACGAGGCGCTGTCCCAGGCGCTCGCCGTGGCCGCGCCCTACCAGGCGGTGCGGCCGTTCCGCGAGGCCGGGCGGTCGGTGCGGGACCTGCTGGCGCATGGCGCGGGCCGGTTCGGCCGGCTCGAACCGTTCGCCACCACCGTGCGGGCCATGCTGCCCGCCACGTTGCCCACCACCCCCACCGACGGGTTGACCGACCGCGAACAGGAGCTGCTGCTGGAGCTGCCCTCGATGCGCACCGCCGAGGAGATCGCCCAGACCATGTTCGTCTCGGTCAACACCGTCAAGACCCACCTGCGCGGGATCTACCGCAAGCTGGGCGTCAGCCAGCGCCGCGACGCGATCTCCGTGGCACGCGAGCGCGGACTGCTCTGAGCATGGGCTCGGCCGGCCGCGTGGAGGGCCCCACGCGCGCCCGCTGAGCGCCATCCCACCCTTCCGGGGTGAGCGCCGGGCCGCAGTGTGGATGTCGTCGTTGTCCCGCCGACCTGGAGGTGTTCGATGGCTGCCACGACCGACGACTACCGGCGGGACACCGGACGGCTGTGGGCAGGCGGGTCGGCCACCGCCCTGGTCGCCGCGCTGATCGCCGTCGCCGGAATCGTCGTCACCCGCGGTGTGTTCGGCGTCCCGGTGCTGGCACCCAGCGCGCAGCGCGGGTGACTGTGTGCAAGGTTTCTGCAAGGGCGCCGCTGATAGGTTCGCGCTCTCGACGTATCTACCTGGGGGTTTGGCGTGTTTCGGAGATGTTGGCTGGGCTTGGTGGCCGCGGCCGTGCTGGTGACCGGTGTGCCGGGGGCGGCTTCGGCCGCGGACGAGCCGAAGCTCGAGGTCACGGCCAAGTTCGACAAGGCCGGGTACCAGACCGGTGAGCAGATCAAGGCCACGGTGACCATCAAGAACGTCACCGCGCAGCGGCTGGACAACGTGCCGCGGGTGGCTCGTCCGACAACGACACCCTGAAATACGACTACAACGCCCAGTGGGGTGCGCTGCAGGCCGACGGGATCAGCCTCGACGCGGACGCCACCAAGACGGTCACCATCACCGGCTACCAGCCGCACGCCGAGTCCACTGTGGTGAACCTGCACGTCTCCGCGAGCGCCGGCCGCCCACCGTGGACCGACGTCACCATCACCGCGCCGATCACGCTGAGGACCGCCAAGGTCAGCGGAACCGTGTACGGCGACCAGAACAACAACAACCGGATGGACCCGGGCGAGGGAATGGCCGGGGGTCACGGCGCGCTGGTGGTATGTGCATGACTACGGCAAGGCCTATGAGGCGACCACTGACAGCCAGGGCCGGTTCACCTTCGACAAGCTGCCGACCGTCGCCTACGACGTCTTCGGCGGTGCACCCGCAGGCTGGGAGCTGGCGCACGCACCGATCACTGTGGACGGCGACCTCGACAATGTCCGGCTTCGCCTGGTCCACCCGCTCAACGGCGCGTTGAAGGCGTCGGTGGAGTTCACCGGTGACAGCTACAACGTCGGCGACACCGCCCACCTCATCGTCTCCCTGCAGAACACCGGTACGACGGACATGGCGGGCATCGTGTCCTCCTGCGGACCGGTCGGGCTCACCGGAACCACCCCCGGCTGGGGCGACCTCGCAGGCGACGGGGTGACCATCCCGGCGGGCACGACGAAGACCCTCGATGTCTCCGACAAGGTCCCCGACAGCGCGCGGACCTGGGGTTACGTGGGGGCGAACTGCTACTTCGGCTACGGCCGCGACCATGAACGGACCACGCACGCCGTCGCCCACGACAGCGCGCCGCTCAAGGGTGTCTTCGCCGACTACAAGGCCGATGTCCGCAACTTCCCGTGCCATAAGGGCACCGGCTGCCGCGGCAACCCCGTTCCCGGCGTGCGGGTCGTCCTGGTCAACGAGGGCGCCTGCCCAATCGCCGGCGAGGGCGTGACGGACGCCAACGGGATCGTCACGATCAAGCACATCGTGCCCGGCACCGAATACCTCGCGTACCTCTACCCGGGGCAGGCGGACTGGACCGGACTGCCCAGCAACCCGGTCGAGGTGCAGGTCGCCGTGGGCGCCGGTGCCGGAGTGCTGGAGGTCGGCAGCGGCGCTGCCCGGCCCGCGCAGCCGTGCGCGCCGGCGTCGCCCTCGGACGTAACGCCTGACGCCCAGGCAAAACCGCGGACCGACGAGCTGGCCAACACCGGTGTCGACGTCATGGGGCTGACCGGACTCGGTGCCCTGGTGCTGTTCGGCGGGGCGGGTGTGTTGGCCGCGGCGCGTCGCCGGGCCCGCTAACAGTCCGTTAACGCCGGCTCACCGGCTGTCAAAACCGCGTCAGGCCCATCGCCGCGGCTGTGTCCGATAAGGACACTGCGGTGATGGGAATGACGCGTCCATGACCCTTGTGCTGGTGGTCGACGACGACATCCAGATCGCGCGTGCGTTACGGATCAACCTGTCCGCGCGCGGTTACCGCGTGGCCGTGGCGCACGACGGCGCCGAAGCTCTGCGCGCGGCCGCCAAGGCGCGACCGGATCTCGTCGTGCTGGACCTCCGATTGCCTGGCACGGACGGCATTTCGGTGATCAGCAGTCTCCGGGCGTGGACCGTGACCCCGATCGTCGTGCTGTCCGGCCGCACCGACGAGACCACCAAGATCGCCGCCCTGGACGCGGGCGCCGACGACTACGTCACCAAACCGTTCGGAATGGACGAACTCCTCGCCCGGATCCGTGCGGCGCTGCGGCGATCCGCGGTGGCGGCCCGGCAGGCCGACGAGCCGTTGGTGGACACCGGCTCGTTCAGCGTCGACCTCGGGGTGAAGAAGGTGTGGCGGCAGGGTGCCGAGGTGCACCTCACCCCGACCGAGTGGGGCATGCTGGAACTGCTGGTGCGCAACCGCGGCAGGCTGGTCACCCAAAAGCAGCTGCTGGCGGATGTCTGGGGCCCGCAGTACGCGGGCCGGTCGCACTACCTGCGGATCTACATCGCCCAGCTGCGCCAGAAGCTCGAACCGGATCCGGCCCGGCCCCGGCACCTGATCACCGAGCCGGGAATGGGCTACCGCCTGGCGTGACCCGTGAGGGTTGACCGTGCCTGCCGGCCGGCGTGTACTCGGGGAATGGGACCGTCCGGGCTGCGGTTGTCGATCTTCGTCGGTGAGGGGGACACCTGGCGGCACCGGTCGTTGTACGTCGAGATCGTGCACCGCGCCCACCAGGCCGGGCTGGCCGGCGCCACCGTGATCCGCGGTGTGGAGGGCTTCGGCGCCAGTTCGAGGATCCACCCATCCCACCTGTTCCGCGCGGGCAGCGAACGGCCGATGCTGATCGTCATCGTGGACACCGCCGAACGCGTCCACGGGTTCCTGACCCAGCTGGACGAACTGGAGATCACCGGCCTGATGACCCTCGACGAGGTCGAGGTGCTCCGGTGAAGGCCGTCCGGCTGACCATCCTGCTCGGCGCCGACGACCGCTGGCACCACACACCCGTGTACCACGAGATCGTCGCCCGCGCCCAGCAAGCCGGGCTGGCCGGCGCCACTGTGCTGCGCGGCTGCGAAGGCTACGGCGCCTCGTCTTTTGTGCACACCGACCGGTCGGTCGACCTCGCCGACAACCTGCCGATCGCCGTGATCATCGTGGACGTCGAGGACCGGGTGCGCGGGTTCGTGCCCCGGCTCGACGGTCTGCCCGGCGTCCGCACCGCGTTCCTCGACGAAGTCGAAGTACTGACCGCTCGCCCCTAGGCTTCGCTGCCGCGACGGCGCCACGGGATGGCTGGCAGGTGGCGGGTGTCGAGCCGGTCGAGGTGCTCTGCCACGGTGACTTCGCACCGCACAACTGTGTCCTCGACGCCACCAGGGTGGCTGGGATCATCGATTTCGACCACGCACAGCCAGGTTCGCGAGTCTGGGACGTGGCCTACGCCGTGTATCGGTGGGTACCGATGACGGCCCCGGGCAACGAGGACGGGTTCGGCACGACCGAAGAGCAGGCGGCGCGGCCGCGGATCTTCTGCGACCGCTACGGCCTGGACGAAACCGGCCGAGCCGCGTTGGCGCACACCGTGATCGCGCGGCTCACTGCGCTTGTGGACGCGTGGCGTTCGAAGGGCACCGGTCCGTGCCCGGGCCGACTGGCTGGATCTCCACTAACCTGTTGGCGGCCACGGAGAGGACGTATGCAGGCAGAGTTCGGTGTGCTCGGCGAGATCACCGCGTGTGTGGGTGGTGGTGTGATCGAGCTTGGGCAGGCGCGGGTGCGGTGTGTGGCCGCGGTGCTGATGGTCGAGGCGAACCGCGTGGTGACGCTCGACCAGCTGGCCGACCGGGTCTGGGGAGAGCGGTTGCCGCAGCGGCCGGGAGCGGCGCTGCACACGTACATCTCGCGGTTGCGGGCGGCCTTGGAGTCGGCGCACGACGTGCGGATCGACCGCAGCGCGGGCGGGTATGCGCTGGTGGTCGACGAGATGGCGGTGGACCTGCACCGGTTCCGGGCCCTGGTGGGGGAAGCACGGCGCAGCGGCAGCGACAACGCGGCGGCCGTGCGGTTCGAGGAGGCCCTGGCGCTGTGGCGGGGCGACCCGTTCACCGGGGTGGAGTCCGAGTGGCTGGCCGGGATCCGGGCCATCGCCGAGGACGAGTACCTGGCCGCACGCCTGGACTACTACGACGTCCAGCTCCGGCGCGGCCAGCACACGTCGCTTCTGGCGGAAATGTCCGAAGTGGCCGCGGCGAACCCGTGGAACGAGCGGCTCGCCGGACAGGTCGTCCTCGCGTTGTACCGGGGCGGCGATCAGGCCGCCGCGCTCCAGCACTACCAGGAGGTGCGCCACCGGCTCGCAGCCGACCTCGGCGTCGACCCCGGGCAGTCGCTGCGACGGCTGCACGAGCAGATCCTGCACGCCGACCCGGCGCTCGTGGTCAGCGCCCTGACGGTGCCGAAGCAGCTGCCCGCGGTCACCAGGGTGTTCACCGGCCGGGCGCGGGAACTCGACCAGCTCGACCAGGTCGGCCGCACGGCGGTGATCTCCGCGATCCGCGGCACCGGCGGCATCGGCAAGACGACGCTGGCGCTGCAGTGGGCGCACGCCAACACCGAACGGTTCCCCGACGGCCAGCTGTATGTGAACCTGCACGGCTTCGACTCGCGGAACGCCCCGATGGCGCCCGCCACCGCGTTGCGTGGTTTCCTTGGCGCGCTTGGCTTCCCGGCACAGGAGATGCCCGCTGAGCTGGACGCCCTGGCCGCGTTGTGGCGCAGTGTGGCCGCGGACCGCCGCATGCTTGTCGTGCTGGACAACGCCCGTGACGTCGCTCAGGTCACGCCGTTGTTGCCCGGCAACGAAACCGGCACGGTGGTGATCACCAGCCGCAACCGGCTCACCTCGCTCGTGGTCTCGGTCGGCGCGATGGCCCTGGAGCTGGAGGTGTTGTCCGACAACGAAGCCCGCCAGGTGCTCGCCGCGCACATCCCGGCCGCGCGGATGGCCGCCGAGCCGGACGCCGTCGAGGAGTTGCTGAACGCCTGCGCGGGCCTGCCGCTGGCGTTGAGCATCATGGCCGCGCGGATCACCGCGTACCCGGACTTCCCGCTCGCGTTGTTCGCCGGCGAACTGCGCGAGTCACGGCTGGACGCGCTCGACGGCGACGACCACGAGACGAACCTGCGCGCGGTGCTGTCCTGGTCGTACCGCGCGCTGAGCCCGGCCGCGGCCGGGGTGTTCGCGCAGCTCGGGCTGGTTCCCGGGCCGGAGTTCGGGCTGGACGCGGCGGCGAGCCTGACCGGGCTGCCAGTGGCCCGCACCCGCTCGCTGCTGACCGAACTCGAGGCCGCTTGCCTTGTGACACAACACGTTCCCGGCCGCTACCGGCTGCACGACCTGGTGCGGTTGTACGCCATCGAGCTGGCGGACGACGAGAAGGCGTTGCGCCGCATCATGGACTACTACGTGCACACCGGGCACGCCGCGGCGTTGCTGCTCAAGCCGCACCGGCAGCGGCTCGACCTGCCCGAGCTCGACCCGCAGGTGGTGCCCACCCCGCTGGAGACCAGCGAGCAGGCGATGACCTGGTTCGAGACGGAGTACCAGCTGCTGCTGGCGGCCGTCTCGGCCGCGGCCGAACACGGCCACTACGCGCACGTGTTCCAGTTCACCTGGGTCATGATCGACTACTTCCTGCGGCGCGGGCTGCTCAGCGACTACGTCGCGACGTCGCTGATCGCCGTCGACGTGGCCACGCACCACGGCGATTTCAACGATCAGGCCCGCGCCCACCGCAGCCTGGCCCGTGCCTACGAACAGGTCCACAACTTCGACTCGGCCTACCGGCACACCGAACAGGCCGTGGCCCTCTATCTGCGCGCCGGCAACACCCTCGGCGCCGCCCACTCGGAGATCGGCTACGGCGCGTTGTACGAACGCCAAGGCCGGTACCGCGATGCCCTGGAACACGCCCAGCGCGGCCTGGAAGTGTTGCGGGCACTGGACAACACGCCTGGGATCGCGACCGGCCTGAACGCGGTCGGCTGGTGTCACGCCCAGCTCGGCGAGTACCGCGAAGCGCTCGCCTGCTGTCAGGAGTCCCTTGCCCTGCAACAACAAGTCGGCGACCAGCACGGCGAGGCCGGGTCATGGGACAGCCTCGGCTATGTGCACCTCAAGCTCGGTGCGCACACCGAGGCGTTGGCCTGCTTCGAGAAATCCCTCGCGATGGCCGAGGAGCTGAAGGACCAGCAGTCGCTGCTCGACGCCCTGGAACACCTCGGCGACACCCACACGGCGCTGGGGCACGCTGACCAAGCCGCCGAGGCCTGGCAGCGTGCCGCGCGGATCGCCGAGGAACGAGGTGCCCTGGTGCTCGACCGGATCCTGGCCAAGCTCAAGAACAGTTGATGCTGCCCTTGCGCGACGCGTGCCCGCTGTCGTTGCCGTCGTCCGCCCACTACACCCGCCCCGGCGTGTCCCCCGTTCCTCCCGCGCGTGTCCCCCGTTCGTCGGGGCCGTGTCCCCCGTTCGTCCGGGGTGTGTTCCCCGTTCGTCCCCGCCGGACGGGCAGGGTCAGGCCGGTTTGGCGGTGAGCCAGGGCATGAGTTCGGTGGCGAGGGCCTGGCTGAACGGGCGGGCGAGGGTGCGCAGTTCGGCGCAGGCGTCCTCGCCGAGGTGGGTGTAGGGGGCGGTGGCGTTGTGGTCGGTGGTGCTTTCCACGTCGGCGCGGCGGGCTTCGCCGGCGGAAGTGAACGTGGGAGTGGGGTCGTCGGTGAGCCAGCCGCGTTCCCGGAGGCCGTCGATGGCCTGCTGCCACTCGGGTTCCGGCCAGCCGCGGGTGGTCCGCAGTGTCTCGGCGCCGACGGCACCGGAGGCGGCGTGCGTGATCAGGGCCTCGATCCCGCTGAGGCCCGCGCTGAGCAGGGCGGCGACGTGCGCATCGCCCCGGTACTCGCGCAGCAGGGTCTGGGCGTGCCACAACACGAGGTGCGGTTCGGTAGGCCACGGGAGCGAGGCGTGCGCGGCATAGAGCGGACGGCCGGTGACGTCATCCGTGATCGCCTCGGCGGCGTTGCGCAGCAGCGTCGCGGCCCGCGCCATCTCGGGCGACTCGATGGCATCACCGAGGATCCGCCGGAGGGTCCGGTCGACGCTCTCGTACCGCGCCGCCAGCACGCGAGCGGGGTCGGTGATCGACCAAGCGCCGTCCATCGAGGAGTGCACCAAGGCGGGGTTGAAGTTGTAGAACATGGCCACCACGACGTTGGCGGGCACAGCGCCCATCGCCGCCGAGCGGGACGCGAAGTAGCCGGCACGGCCGCGTAACCCCAGGTCCTCGTAGGCCTTGGCGGCCTCGGGGGAGAAGTAGATCATCCCGTGGTACGCCTCGAGCGCCCGCCAGGTCTTCCGCGCCATGTCGATCATGAGCCCCAACCTACAACAGCCCTTGTGGGCAGTTCCTACTGTCCATCCCTGTGCACCGGTGGTGACGCAGTGCATGCCAAACGTGGTGGATCATGACGTCGGGTCCGAAAGAGAGGAGACGTCGTGCGGCGGTTGACGGCGCTGGCCGGGTTGGTGGCGGTGATGTTCGGGGCGGTGGGGGTGCCGTCGGCGGGCGCGGCGTCGAGTTGCCCATCGGTCAACGGCAACTGGGCCGGACCTGGGCCGTTCGCGGTCACGCAGGAGTCCAACGGCGCGGGCACCACGATCTTCCGGCCGGTGAACCTCGGCAGCCTGGGCTGCGGTACGCATCCGGTCATCCTGTGGGGCAACGGAACTCTGGCCACCCCGACGAGTTATGCCGTTCTGTTGAACCATTTCGCGTCGCACGGGTTCATCGTCGCGGCGTCCGATGGGCAGTCGGCCGACCCGAAACCCATGCTGGCCGGCCTGGACAACCTGACCCGCCAGAACAGCACCGAGGGCAGCGTCTACGCGGGCAAGGTCGACCTGGAGCACGTCGGAGCCAGCGGCCATTCGCTGGGCGGCGGCCAGGCGGTCGGCACCGGCGCGGATTCCCGAGTCGACACCGTGGCGCCGATGTTCGGCGGCCCGTTCAACGACCCGGGCAAACTGCATGGCCCGGCGCTGTTCACCGCGGGGGAGAAGGACATCGTCGTCTGGCCGTCGGTGGTCAAGGGACAGTACGAGAAGGCGAGCCAGGTTCCGGCCATTTACGCCGAACTGCGCGGCGCGGGACATTTCGAGGTCAGCGACAGCGGTCTGCGTGGACCGGTCACCGCATGGTTCCGCTACCAGCTGATGGGCGACCCCCAAGCCCGTGACCTGTTCTTCGGCCCGGACTGCGAGTACTGCACGTCGCCGGTCTGGACAGCCTTCGTCCGTAATTCCAAGGCGAGTTGACCGAATCCCCAGCGAACCTTTCACCGCGGCTGGCATGATCCCCGCCATGCTGGAGGGGCCACCGAACGAAGAGCAGAGCGAAGTCCGGCAGCCGCGCCGATGGCTGCGGTGGGCGATGCCGATCGGCGCCGGTGTGCTGGTGGCCGGGGCGGTCGGCGGGATCGTGCTGGCACAGCAGCCATCGGATGCGCCGTCGGGGGCCACCGGTCCCAAGCAGGCGTGGAAGCCGCGGTTCATGGTCACCGCGAGCAGATCCGGTGGCGCGTCGTGGTTCGACATCTTCGACACCACGAAAACCGGGCAGCAGGACCCGATCGCCTCGGTCGAGCCGCCGTCGCCCACTGCTGGCAGCGTCGCCAGCATCGTCGGCGGGCCGGGCCGGACGTTCGTTGTCGCGGCTGTGAAGACCAAGCCGTGCGAGACGGAGTTGTACCAGTTCACGTTGACCGATGACGGGCACGCCAAGAACATCGCGCCGGTCACCGGCGGAACCGTTCCAGCGCTGGCGGCGGGCCTGGCCATCAGCCCCGACGGTCGCCGGATCGCTTACGCGACAGCGCCTTGCGGCGAGAAGGAGGCAGACTCTCCCGCGCTGGCAACACCTACCACGATGGCGGTGCTCGACTCCGTCACGGGCAAGCGGCGGACCTGGACGATGACCAAGCCGATGATCCTCGGCGAGCTGGTCTGGGCCAGCGACAACCACACCCTCGGCTACACCACGGGCGAGTTCACCCAGCCGACCAACGGGTCGCGCAAGGTCACCGTGGGGAAGGTGCAGTCCCGGGCCTTGGACGTCGACGCCGAGGGCTCGGACCTGCTGTCCGGCCGTGTCCTGTTCGACTCGGCCGCCGAGGACGGCAGGCTGACCATGGCGGTGATGAACCCGGACGGCCGGACCGGTTTCGGCATGCTGCAGAAGAAGCAACCGCCGAGCATCCTCATGTTCAGCTACGCCGAGGGACAGCCGATGAAGGTCACCTCGACCGTCCCCGCCGAGCCGAACGGCACTGTGCCGATGATCTCCATCGCCACCAATGGCGGTCCCCGCTACGCGTGCCTGAGCGGCCTCGACGCGTTCGGCCGGGAGAGCAACGGCGAGCTGCGCGACCGCGCCATGGACCGGTGCTCGACCGCCTACGAAACGCCGAGCTAGGGCTTGCGGCCGACGGCGCCGAGCGCAAGGCGCTGGACCGGGTCCTGACCGGCCAGCCGCGGCCCGTCCGGCCACCAGTCGGACACCGCGACCAGCCCGGGATCGACCAGCTCCAGCCCGTCGAGGAACGACTCGATCTGCGACCGGCTACGGAAGTACCCCAGGCCGACGTCGCTGTTCAGGTACACCTCGCGCAGTTCCCGCGGGAACGACCCGTCCTCCGGGTCATAGCCGTGGCCGAGCACGACATAAGACCCAGAAGGGATCCGGTCGATGTACCCGGCGATGATCTCCGCCGGGTCGCGGGCGTCGCTGACGTACTGCACGCTGCCGACGTGGAACACGGCGACCGGCTCGTTCAGGTCGATGCATTTGCGCACCGTGGGGTCGTCGAAGACCTGGTCGGGGCAGCGGAAGTCGGCGTGCACGAAGTGGGTCCGGTCGTTCTCCGCCAGCAGCGCGCGGCCGTGCGCCAGCACGACCGGGTCCGTGGCGGTGTACACGACCGTGGCCTCGCGGTTCTCCCGCTGGGCCACCTCGTGGACGTTCTCGTTGTTGGGCATGCCCGGCGCGCAGTCCAGGAACTGGCGGACACCCGCGGCACCGGCCAGGAACCGCGTCACCCGGCCGACGAACGACCGCACGTCCCTGGCCAGGTCGCCCATGGCGGGCGCGCGGGCCAGCAGCTGGTCGCGCACGTCCCGGTCGACCTGGTAGTTGTCCTTGCCGCCGAGCAGGGCGTTGAAGATGCGCGCGACATGGGGCCGGTTCGTGTCGAAGGCGGACGACCGGTTCTCGTCCTCCTGCGTATCCGACACCTTGGGCCACCTGAACATTCGCGCGTTGAACTACCCCGACGCAGCTCAGGGTATTGGATCACGCCGTGCCGCGGTACCCAGCCCCACCTGTGACTTTCGGTAGTCGACGAAGCACGGTGCTAGGACCGGCGCCGGGCGTCGTCGAGGTAGTGCAGGACCGCGGTGACGCGGCGGTCGGTGCGGTCGGTGGGGGCGAGGTCGAGCTTGGCGAAGATGCTGCGGATGTGTTTGTGCACGGCGCCTTCGGTGACGACCATGCGTTCGGCGATGGCCGTGTTGCCCAGGCCCTCGGCCATCAGGGACAGGACATCGCGTTCCCGCGGGCTCAGCCGCTCCAGCCTGGTGTCCGGGCGGGTGCGGGTCAGCAGCTGTGACACCACGTCGGGGTCGATCGCGGTGCCGCCGCCGGCGACCCGGTGCAGCGCGGTGAGGAACTCCTCGACCCGGCCGACGCGCTCCTTGAGCAGGTAGCCGAGTTTCGCGGAGCCGTTGGCGAGCAGGTCGGTGGCGAAGGCCTGTTCCACGTAGGCCGACAGGACCAGGACGGCGAGATCCGGCTGCCGCCGCCGCGCCTCGACGGCCGCGGTGATGCCCTCGCTGGTGTGCGTCGGCGGCATGCGAACGTCCACAATGGCCACATCGGGCCGGTGTTCGTCCACCGCGGCAAGGAAATCGTCCGGGTTGCCGGTGACGGCGACGACGTCGAGCGACTCGGCGCGCAGCAGCAGGGCGAGGCCCTGGCGCAGCAACGGGTCGTCCTCGGCGATCACTATCCGCATGGCAGGGTCACCCTCACGGTTGTCGGGCCGCCCGGTGGGCTGTTCAGGGTGAACTCACCGTCGTGCGCCTCGACCCGGCGGCGGATGCCGTCGATCCCGGATCCTTCGCGCTCGTCCGCACCGCCGCGGCCGTCGTCCCTGATGGTCACGAACAGCCGGGTGCGGTGGCGGAAAAGCTGGACGACGGCGCTCCGCGCCTGGCTGTGCTTGGCGACGTTGGTCAGCGTCTCGGCGACGACGAAGTATGCCGTCGCCTCAACGGATGTGGCACACCGGCCGTCCAGTTGGGCGTCCACCATGCAGGGCACCGGGCACGCGGCGGCCAGCGCGCTGAGCGCGTCGGGCAGGCTGCGCTCGATCAGCACCGGCGGCAGGATGCTGCGGACGACCGCACGCAGCTCGGCGAGCGCCTGTTCGGTGGCGTCCTGCGCCCGGACGAGCACGTCGTCGACGTTCGGCGAGTTGCGGGCCAGCGCCCGGCGGGCCGCGCCCAGCAGGACGTTGACGGCCACGAGCCGGTTCTGCGTCCCGTCGTGCAGGGACCGCTCGATCCGCCGCAGCTCCGCGGTGTGCGCGTCCAGTGCGGCGGCCCGGGTCGCGGTCAGCTCCGCGATCCGCAGGTGGAGGTCGGCGTATTCCGCGTCCAGCAACTTGCGGCCGTAGCGTTCCTGCAGCCGGGCCATCCCCGGGATGAGCAGGGCGCTCAGCACGAGGAACACCAGTCCCTCGCCGGTGACGGCGAACGCGCCGGCCCAGTCGTGCGCGGTCCACAGGGACAGCTGGCCGGTGGCCTCGGACTCCGGCAGCAGCCGCCAGTACAGCGGGAACACGATGTCCCGCACCGCGCCAAGGGGCAGGGCCAGCCCCATCAGCCCGAGGACGAACCCGGCCGAGCCGTGACAGCCCACCCACGCCAGCTCCCGCAGCACATCGCGGTCCCGGACGGCCTGGATCAGGCTGTCCGGCAACCGCACCGGCGAGGCGAGGTCCTCGTCCGGCCGCCACCGTGACAGCCGCGACCGTTCCCGCTGGGTGATCGCCCGCACCACGCGCAGGGTGAACGGGGCGATGAGCAGACCGACGCCGATCACGCAGGCCGCCGCGGTGATCAGCACGCCGAACATCGCCGCGAACGCCAGTACGGCGGTGCCGAGCCCGCCGACCAGGTGCTCGAGACCGTCCAACGCGTTGCGCGCGATCACGCCCAGCTTGCGGGCCACCGGCATGCGTCACCTCCTCGGCCCCGAAGACTAGCGGCTGGGCGGCCAGAGCGAAGTACAGCCTGCTATACCTCAACTGTGCGGCTGGCGGGATCGTCCACAAGCGCCGGTCTCCGTAGTTTTTGCCGCATGGACATCAAAGAAGTCACCAGCGCGAACATCAGCACCAGCCCGGACTGGCGGAGCAAGCGCCCACTGCTGTGGGTGGTGCTCGCGCTCAGCGGGGCCGCGAACGTCGTCACCTCCTCCTTAAGCGTCAACGTTTTCATCAGCGTGGCGTTCGGCCTGGTCACGCTGGCGTGCGGGATCGCATTGGCCGTCGACCACTACCGGCACCGGTGAGCGTCGTCCGTCCACAGCGGACGAACCAGCTGCCCGCCGTGGCGCTGTCGCATGTCACCAAGGTCTATCCCGGTGGTGTGCGGGCGCTCGACGACGTGTCCCTGGCGGTGCCGCGCGGCACGTTCCTCGCGGTGATGGGGCCGTCGGGGTCGGGCAAGAGCACGCTGATGCACTGCGCCGCCGGGCTGGACACACCGACCAGCGGCAGCGCGGTGATCGACGGCACGGACATCGGCTCGCTCAACGAGACCCGGCGCACGCAGCTGCGGCGGCAGCGGATCGGGTTCGTCTTCCAGTCCTACAACCTGGTGGGGTCGCTGAGCATCATGGACAACATCACGCTGCCGCTGCGGCTGGCAGGCGTGGCGCCCGACCAGGCCTGGCTGCGGACCCTGGTCGAGCGGGTCGGGCTGACCGGCAGGCTGGGCAGGCGCCCGGCGGAGCTGTCCGGCGGCCAGCAGCAACGGGTCGCCATCGCCCGGGCCCTGGTGACCCGGCCCGCCGTGGTGTTCGCCGACGAGCCGACCGGCGCGCTGGACCTGCGCACCGCCCGCGAGGTGCTGGACCTGTTGCGTGCCTTGGTCGACGGCCTCGGTCAGACGGTCGTGATGGTCACGCACGACGCGGCCGCCGCGGCGCGCGCCGACCTCGCCCTGCTGATGACCGACGGGCGGATCGTCGACACCCTCGTCACCCCCACCGCCGACGTGCTGGCCCAGCGCGTCACCACCCTGGAAACGGAGTAACCCGATGCTGCGCCTCGCGCTGCACACCGCCCGCTACCGCGTCGCGGCCCTGCTGGCCATCGGTTTCGCGACGCTCGGGGGCGCCGCCATGGTCACCGGGATCGGTGTGCTGGCCGAGACCGGGCTGCGGTCGCACGCCCCGGTCGGCCGCCTGGCCGGGGCGGCCGTGGTCGTCTCGGCGCCGCAAACGTTCCAGCCGGAGGAGGACCTGCCGCTGGCCCTGCCCGAACGGGCCCGGCTGTCGGCGGATCTCGTCGCGCGGGTCCGTGGCCTGCCCGGTGTCACGGCCGCGGCCGGTGACTACACCTTCCCGGCCGCGGTCGGTTCCGGACCGGAGGGCACCGGCCATGGCTGGGCCTCGCTGGGCCTGGCCGGAGCGGGACCGGGGCCGGCGGAGATCGCCGTGGGAGAAGGGACGGCCCGGCCGGGCGACCAGGTGTCCGTGACGGCGGCGGGACAGCGCGGGACGTACCGCGTCTCGGCTGTCGTCGCCGGACCGGGGATCTACTTCAACGACGCCACGGCCGCTCGGCTGGCCGGGCACGGCCAGGTCGACCTGATCGCGGTGCGCACGGCGCCCGGTGCCGAGGAGGCGGTGGCCGATGCGGTGCGCGGGCTGGATCCTGGGCTGGTCGTGTCCACCGGCGCGGAGCGGGGGGACGCCGAGGATCTCGGTGCGGCGGCCTCACGGCGGTTGCTGCCGTTGCTCGCGGGCTCGCTGGCGGGGGTGACGTTGCTGGTCATCGGGTTCATCGTGGGTGGCGCGCTCGCGGTGTCGGTGGCCGCGCAACGACGGGAACTGGCGTTGATGCGGGCCGTCGGGGCCACGCCACGGCAGATCCGCCGGCTCGCTGCCGGTCAGGCGACTGTTGTCGCCGCGGTTGCGATGGTGCCTGGTGTCGTCGCCGGGTATCTGCTGGCGGAGCAGTTCCGCGGGTTGCTGGTGTCGACCGGTCTGCTGCCGTCGGTGCTCCCGTTGATCGTCAGCCCGCTTCCGGCGATCGCGACTCTGCTCCTGATGTTCGCGGTCGTGCAGGTGGCCGGGCGTTGTGCCGCCTGGCGGATCTCGCACCTGCCCGCCACCGAGGCGGTCGCCGAGTCGCGCAGCGAACCCCGGAACCCGTCGCCGACCAGGACGTGGGCCGGGCTGGCGTTGCTGGTCATGGCGAACGCGGTCGCGATCATGCCGTTGCTGCGGCAGACCCAGGACGGTGCCGCGGTCACCGCGCTGGCCGGGATTCTCGCGGCGATCGGGCTGGGGCTGGCCGGTCCGGCGTTGATCAAGAAGGTCAGTGGCGCGCTGGCCCGCCGGCTGCCGTCCCGGGCGTCCGCTGCGACGTGGCTGGCGGTGGCGAACAGCCACGGCTACGCGCTTCGGTTCGCCGGTGCGGTGACCACGTTGGCGATGGTCGTGGTCTTCACGATCACCTACACGTTCACGCAGACCACTGTGCTCGCAGCGAGTTCCGAGTCGATGTTCCGGGCCGATGCGTCCGTCACCGCGGGCGGCGGTCTGCCCGGTGACGCGCTCGCGGCCGTCCAGCACACTCCCGGCGTCCTTGCCGCGGCGCCGGTTTCGGCCACGACGGTTCTGTTGGGCTCCAAGAACATCGACAGCTTCTCGGCGCTCATCCTGACACCCGCGGCGTCGGCCATCACGGCCCTGGATGTCCACAGTGGATCCTTGGCGGACCTCACCGGCGACACGGTCGCGGCCGACAGCGACTATTCGGTGGGCGAGTCCGTTCCGTTGATTCTCGGCGACGGCGCCCATGTCACCGCCCGGGTTGTGGCCACCTATGCGTCCAACCTGGCCGCCGGCCCGGTGATTCTGTCTCGCGACTTGGCTTTGCGGCACACCACCGCCGCGCTCGACCAGAGCATCCTGGTGCGCACCGACGGCACCAGCGCGGCTCGTGACACCCTCGCAGCGACCCAACCGCACCTCACTTTCGGTCCGGCACCGAGTCCCACCGCCAAGGCGGCCCCGGAGCTGTGGATCAACGTCGCCGTTCTCGCCGTCCTGATCGGCTATCTCCTGCTCGGCATGGCCAACAAACTCGTGGCCGCCACCACCCAGCGCCGCACCGAGCTGGCCACCCTCAGGCTGTCCGGCGCGACCCGCAAACAACTACGCGCAATGATCCGACGCGAGGCCGCGTTGATGTCCGCCCTCGCGGTCCTCAGCGGAACCGTCTTATCCGTGATCCCGATCGTCCTGCTCTCCATAGGTTTCCTCGGCCGCCCCTACCCATCCGGCCCACCCTGGCTGGTCCCCGCCGTCGCCCTCGTCGTCATCACCCTCACCTTCCTCGCCACCGAACTCCCCGCCCGCCAAGCCCTCCGAACCCACATCCCCCGCGAAACCTAACCCCACCCACACGGCCACACCCCCTTGCTATTGCGCCGGTTGATACAACACTCGACCTCGTGTGCTTGTAGATCACGGGATCGAGCGCCGGTGGGCCGTCTGCCTTGGCGACCGCGCCGCCGCCGGGTGTCCTGCCTAACCATTTGGTTGCCGGGAGAGTGACCTTGCTCCCTTGCCGCCGCAAGCATTCGCGGTTGGTCCGCGAGCTGGAGACGCATCAACACACTGCTGGCACCCGGAAAGGGAATGCCGCCCGGCACCAAGGCCATCACTGCCAACGGGGAAGGGCCCGGCCGCTCACACCGCTATTGCCCACAACACCGGTTCACATCGCTCGACCCACACCGCTCTGCTCCAGCACGGCATCAGCCAAGGATCACCATGGCGACCGTCCACCGGTCTTCGACCACCGGCAGCACAACCAGAGCAACGCGGGTCGAGCGATGTTCAACCGGCTCAAGCAGTTCCGCGACCTGACCACCCGCCATGCCAACCAGCCACCTCCTTCCAAGCCGAACTCACCACGTCGATCACACCGTGAGAAGCCAAGCCCTGGATGGTCCCAGAAAGTCTTTGGCGTTGCTATGACCTTCCGACGGACCGATCTTGCCGCCGGAACCCATTCGAATAGTGATCACCAACGAGCCCGAGCGTGTTGGCGCTGGAGCGGTCGGAGCCGACGACGCGGAACTCGTCGCTCGCGGTCGAGCCGTCACCACCGCTGGCGGCGACGCGTCAGGCTCAGTGGCTGCGGTAACGGTCGGCTGTGAGGCGGATACTGCTGATGAGCTAGCTGTGGTGGTCACCGTCGATTGTGGTGCCCCGGGTACTGTAGTTGGAGCTGCCTGGTCCGAGCCGGTAATCGTTCAACCATGGACAAGAACCCGTCGAGGTTGGCGGCACCGACCACAACAGCGGTGACGAATGCTGCCACCGCCCCTTTTTTTTCCGTACCTGGCCCAACGACTGGTACCTTCGGTCATAAGGCTTTACGTCTCCTCGCCGCGTCTTTGGACGATCCGTCCTGCACAGGCGGCCACCATCGTTCATTCACTTCCGACACGATGCCGTCTGGGTGACGTGAAGTGCTTGTGTAGCTTGCCGACGTGGGTTGCCCAGAAGAGCTGACGGTCTGACCTCGCGCTGGGGATAGCGAACCCTTTGTGCCTGGCCAGGGTGTAGAAGCCGGGGGCTTGCTTCCGGCATTCGCGTGACGGCTGGTTCAAGGGGCATCGATCGCCTCGGCAGGCAGCGCGATCCTCCGAAGCCCCAACGTGGAGCGGGGTTCACCGCATCCCTGCCGAACCGCGGCAGACGAGCGCGTTCCGTATCAGCACGAGGTGCTCTCGGACACCCGACGGGGTGCTCTGAGCCGCTCAGCTGGTCAAACGTGGCGGCACTGCAACGCCACAACACCCACCCGGAAGATCGGGTGATAGTGATCGACCCGGATATCGACGCGCTCAAGGAAACCTCGCGTCGCCAGTGGCTCGGATCGTCCAACAGGCCAGCCAGCGCACGCACGATCACGTGTTCCTTCAAACATCATCTGGCCAGCTGTGACCCTCTGTGGTGTGTTCCTGAGCGATTCCGGCGGCTTGCCGTGGCGGCACACCTGGCGGACAAGCACTTTCAACACAGCCTTCGGCGGCAACCTGGATCCGCCGAACAGACCAGTAATCTTCCGAAAGGCCACTAGCCGACTGGGTGATGTCCGGCAGGTCATCGAAGCCAAAGCACGACGGCGGTGATGTGGCATGGCGCCGCCTTTGAGACCAAAGACGCGTTCTTCATCACGCTGAGCGTCCGTACCGACGAACACCAGGACAGGCTCGGCACCGACAACCCACTACTGGCCGAAGTCCGCGCAATCCTCATGGCACCGGGTTCACGTCGAGGCAGCTCACCTACCTGTCGATCGCGGTCGCGTCACCGGAGATCATCGACCGCGACTTCGCGGCGCGGTGGGCCGCGATCGTCCTCAGTGGACTCCCCATCGCCCCAGTGGGTGTCTATGAGCGCTGGTCTGGGGGGATGTATTCGAAGGGTGGGCCGGCGGTGGTGGTTCCGTCGCCGGTGGGCATCTTCATCAGGGCCTGGGCCTGTGCCTTCAGCGCGTACATCTGGCCGACGGTGCCGCCGAGCTGGGTCGGGTTGCCGTTGAAGGTCTCCTCCAGCAGGTACAGCAGCAGGCAGTAGCTGTTGTTGAACTCCTCCATCGCGGCGCGGATCGGGCTGCCCTCCGGGTAGTCCGCCGTCCTGGGGTTGTGGCGCATGGGGGCCACCGCGTCGAAGTCGACGGCGATCTGCTCACCGGTCGGCCCGGACTGCGGGGTGTCGCCGGGCTGGTGGCGGCGGCCGTGCTTGAGTTCCTTGAAGCGGTAGTAGTGCGCCACCGCGTCGTGGTCGGGGTGGAAGACGTCGCGGTCGCCGTCCCACACGTCGGTCACCGCCGCGCCCTCGCCCTGCTCGATGATCTCGGCCAGGGCGGCCAGCGCGGACTTCAGGTCGCGGACGGGAATGCCCTTGCCGCCGCCGTTGTGCATGTGGATCTCGCCGAGCTGCCGCGCCGGGTCGCCGGTGAACAGCTTTTCCTCACCGAGCTTGTCGGCCAGCGTGATGAAGCCGTCCTTGATGGCCGCGTAGAACTGCCCGATCGTCTTGTACCCGTCCGCCTCGGGCGGCGCGCCGGCCGACTCCGGCTTCTCGATGCGCAGGAACAGCTCCAGCGCGTCCGGGCCGAACGGGAGCAGGTTGATGTGCAGCGACTTGTCACCGTGGGGCAGCGGGTGCGGGTAGGCGGGCAGCAGCTCCGGGCTGTCGACCTTCGGTGTTCCACCCACGGCGTTGAGCAGGTTCGCGGCCAGGGCCAGGTGCAGCATCTCCTCGGCGAACACGCTGCCGACCACCTGGATGGCTTCGGCGTTGCGGCCGGGATCCAGCGAGTACAGCGCGCACAGGTACGGCGGGATCGTCGAATGTTCGAGCTCGATCGCCCACTGCAGGTGGCGGCGAAGATCGTCCACCGTGTCGATGGCACGGCTGGTGTCCATCGTGGAACCTCGTCTCGGCAGTCCTCGGTCAGGTCGCCAGCAAGGACAACTCAGCACCGGCGTTTGTGACAGCGGTCGACGGGCACCCCTGTCACAGCCGGGACCTCCGCATGGTCCTTTCCAGACGTAGCGGTCCGGCCGAGTCGCGAGATAAGAGCGGGAACACCGGGTTTCAGACGGCCTTCACGAGGTTTGCGTCAAGCAGAGCGTGGCTGGTCCCACCCGCCGCCGTGCCGCTACGTTGACTACGTGATCGACTACCGCGCTGAGGCCGAGCGCGTCCTGGATGGCCCGCCGGGCAAGCTCGCGTTCCGTGCGCTCTGCGCTGCCCTGCACCGCGCCGGGAATCCCGAGGACCTGGTCTCGCACGCCGACCAACGACTGGCCGCATGGCCCGATCCGGTTCGCGAGGCGCCCTGGTCCTGGCTTGCCGCGCTCGACTCCGGTGTCAGCAAACCCGGGTGGCGGCTCGTCCGGTCCCTCGGATTCCGGTCCGCCCGCGCCGGCACCGCCGCCCTCGCGCTGCCGGATCCCCGCACGGAAGCGCACGGCGTCACCCACCTCGACCTGGGCTGGTACGGGCCCGGAGGCGGCCGGCTGGCCACATTGGTCGACACGATGGACCAGTGGGACAACCTCCGGTCGGTCAAGATCGCCGGACTCAGCCCGCTGTACACGGAGATCGTCGCTCGGCTCGCGGAGCACCCCGCCGTCGCGCGGCTCGAGTCGTTGACCTTGGCGACCGCGCAGGAGGACCTGTTCCAGTTCGACAAGCCACGATTCCGTCCGTCTGCCGGGCAGCCATGGCGCCTGCGCCACGTGGGTCTGCGGGCGCTTGATCTGGCTCACCTGATGCGCTCGGACCTGGTGCCGGACCTGCGCTCGGCCGAGGTCCTGGTGGCGAGCCTCGACGAGGCGCGAGAGCTTGCCGAGTGTCCCGGCCTCGCGCGACTCGACCGGCTGGCCATCGGGTTCCGTTGTGGCTGGAACAAATCGCACCCGGGGTGGACGCCGTTCTTCGGCAACGTCATCGAGGAAGACGACGAAGCTTGCGAGGAATTCTTTGCCCGCGCCGACCTGACCGGCCTGCGCACCCTCGAAGTCCAGGGCACGGCGCTGGGACTCGGCCGGGAAGGGCTCGGCGCCCGAGGCGCGGCCGCTATTGCCGCCAGCGGAGTGTTGCGCCGGCTGACCTCGCTCACCCTCGAACTGCTGCCGCTCGGTGACGCGGCCCTCACCGGCATCATCGCGGGCATCGACCATTCGCTCATCGAGCAGCTCACGCTCGCGGATGTCGTCGCCACCGACGTGACGATCTCCGCCTTCGCCGGACCGTTCCCACGTCTGCGCCACCTGGATCTGCGCGGAAACTGCCTGGGCGCGAACGGCGCACAGCGGTTGGCGACCGAGGTCCGGCTGCCCGCGTTGGAATACCTCGATCTCAGCGGTCGCGTCGTCGGCTCGCCCTACTACGGGCGCCCTTCCATCCAAGCGATCGGCGACGCGGGCGCCGCAACCTGGGTGTCATCGCCGAACGCCACGAAACTCACCACTTTGAAACTGGCGGCCACCGGGCTCGGCGCGAACGGCCTTGCCGCGCTGATGAGTTCCGGGCTGCGGCTGGAAAACCTCGATGTGTCGCGCAATCCGGTGGACGCCTGGCCCGAGTCCCTGGACAACTGGGGAACGCTGCGGACCCTGAACCTCACCGAGTGCGGTCTCGGCGATGACGACATCGAAGCCATGACAGCGGCCACCGCTCCCGATCTCCGCAGCATTTCGCTGGCCTACAACAGCATCCGTTCGCGTGGCGCGCGAGCCCTCGCGGCCTGGAAGGTCCTGCCGCAGCTGTGGGAACTCGACCTGCACGACCACATCATCGGTGACGATGGCCTGATCGACCTGGCCGTATCCCAAGCGGCACAACAACTGCTCGAACTCGGCCTGGAACAGGACTGCTGGAACCCCAACGCCCGGCGCTATGACACCCCGTTGCCGCCGGAAGTCGTTGCCCAGGAATCGTTCCCCAACCTCGACGCGATGTTCCTCGGTGTCGTCGACGGATACCACGGCGCCCGCTACTCCAGCGGCTTCCCGCCCCGCATCCGCGAGGATCTCGCGAACGCACCCACCACCCGCCCCGAGCTGCGCGCCTTCCTCAACCACCTCGATATGGACGAAATCGGGGAGGACTCCGAAACCAAGCCGCGCGACAACGACTTCCGCCCAAACAGGACCGCCCGTCACGCCGAACGTATCGAGGAAGCCAAGTCCTTTGCCCACCGCATGATGACCGGCGGAGACCGGTAGACTTGGGCCGTTGACGAAGTCTGCCGCGATGGCGCTTGCCGAGGTCCTGGCGCACTGTGGCGGCAACCCGGGAGACGCGGCCGTGGCGCCAGCCGGTCACGCTCAACTCCTGATGACGTGGAGCGAACGCCGGGACAGGGCTGGACGCAGGTGAGCTCAAGCAGAAGAGCGGCGGGCTGCGCACGTACACGCTGGATGGCGCAGATCGTGTCCGGCGCGCATTTCCTTGTGGTGCAGGGGTATCCGCCGTTGATCCGGCTCGCGACCCGGTCACCTGCACGGGGCGGCTGACCGGGTCGAGCCGGACGAAGACGACTGCGTTCGTGGCCGCGGGCTGGTCGACCTGCGACTCCGGTGGCAGGTGCAGGACCTGCTGGACACGTTGGCCGAGCAACCCGGACTCATACCGGTGGAGATCGGTGATGTCGACGACACAACGGGATGGTGGTTACGGCTGGTCCTGTTCGGCTTCGATCTGGGCGTTCCATTCGCGTTTGCTGGACTGCCAGCCGTCCTCGTTCAAGCCGTTGCGCCAGTAGCCGGAGATCGACAGCTGCGACAGCGGGATCCCGCGCTCGACCCGCAGGTAGCGGCGCAGGTCCTTGACGAAGTTGGCCTCGCCGTGCACGAACGCCTGCATCTGGCCGTCCGGGAACTCGAAGGACCGCACGGCGGGCACGAGTGCCGAGCCGGGCCGCTCGTCGCCGCGGTAGAGCCAGATGATGTCGGCGGCTGCCGGGGTCTCCAGTTTCTGCACCTCCGCGGGGTCGATGACCTCAATGAACGCCGTCACCCGCGCCCCGGCGGGCATGCCTTCCAGCGCCGCGGCGATGGCCGGGAGGGCGCTCTCGTCACCGGCGAGAAGGTGCCAGTCGGCCTCCGCGCTCGGCGCGTACCCGCCGCCGGGGCCCATGAAGAAGACCTGGTCACCTGGTTTGGCCCGCAGCGCCCACGGGCCCGCGACGCCGACGTCGCCGTGGATCACGAAGTCGACCCAGAGCTCCGGGACCTCCGGTGACCAGCGGCGGACGGTGTACGTGCGGATGACCGGCCACGTCTCCGGCGGCATGCCGGCCCGGATGGCGCCGACGTCGAACGGCTCCGGGTAGGTCACGCCGGGCTGCGGGAAGAGGATCTTGATGTAGTGGTCGGTGAACTGGTCGGCGGGCAGCCCCGCCAGGCTGTCCCCGCCCAGCACGACCCGCACCATGTGCGGGGTGAGCTGCTCGACCTGGGACACCACGCCCATGTTCGCCTTGCGTTCGCGCCGTTCTGCCATGATCCCCACGTTAGCGCGGTCAGCGCAGGACGAGCCCGCCGGCGACGTCGAGGGTCAACCCGGTCAGCCACGCGGCCTCGTCGGAGGCCAGGAACGCGGTCGCCGAGGCGACGTCGGCCGGCTCGCCGACGCGCCCCAACGGGTACGACTGGGCCATGGTCCGCTGCATCTCCGCGGGGATGTCCCGCTTGCTCCGCTCGGTCAGAATCGCCGCCGGGGCAACACAGTTCACCCGCACACCGCTCGGACCGACCTCCTGCGCCAGTTTCCGGGTCATCATCTCCACGCCCGCCTTGGCCACCGCGTACGGGCCGGGGGAGTGGACGGTCGGCTGCCGGGACGCGGTCGACGACATCGTCACGATCGACCCGCGCCCGCGCTGCATCATGCCGGGCAGGAACTCCTTCACCGTCAGGAAAGTCGCCGTCAGGTTGCCGTCGATCGCGGCGAGCCACTCGGCCAGGGTGACGTCGACCATCGGCTTGGGCCGGGCCGGGTTCCCGCCGGCGAACGCCACCAGGATGTCCACCGGTCCCAGCTGTTCTTCGGTCTGCCGGCGTATCCCGGCGATGTCGTCGGCGTTGGTGACGTCCGCCCGCACACCGATCGAACCCTCCACTGTGGACACCATGGCCGCGAGCGCCTCCTCGTCGCGTCCCACGATGGCCACCCGGGCGCCGAGCTCGGCGAGCTTCGCGGCGGTGGCCGCGCCGATCCCCCGGGATCCGCCGGTCACGACCGCGATCCGTCCGGTGAGGTCCATCTCCCGCTCCCTCCGTGCTACCATTTCGTTGGACAGACCGTACATCCAATTAAGCGCCGGAGGCAACCCGATGAGCCCACGGGGCTACCACTCGGAGAAACGGCAGACCGCCGCCGACGAGACGCGTCGCCGGATCCTGGAGACCGCGCGCCGGGTGCTGGCCGGCCGCGGCGTTCCCCAGCTGACCATCGACAGCGTCGCCGCGCAGGCGGACGTGTCCCGGCAGACCGTCTACAACGCGTTCGGGTCGAAATCCGGCCTGCTCGAGGCGCTGTGCGACCACCTCGCCGAGCGCGGCCGGATCGACCGCATCGCCGCGGCCTTCACCGCCCCGGACGGCACCGACGCCATCACCCTGTTCCTCACGGCGTTCTACAAGTTCTGGGCCACCGACCGCACCGTGACCAGGCGCCTGCGCGGCCTCGCCACCCTCGACAAGGACCTCGACGCCGTCATCAAGGCCCGCAACGCCCGCCAGCGCCAGGGCTTCGCCGCCCTGCTCGACCGCTTCCCCGACCTGGACACGTCCGGCCGCGACCGCGAACAGACCCTCGACCTGCTCTGCGCCCTCGGCAGCTTCGAAACGTTCGACACCCTCGACGGACAGGCCGCGCTCGCCGTCACCGCCGCTCTTGCGGTGCTCCGGCAGTGACAGGGCGGCGTCAGGGCGGTGACAGTCCGGGCGCTCAAGGTGGGCACATGACAAAGAACGGAACTCTTTCAACCGATTCGGTGTGGACCGGCATGGTGGCGGTCGACGACACGGAGCTGGCGGTCACCGACACGGGTGGTCCTGGTGTCCCGGTGGTGTACCTCAACGGCCAGTTCGCCACGCAGGGCTACTGGCGGCGGGTCCTGGCGGAGCTGGGGACGGAATGGCGGCACATCACGTTCGACGAGCGGGCTCGCGGCAAGTCGAAGCGTTCGGCGGACTACTCGTTCGAGGCCGCCGTGCGGGATGTCGACGCCGTGCTCGCGGCGAGGGGCGTGGAGCGCGCGGTGGTGGTGGGCTGGTCGTACGGCGCGGTCGTGGCGGCGCACTGGGCTCGCCGGAACCCGGACCGCGCGTTGGGGGCGGTGCTGGTCGACGGCGCGTTCCCGCACGACTGGCTGGATGACGCGATGGAGCAGCGGATCCGGAAGCTGTTCCGGCGGCTGAACTGGTTCATGCCGTTGCTGCGCCCGACCGGCCTGACCCCACGGATGAGCGCCGAACAGCAGGCCGAGAGCAACATCGAGCTGGGCAAACTGTCCCGTGAGCGCGAGCTGCGGCCGGTGCTGGACGCCCTCACCGTCCCGGTACGGTACGTGGTGGCTTCGGGGACGTCCCTCGGCAGCCGCGGTGACGAGCAGGAACGGATCCGCGCCGGCCTCGACGCGGTGATCGCGCACAACCCGAACATCAAGCTGGGCGCGAAGGTCCAGAGCAACCACGGCGCCATCCTGCGGAAGGACTCCGGCGCCATCGCCGCGGCCGTCCGCGAGTTGACGGCGTGACCGACGATGTGGAGGTGCTGTGGCAGCGGCACCTCCACGTGTCACTCAGCGGCAGCGGTAGCTCGACGCCGCCTTCGGGTCACCGTGACCCGAGTAGCGGGAGAGCTGGGGGAGCGGGCAGAGGTCGCGGTTCGCGGAACCGTCCTTGCTCGCCGCCGCCAGCGTCGCCGGGGCCTTGCCGTGCTCGACCCAGTCCACCAACGCGCCCAACGGGTTCGTCGGAACCAGACCCGTCGCGTCCGAGCAGTGCTGCGCGCCCGGCGCCAGGAACAACCGGTAGAAGTCGTTCACGCGGCCGGCGCCGCCCATCCGCCGTTCCACGTCCTGCCGGTACTGCAGCGTGCCGCCCGGCGGGATCAGCTGGTCGGCCGTGCCCTCGAAGCTCAGCAGCTTGCCACCGGCCCGCCGGAAGTCCCACAGGTTCGCATCCGATGTGCCGATGACGTCGTCGTACTCCCGCACCGACTGCCGGAACAGCTCCCGGAACTGCTGGTAGGTGATCTTCGAGGTGTCGAAGGCCGGATCGCGCTCCAGGAACGTCTGCACCCAGTGCACCGCCACCGGGAACCCCGGCGCGAACAGGTTCCCGCTCGGATCCGCCTGAGTTCCGGCCAGCCAGCCGAAATCGGCGCCCTTCGGCAGACCCGCCCACAGGCTCCGGCCACGTTCGTCGGTCGGACCGGCCCAGATCTTGCGCATGACGTCCGCGTCGGCGGCCGTCACGGTGATCTCCTTGCCGTCACACAGGATCTTCGTGCCGACGAGCCGGCGCGGGTCGTAGCCGCACTCGTCCGGGTAGTCGATGATGCCGTTGGTGACGCCGTCGTTCGCGTCGCAGGCCTTGACCGCGGCCTTCTGGAACTCGCCCAGCACACAGTTGCCGACGAAGTGGTGGTCCTGGTTCATCACGGTCTGCGGCCACAGGGTCGCCACCGCGAACTGCGTCCAGTTGACCGCCGGTGCCACCGCGAGAATGCCGTCGAAGTCGTCCGGGTAGTTCTGCGCCTCGGCATAACCCTGGCGGCCGCCGGTCGAGCAGCCGTTCCAGTAGGCGTACGAGACCTCGCGGTGGAAGTGCTTCCTCGTCACTTCCTTGCCGATCACGGCCGCCTCGTGCACCGAGCGGGTGGCGAAGTTGGTCAGCAACGGCTGGTTGGTCCTGCCGTCCGCGGTCAGCCCCCAGGTGGTGTCCAGGCCGGTCAGCGGCACGCCCGCGTCGGTCGACACGGCGGCGTAGCCGTCCTTGACGGCCTGGACCATCGGCGCGCCGAACCCAGCCGCGGTGTACGCGCTGCCGCCGGTCGCCTGCAGCCGGCCCGACCAGCCCGTGTCCGGCAGCGTGAGCGCGACTTTGACGTGGTCATTCGCGCCGGAATGCGTGAGCGCGACGGTGATCTCGCAATAGGCGGGAACGTCGGTGAGGGTGATCGCCGGTGAGAGGGGAGTGGCCGGGAACGACACTGTCCCGCCCGGCTGCTGTACCGCCTGCATCGATTCGATCTTCGCGCCCTGCGGCGCGGTGAGCGGCACCGAAGCGCACGTGACCTGCTGTTGTGGCCCTGTCTGCGATGAGGCGGCCGCCGCGGTGAGCGGGATCAGCAGGGCCAGGGGCACGGCCGCCGTCAACAGTTTTGTTGAAATTTTCATGGATTCGGGGTTCACCTTCCGGCTCGATCGGGAATACCTTCACAGGCGAATTGATAACCTGTCAAGCCGGTGATGAGTTTTGTGATCGAGAACTGGTTACAATGGCAGATTCATGCCATTCGTCACCCCTTACAGTGGTGACGCGTGTGAGATGGGGGAAGGTTCGCCCAGGTCAGGGGCAGGGTGGCTGGTAGGTACTGGCGTTCGTGGCCGCGTCCGAAGCCGATCCGCAAGCCGTCGTGGACTACACCGGGCGCAGCAAGCGGCACCTCGCCACCATGCACATCAAGGAACCCATCGGCCGCGAAGACCCCCGGCCGAACGGATCTGCGCACTGGCGGAACTTGGCCGGAGAGCAGAAGCCGAGGCGGAGCTGGCCGAGTTCGAGCAGCGCTACGAACGGTTCCCGAGGGTGTGGATGCAGCCGGTGCTGGTCCGGGGCCGGGCAGTGGTGAGAAACGACGCCGAGCTGGAAGTGGACCCGCGGTGGCCGAAGTTCGACCAGGCCAGGGTGTTGTTGCTGCGCGGCCGGTTGCTGCGCCGGGCCCGGAGGCCAGGCGCAGCTGCGACGGCGTTCACCGAAGCCGAAGCGATCTTCAACGGCTACCCGGTGTGGGCCGCCATGGCTCGCGATGAGCTGACGAGAGTCGGCCGTCGGCGCACGAACGCCCACCTGACCGGTACCGAACGGCGGGTTGTCGAGCTGGTCGTCACAGGTATGACCAACAAGCAGGTCGCGGCCACTCTGTTCATGAGCCACCGGACCGTCGAGTCACACGTCGCCCGGGCCTACCGCAAGCTCGGCATCCGGTCACGAGCCGAGCTGATGCGCGCCACGGCGGGGTAGCGGCGCGCAACAGGATCCCATTGGCAGCACGGTTTCCGGTGGTGGGATCAGCTTGGCCTTGGCCTCGACGTCCGCGAGCATCCGTTCGCGCTCGGCGCGGCTGATGAACCGTCCATTGGCGACGACCGCGTGGATCCGGGTGGTGTTGCGGATGTCGGCCAGCGGGTTGCCGTCCACCACCAGGAGGTCGGCGTACTTGCCGGGCGTGACCGTCCCGCTGACGTGCTGCAGGCCGACCGTGCGCGCGGCATCCCGGGTCGCGCTCAACAGCGCCTGCATCGGCGTGAACCCGATCCGCACCATCAGTTCCAGCTCGTCGTGCAGGCAGAACCCGCCGAGGATGTACGGCGCCAGGAACCCGCCATCGGTGCCGGCGACCATGGTGACGCCAGCCGCCGAAGCGTCCCGCACCAGCCGCGCCGAAGCCTCGAAGAACGCGCGGTTGGCGGCGATCACGTCCGGCGGCGGGGTCGGCCCGAGCGCCCACCGCAGATCCACGACCCACTTGGGCATGTACTTCTCGCGGCTGGGATCGCGGATCTCCGCGGGCGTGGAGGTGAACAGTTTCAACACGGTCAGCGTCGGCGTCAGGAAGGTGCCGTTGCGTACCAACGAAGCGAACACCGAGGCCGCACGCGCCGGGTCGTAGGACTTGATCGCCTGCCGCTCCAGTTCACGCACGGCGAAGAAGAACGCGAACGGGTCCGCCGGAGTGGTGGGCATCGACCGGATGGTCTGCCTGATCGTGTCACGGTCGCGGGACACGTCCACGTACAGCGCGTAAAGGTGCTCCTGCGTGCGCATCCCAAGTTGGCTTGATCGGCCGACGGACATCCGGTCCGGCGCGTGCCCGGCGATCGGCAGTCGCAACCGGGCGGCCTCCTCACCGACAGCGGCGAGAGTGTCCTCCTGCAGCAGCGAGTACACCTTGACGAAGTCGGCGCCGTCCCGCTTCGCCTGCCGGACAGCGGCACGTGCCTCGGCCGGTGTCCGCACCTGGAACGGTTTGTTGTCCTTCCACAGGTTGACCAGCCAGGAGTCGGGACCGTCCACGATCGTGCTCGCGACCACCATCCGCGGCCCCAGCAGCTCACCGGACGAGATCCGCCGGTGCACGTCGCGCACGAACGGAAAGCCCCACATCTCCCGGACCGAGGTAACACCGTTGGCGATGTACAACGGCAGCAGTAGTTGTTCGAAGTCCGCGGTGTGCGTGTGCATGTCCCACAGTCCAGGTAGGACGTACTTGCCACGCAGGTCCACCACGCGCACGCCCGCCGGTGGCGCGATCCCTTGACGGCCGACGGCGAGGATTTGGTTGCCTGCCACAACGATCGTCGTGTCCGGGCGTGGTCCCGCCCCGGTGCCGTCGATCAGCGTGGCGTTGGTCAGCACGAGAATGTCGCGCGGAGCGGCCGCCGCAGCGGTCCCCTCCGCCATGGCGGAGCCGGCTGCGGCGAGCACGAGCCCGCTCTTGGCCAGCCAGGAAAGAAAGGTTCGCCGGTTGGGTACCGACATGGTTATCACCCCCAGTGACGCAGGTCACATTAGCCCTTGATGTGTGCTGTGCCTAGGGATTGCGCGATTCTTGCGGATATGGGCGGAAATTCGGGTGAGTCCCGCGCGTTGATAGGAAAGACTCTGGTGTCACCGATGAGTTCCGCAGGGCGTCCTGGTCTGTATCGGTGACACCGCAACGTCGCTGCCTGGGGGCCGGGCCGCGACCCGGAGCCCAGCGAGGTAGGACCAGATGTCAGCTCTCAGCCCGCGACCGGCCACCAAGGGCAGAACACCCACCGTGGTGCGGCTGCTGGTGCTGGCCACGTTCGTGGTGATCCTCAACGAGACCATCATGATCAACGCCATTCCCCGGCTGATGGAGTCGTTGCACGTCACCGAGCAGTCCGCGCAGTGGGTGTCCACCACGTTCATGCTCACCATGGCCGCGGTGATCCCGATGACCGGCTGGTTCCTGCAGCGGGTCACCACCCGGCAGGCCTACGCGACCGCGATGGGCGTGTTCCTCGCGGGCACCGTGCTGGCCGCCGTCTCGCCGTCGTTCATCGTGCTGCTGCTGGCCCGCGTCGTGCAGGCCGCGGGCACCGCCGTGATGATGCCGCTGCTGATGACCACGTTGATGGTCGTGGTGCCCGAGCATGACCGCGGCCGGGTGATGGGCAACGTCACCCTGGCCATCTCGGTGGCGCCCGCGCTCGGACCGGCCGTGTCCGGCCTGATCCTGCAGGCCGGGTCGTGGCGGCTGCTGTTCGTGGTCGTGCTGCCGATCGCCGGAGTGGTCGGCGTGCTCGGCCTGCGCAGGATGACCGACATCGGCGAGCCGCAGGTGAGCTCGATCGACTGGTTCAGCGTCGTGGTGGCCGCGCTCGGCTTCGGTGGCCTGGTGTACGGCCTGAGCCTGTTCGGCGACCCCACCTCGCCGGTCGCGCTGGGCATCGGCATCGTCGCCGCCGGGGCCGCCACCATCGCGGTGTTCGTGGTCCGCCAGCTCAGGCTGCAGCGCTCCGGGACGCCGCTGCTGGACCTGCGCACCCTGCTCAACCGCACCTACCGGCAGTCGCTGGTGCTCCAGGCGATCGCGTTCCTGGCCATGCTGGGTTCGATGATCCTGTTGCCGCTGTACCTGCAGAACCTGCGCGGGCTGAGCCCGCTGGCGACCGGCCTGCTGGTCATGCCGGGCGGTCTGGCGATGGGCCTGCTCGGGCCGACCGCGGGCAAGGTGTACGACCGGTTCGGCGCCAGGCCGCTGGTACTGCCGGGGACGATCGGCATGGTGCTCGCGCTGGCCGGGTTCGCGCAGATCTCCACCACGATGCCGTACTGGCAGATCCTCAGCCTGCACACGTTGCTGATGCTGAGCCTGGCCGCGATCTTCACCCCGGTGTTCACGCTCGGCATGGCCGCTCTGCCCGAGCACCTGTACTCGCACGGCAGCTCGATGCTGGGAACGTTGCAGCAGGTCGCGGCGGCGTTCGGGACCGCGCTCGCGGTGACGGTGCTGTCCGCGCGGGCCAGTGCGCTGATCGCCGACGGTGTCGCTCCGGCGGCGGCGCAGCTGAGCGGGATGCGGCTGGCCTTCGCCGTGTCGGCCGCCCTCGCGCTGCTGACCGTGGTCGTCGGCGTGCAGCTGACCCGCCGCCGCAAGGACCCCAAGCGGGACCCCGTCGACGAGACCGAACCCGCCGTCGCCGTCGTGGACTAGTTGCCGCGGAACAGGCCGGCCTGCTGGGCGAGCAGGGCGGCCTGGATCCGGCTGGTCACCTTGAGCTTGGTCAGGATCGAGCTGACGTGGTCCTTGATCGTGCCCACGCTCAGGTGCAGGCGGATGCCGATGTCCGAATTGGACAGTCCGTCGGCGACGAGGGTGAGCACCTCGCGTTCGCGGGCGGTCAGGCGGGCGACGCGACCGGCAGCCGCGGGGGTGGCGCCGCCGTCCAGGTAGCCGTCCACCACCGAGCGGATCACCTTGTGGGACAACACGATGCCGCCGCCCGCGAGGTTGCGGACCAGCCCGGCGAGCTGCTGGGGATCGGTGTCCTTCAACAGGAACCCGGCGGCGCCTTCGCGCAGCGCGGCGGCGATGTACTCGTCGGAGTCGAACGTGGTCAGCATCGCCACGACCGGCGGGTCGGGCAGGGCGCGGAGCTGCCGCAGGATCGTCAGGCCGTCGACATCGGGCATCCGGATGTCGAGCAGGACCACCTCGGGGCTGTGCCGGGCGATCTCGGCCATCGCCGTCCCGCCGGTCGCGGTGGCCACCACGTCGATGTCCCCGGCGGCCTGCAGGATCAGCTGGAAACCGGACCGCACCAACGCCTCGTCGTCCACGACGACCACCCGGATCATGATCGGAACCCTAGTCACCCCTCAGTGGTGAGCAGGCGCAGTCGCAGCTGGAAGCCGCCGTCCGGGCAGGGCTCGCAGTGCAGGTCGCCGCCGAGCAGCTCGGCCCGTTCACGCAGGCCGATCAGACCGTGCCTGGCGCTGGGCAACGGGATGACGGGCCTGGTCGGCGCGGTGTTGGTGACCGTGACGCCCGCGTGGGTGTCATCGGCCCAGACCCGGACGGTCGCGGTGGCGCCGGGGGCGTGTTTGCGGATGTTGGTCAGGGCCTCCTGGATCGTGCGGTAGATCGCGCGTTGATGCGGCGGGCGAATACCGGCGGGCAGATCGCCGTCGAGCCGGATGGGGACCCCGCTGTTGGCCAGCAACACCTCCAGCTCGGCGAACGTCGGCTGCGGGGCGAGCTCGCCGCGGACGGTGGTGGACGCGCGCAGCAACGTGACCATGTGGCGCAGTTCGTCGAGGGTGCCGACGCTGAGCGCGCGGATGGTGGAGGCGGCCTCGGCCGCGTCCGGGTCGGCGGTGCTCATCTGCAGGGCGCCCGCGCGCACGGCGATCAGGCTGACCTGGTGGGAGACCACGTCGTGCATCTCCCTGGCCAGCTGGGCGCGTTCCTTGGCCAGGACGTTCTGCGCGATCAGCTCCTGCCGGTGTTCGCGGACCTCCTCGATCTCCGCGAGCCGCGCGGACAGATCCCGGTGGGTCACGACGAGCTGGCCGAAGAACGCGGGCGCCGCGGCCATCGCGGCCGAGTAGGCGAGGCTGATCAGGATCGCGTCCGGGCTGGTCAGGTCGAACTCGGACGTGGGCCACGGCAGGGCGTAACCGATCACGGCGAGCACGGTGCACGCGATCAGCGCCGGACGGTTGCGGGTCCGGGAAGACAGTGTGTACAAGGCGATCAGCGACGCGATCACCGCCATGGACGCCACGACCGCGGGCAGGGTCAGCGCGAAGACCAGGTACGGCAGCCGCCTGCGCACAACGAGAGCGGCGCAGGCGACCGCCGCGCAGGACATGCCGATGTGGTCGGTGGAGTCGACGCTGATCCAGGCGTCCAGGGCCGCGGCACAGACGGCCATCGCGTCGAAAAGGCGAGCACGCACCCGCCCGACGATATCCCCGCCACCCGGCGGGGGTGCTCCGGCCGACCGGCGGATGGGGCCGCGCGGCGGTCCGCGAAATCATGGCTGTCCGCCGAACAGGAGGAGCCCGCCCGAGGATGGCACCGGAATTACCGTCATGCATGGAAATCCACCGGTGTTTCACCGAGTTGTCGCTGGCCGGCGCGGACGCTGATGTCGTTGTGGCACAAGCGGCCGCGGTCACGGGCGGGCCGGTGGTCCTGGAGGACACCGCGCACCGCGTGCTTGCGTTCGCCCCGCCGTCGGCGGACGCTCAGGCGGTACTCGTCCAATGGAGAGCGTTGTCCCGCCGGATCGTCACCACGGGACAGACGTCGTACGACGAGCGAACCGGTTGGCTGGCAACGGTTGTCGGCGCGGGAGGACGGTTCTGGGGCCGGCTGCTGGTGCGGTGCGCACCCGTCGGACCCACATGTACAGCTGGCCGAGCGGGCCGCGGCGGCGGTCGCGCTCGACCGGTTGCTGCGCCGGGATGAGGAACCGGCGCACCGGGCGCAGCGCGGTCTGCTGACCGCACTGCTGGCCGGGAACCTGCCCGCGACGCAGTTCGCGGTGCGGGCAGAGGTGCTGGGGGTGCCTGTGGCGGAGGGCGCCCTCATCGGTGTCGCGGTGCGCGGCCGCCCACGGGCCGTCGGCGACGCGCTCCGCGACACCGGCCAGCCGGCCTTGTTCGGCTTGGTGGCCGAGGGTTCCGTGGCGATCCTGCTCACGCTGGCGTCCGGAGAGGACGGTCACGACCAGGTGACCAAGCTGGCGGCCGCCGTCCGCACCCGGGTGGGACCGGACGTCGTGATCGCAGCCGGCCGGGTGGTGACGGCGGTGCACAACGCACGGCAGACGTTGACCGAGGCGCTGAGGGTGGCGGCGGTCGCGCCCGGCGGCGGCAGACCATATGCCCGGCCGGCCGACGTCGGTCTGCCCGCCCTGATGCTGTCCTTACGAGACGACCACGACCTGCAGGCCTATGTGGAGCGTGAGCTGGGCCCGCTGCTCTCGTACACGGCCGAGAACCCGGGGTCGGACCTGCTGAGCACATTGCGGTCTTATTTGGACAGTGGCGGCAACAAGAGCGACGCGGCGGCTGCGGCGCACATGTCCCGGCAGGCGCTGTACGACCGGCTCAAGCGGATCGGGCAGCTGCTGGACGCCGACCTCGACTCGCCCCGGGCCAGGGCGGCCCTGCACATCGCGGTGCTCGGCCACGACGCCATTCGGCCCGGACATTCCTGACAGAGTGTCCAGCCGGGAACGAATTTCGTATCGTATTGCCGGTCGTCGGCGAAGTCTGAACCAATTCCGAGGTGCGGTCGTATCCCAGGTGGAAGCAGTTGAAAATGCCGATCCGGGGAGTCGATGTGACCATAGAAATGCTCGGCACGACGAGTTCGGTGGCGGTCGTGCGGGCGGGCGGCGAGTTCCGCCTGATCGCGAACCGGCCGGTCGCCGCCGGTGAACACCTGTTCGCCATCGTGGGCGAGCTCAGCCACCGGCCGACGAAGTATACGGTGCAGGTAGGGCTCGCGATGCATATCGATGTACCGGCCGAATATGACTTCGAGGCGATTCTCGACCAGTTCTACTGGCGATTCATGAACCACGGCTGCGACCCGACCGTGACGATCAAGGGCCGCGAGGTGGTCAGCCTGAAACCGATCGAATTCGGGCAGGAGATCACTTTCAACTACAACACCACCGAATACGACATGGCCGAGCCGTTCGCCTGCCGGTGCGGCAGCGAGCGCTGCGCCGGGCGTGTCCAGGGGTACCGGCACCTGCCCGCGGACGAGCGGGCCCGGCTGCGGCCGTGGCTGGCGGCCCACCTGCTCGCCGCCGAAGTGCGATGACCGCGACCGTCCAGTCCCCGGCGGTCTCGCTCTACGACTTCTTCGAGCAGGCCGCCCAGCGGTGGCCGGACGCCGTGGCGGTGGACATCCCGCCGGCCGGCGGGCGGCCGCAGCGCAGCCGCGTCACCTACCGCGACCTGCTGCGCAAGAGCACCGCGGCCGCGGGGATCTTCGAACGGCTGGTCGGCCGGGGCCGGATCATCGCGATGCTGCTGCCGCGCACGTCCGACGCGCTGTACGCGACCCAGCTGGCCGTGCTGAAAGCCGGGTCCGCGCACGTGTGCATGGATCCGTCCTTTCCGGACGACCAGGTCAAACACATCCTGAAGGACTCCGGGGCGCGGGTACTCGTCACCGACGCTACCGGGGCCGAGCGCGCACACCGGATCGGCTACCCGGGCGCGATCGTGCGAGTCGACGCGCCGATCGCCGCCATGCAGCCACTCGAGGCGCCGCGCGCGCCGGACGGCCTGGCGTACCTGATCTACACGTCCGGCACCACGGGCCGTCCCAAGGGCGTGATGATCACGCACTCGTCCATCGCCAACCTGGTCAGCGGTGACCTGGTGGAGTTCGGCCTCCGCCCGGGTGACCGCGTGGCGCAGGGGTCGTCCGCCGCCTACGACTCCTCCGTCGAAGAGACCTGGATGGCCCTGTCGGCCGGTGCGACGGTGGTGGTGATGGACGACGAGACCGTCCGGCTCGGCCCCGATGTCGTGCCGTGGCTGCGCGACGAACGGATCACCGTGTTCTGTCCGCCGCCGACCCTGCTGCGCGCGGCGTCCTGTCCCGATCCGTTGGCCGCGTTGCCGGAGTTGCGGCTGCTGTACGTGGGCGGCGAGGCGCTGCCCGACGACGTCGCCGAACAGTGGTCGCGCGGGCGGCGGATGGTCAACGGCTACGGCCCGACCGAGTGCACGGTCACCTGTCTTCGGCAGGACATCGTTGCGGGACAACCGATCGCCGTCGGTCACGCGGTACCGGGCATGCGGGCTTGGGTGCTCGACGAACACCTGAACCCCGTCGCCCCCGGGCAAAAAGGCGAACTGTGCATGTCCGGGGCCGGGCTCGCGCTGGGGTATCTCAACTTGCCGGAGCTGAGTGCCGAGAAGTTCCCGGATCATCCCGCGCTGGGGCGGCTTTACCGCACGGGTGACCTTGTGCACGCCGAGCCGGACGGGACGCTGTTCTACCACGGCCGGATCGACTCACAGGTCAAGGTCCGCGGCTACCGGATCGAACTGGAGGCGATCGAGACCTGCCTGGCGCGGTGCGACGGGGTGCGGGAGGCGGCCTGCCGGGTCCAGGGCGAGGGCGCGGTGCAAGCCATCGCGGCGCATATCGTTCCGGTCGACCCGATGCGGCCGCCCCATGTGGCCGGCCTGAAGGCCAGGCTGCATGAGGATCTGCCCGCGTACATGGTGCCCACGCTGTACGGCGTGATCAAGGATCTGCCGCGCAGTGCGGGCGGAAAGCTGCGCCGGACCGACCTGCCCATGCTCACTTTGCCGCAACGCCGCAGCAATGGCGGCGCGGTGGCGGCGAACCCGGTCGAAAAGGCGATCGCGGACGCCTTTGCCGAGGTGTTCGGCATCAGCGGGGGAGTGTCCACAACGGACGACTTCTTCGACGACCTCGGCGGGACCTCGCTGCAGGCCGCGATCCTGATCTCCAAGCTCCGGCTCAACCGGGCCACCGAGGCGATCACCGTCCGGGACGTCTACGAAGCCCGTACCGTCGCTCAACTTGCCCGGCGGGTCAGCCCGGGCGCGCCGGCCCGGCAGGAACCGGCGCCGGTGCCGGTGGTCTCGACCGCGCGGGCCGCGGCCAAGGTGACCATGGTCCAGGCCGCGTGGATCGCGCTGGAACTGCTTCTGCTGGCGCCGATCGCGTATCTCATCACGTTCAAGTTCCTGCCGTGGCTGGCGGACCAGACCGGGCTGCTGCCGCTGGTGCTGATCGTGCCGGTGATCCTGATCCCGCTCGGCCTGGCCTGGACGCCGATCGCGGTGTTGCTCGCGGTGTGGCTCAAGCGGATGCTGATCGGGATCTACCGGCCGGTGCGGGCCCCGGCCTGGAGCAACCTGCGCCTGCGGATGTGGATCGTGCAGCATGTTGTGCGGCTTATCCCGTGGGGATTCATTGCCGGGACGGAATTCCAGTGCATGGCGTTGCGCGCTCTCGGTGCGAGGATTGGCAAACGCGTGCACATCCACCGCGGCGTCAACCTGACTCAGGGCGGCTGGGACCTGCTGGACATCGGCGACGACGTGACGCTGAGCCAGGACGCGCACATCGGGCTGGTGGGGTTCGAACACGGCCAGATCGTCGTCGGCCCGGTCCGGATCGACTCCGGTGCCACAGTGGACATTCGCGCGGGCCTGGCGGCGGGTACGCACATGGGCCGCGACTCCTGGCTCGCGCCGCTGTCCTCGCTGCCCGCCGGCCAGTCCATCTCGGACGGTGAACTGCACGACGGCGTACCCGCGCGGCTGGTGGGCCCGGCCCCTCGGCCGCCCGAGCCGGACCGGGAGGGCAGCATCCTTTCGCCGATGCTGCACGCGATCGCGATGCTGGTCAGCCGGACGCTGCTCGGCTGGGTGCTCGCCATCCCGGCCACCGGGCTGGCGGTCGGGGTGATCCTGTACTACGGGCTGACTTTCGACAACCTGCTGCAGACCATCGCCAACCCGTTGCTGTACATGCCTTTCCTGTGGCTGATGGCCGGGCTCGTCTGCCTGACCCTGATGGTGACGATCGCCTTCGAGGCGCTGGCCGCGCGGATGCTCGGCCGGGTGCCCGAGAAGGTGATCAGCCGGTGGAGTCCCGCCTACATCCGGATCTGGCTGAAGGCCGGGCTGGTCGACTCGGCCGGCCGCTGGCTGTCCGGCGGCCTGTACTGGCCGGTGTGGTTGCGCTGGGCGGGCATGAAACTGGGGCGTGGCTGTGAGATCAGCACGATCATCGACGTCGTCCCCGAGTTGGTGCGCATCGGCGGCGACACGTTCTTCGCCGACGGGATCTACCTTGGCGGGCCCAGGATCCAGCAGGGCACGGTGACGCTGAGCAGCGTCCACATCAGCCCGCGGACGTTCCTCGGCAACCACGCGGTGATCACCGGCGGCCAACGGCTGCCCGCGGACATCCTGATCGGCATCAGCACCGTGGCCGACGATCGCGCGGTGCGGCCGGGCAGCTCGTGGTTCGGGCATCCCGCTTTCGAGCTGCCGCACCGGGAAGTCGTCGAGGTGGACCGGAAGCTGACTCACTCGCCGTCGCTGGCCCGGCGGGTCACGCGGCTGTTCTGGGAGTGGCTGCGGTTCGCGTTGCCGGTGGTGCCGCTGGCGATCATGGTGACGTGGTTCTGGTGGACCGCGACCGCGGTGCGGCTGCTGCCGTTCGCGGCCTTTCTCGCGATTGGCGCCGCGGTGGTGACTTTCGGGGTCACCTTGCTGCCGTGCCTGATCATCCTGGCGATGAAATGGCTGCTGCTGGGCAAAGTCAAGCCCGGCGTCCATCCACTGTGGTCATGCTGGTGCAGCCGGTGGGACTTCCTGTACGTCGCTTGGGGAGTCATCGCCAGCGGGACGCTGGCGGCGCTGGAGGGCACCCTGATGCTGGCGGTCTTCCTGCGGCGGACCGGCATGAAGATCGGCAAACGGGTCGTGCTCGGCGACGGGTTCGCCCAGGTCGTCGACCCCGACATGCTGGAGTTCGGCGACGGCGCCACGGTGAACGCCATGTTCCAGGCGCACACCTTCGAAGACCGTGTCCTGAAGATCGACAAGGTCAAGGTGGGCGCCTACTCCACGCTCGCCCACGCCACGGTTCCCTTGTACGGCGCGGACATCGGCACGTGCACCTCGGTCGCGGCGCACAGCGTCGTGATGAAACACGAGCGCCTGCTGCCGAAACTCCGCTACGAAGGCGCCCCCACCAAGGCATGACTGAAAGGTCAGCCCTCGCGAACCAGGCACGAGGGCTGACCTTTCAGAGTTGGGCGCCGGTTCGGGCGAGGGCGGTGGTGACCGGCTGGAAGAAGGTCACGCCGCCGGTGCGGCAGTTGCCCGAGCCGCCGGAGGTCAGGCCGATCGCGGCGCCGTCCTGGGTGAACAGCGGGCCGCCGCTGTCGCCGCCCTCGGCGCAGACGGTGGTCTGGATCAGGCCGGTGACCCGGCCCTCGGGGTAGTTCACGGTGGCGTTCAGGCCGGTCACGCGGCCGTTGTGCAGGCCCGTGGTGCTGCCCATCCGGAACACCTGCTGGCCGCGCCGGGCGTCGGCCGCCCTGGTGATCTGGACCGTGCGCCCGCCGCCGAGGTTGATCTCGCTCGGTGCCTGGGTGTTGGTGTTGTCGTAGGTGAGCAGGGCGAAGTCGCCGTTGCCGGGGAACCGCGCCTGCTGGACGGTGGCGGTCTGCCTGCCGTTGCGCGACACCGACCACCGCCGTGCGGCGACGCCACAGTGGCCCGCGGTCAGGAAAGCCGGGTCGCCGTCGTCCGTGGTCACGTTGAAGCCCAGCGAGCACCGTGCCCCGCCGCCGAAGATGGCGTCGCCGCCCGCGGCGAACAGGTGGAACTCCTCGGCCGACCGCTCGACCCGCGCGTTCATGGTCTTGGCCGTGGTCATCAGCGTGTCCCAGCGGTCGCCTTTCACCGTGCGGTCGGCCGTGACGACCATCTGCCCGGTGTCGGGATCTGTCACCCACACGGTGCCTGGAATGGCCGTGGATGTCCGCGGGGCGCTGGACGCGTTCGCCTGCGGAATGGCGATGGCCGCAGCGGTCACGACAGCCACGCCCGCCGCCGCTACCAGCGCTTTCTTCTTGGTCACTTTCCTGTGGACGGCGCGCACTCGACTACCTCCCGCTGCCCGGACATAGGCCTGCCTACACGGGCTATACGGGTGTTACGGAACCCCCGGTTCAATTCCGCGGATCGATGAGGCGATCTCAACGAGGTGTGGCGGGCCGGTCGTGTTCGATGTGGGTGCGTACCAGGGAACCCGGACGGGTCCGCAAGAGGGTTCCTCTGCTCACCATGGTGGATCGGTCGCAGCGGTGGGTGTGCCGGTGGAGGTCGTGATGTCTCGAACACCGTGTTGAGCGCGACCTCGATGCTCAGCCAACGGCCGGTCGCGTGCCGACGCCCGGCGAGGCCGGAAGGTCGGCTCTCGTGACCATTTCTCTCGTTTCCAAATTGTCGCGCTACTCACGAGAACCGACCTGTGAAAACGTCGGGCGACTAGCGTGGCCCTATACACCCATGTATCGAGCGGTTGCGATGGTTCAGCACGTCCCGCCGGCGATCTCGATCGCTGACGCGGAGTTGTCCGGTGACACCGACGATGCCGACGAGTTGGCGTAGAGGTTGTGACAGGGATTGAACCATGTGCCGTGCACCTGTTCCCACCACGTACCATTGATGTTGGTCCTGTTGCGCCATGACGACATTTGATCGTTGTAATTCCAGTCGGTCAGGTTGGCTTTGTCGCCTGGGAAGAATGTCAGCATCCGGCCAGTGAAGTTCGGATTCGCCCACAGGCAGATCTCGCCTGGGTCGCAGACATTGTCGAGCACGGAGGCGGCGTGCGCCGCCGGGGTGAGATTCAGCAGCACCATTATCGACAACGGTACCAGTGAACACTTGACGATCTTGCGCACAATAGGCCCTTTCTGGAGATCCCTGCGAGGTCGTGGACGGTGGCGCCGTCCATGGATGGCGCAGTCCTGGCCTCGATCTTTCCCGACTGTGAGTGTGTGATCTTCGAATCGGGATCCGAGAATGTCAGCATTCCGCGGTCACATTGTCATGCCGGCTATTAGCCGGACACCGGCGTGGTGCGAATAAGGATATGCAACCCTGTCGACGGACACTGATCGTTCCTGGTTTTACGGTCTCCACTGTGACACCGCGGCACCCGGGAGCGACATACGTACCGGTACGAATGGACAAGGGGGCAGGCCGGTGGTCGAGCTGACCGGGCGGGACTACGAACGCGTCCTCACGCTGGTGGCCACGCTCCTGGATACCGCCATGACCGGTGACCACGATCCGGATACCTGGCAGCCGCGATTGCCCTGGCCAGTGGTCCTGGCCGAGCTGACCAGATCCCTGCACGCGCCCTGGGGCTTCGTCGTCGGCATCGACGCCTCCGGCACCACCCGTGTTCCCGCCTGGGAACCCGTCGAACTCGGCCGACGTGCACTGCCCGCCATGGTGGAGCAGGCCGTCCGCCGCCGCGTCCCGGTGACCGACACCAAACTCGGCCTGCTACTGCCCGCCCCCGCAGGCGCCCGACGTCTCATCGTCCTCGGCCGGGCAGACGCGGCCTTCACTGACCATGAACGAGCCTGTCTCGACCGCCTCCGGCCCATCCTGACCAGCCTCGACAACCACTTCCAACACCTGCAGGCCTGGCACACCACCCTCACCCGGCCGCACACCGCGCGCCCGGCCACCGAAGGACACCCAGTCGCCCTCGCCGCCGAACACCGCCTCACACCCCGAGAACTCACCGTCCTTACCCTCCTCGCCGAAGGCCTCACCGCACCCGCCATCGCCCACCGCCTCGGCACCACCACCCGCACCACCCACAAACACCTCGAAAACCTCTACCGCAAACTCCGCACCCACGACCGGCTCCTCACCGTCCTGCGCGCCCAAACCCTCGGGCTCCTCCCCCCGGCTGGCTGTACTGCCCAGGGAGGTTGTGAACGTGGCGACACGTGATCGGATGACCTCGGAATGATGTCGCCGATCTCGGGGTGTGCACGCTGGCACCCCGTCCGGCCCGCAGACCGCTCGCACGTCTGCCGCAAGTCGCTCAACCGCCCAGCGACTTTGTCGAACACGGGACGCTCGTTCGGGGTGGGGGCGAAGCAGACGATCTCGTCGAAGCCGATCGCCCGGTAGCGGTCTGCGATCCTGGCCAGGGAGTCAGTCGGTGCTGGCCCATGGGTTCATCGCCCCGTACGCGAGCAGGATCCTGCGCGGTGTCCGTGGATCGCGATCCCGCTTCAGGCAGAGCTGGCCGAGCCTGCGGGAGCGTTCGATCGACGCCTGGTGGAAGTCGTCTTCCGATGCTGTGCCGGTGAACGTGACCCAGCCGTCGGCGTGGTCGGCCACCACCGCGAGCGATCGGGCGGCGTTGGCGGCGACGATGAGCGGGACGCGCTCCCGCACCGGCGCCGGAGCCATGGCGGCATCGTGGTACGCGTAGTGGGCGCCGCTGTGATCGCTGACGTCTCCCCGCAGCAGCCGGTCGACGATGCCGACGAACTCGCTGAGCCGATCCGTGCGTTCTCGCGCGTTCCAAACCGGTGTGCCGGCACCGCCGGGTCGCGGGGATGGCGCAGGTTGTCGCCGGTCCACAGACTGTCGAAGCCCGCCTCCTCGGCGATGGCGGCCCACTGGGTGGCATCGCCCCAGCCGCGCGGGTTGATCTTGAGTCCGAATCGCACGCGTGACCTTCCCTACGGCGTATGGGTGGTGCTGGAGTGTCAGTACGCGGCGTCGAGTGTCGTCCGCTGCTGCGCCGTCAGCTCCAGGTCCACCGCGGCCAGGCTCTCCTCCAACTGCTCGACGGACGAGGCGCCGACCAGGGGGATCATCGGAATGTCACCGCCCATCAGCCAGGCGAGCACCACCTGGTTGAGGGATGCTCCCGTCTCCTTGGCCACCTCCCGCAGTGCCGCGAGACGCCGAGGCGTGCCTGGGTGGTCGAACGCGGCATCGAACGGCTTGTCGTCACGTACGTAGCCGCCGCCCAGCAAGGGGGAGTAGGCGACCAGCGTGAGCTCAGGCTCGGCCCGCAGGTAGCTGAGCAGGTTCCCGCCGACCACGCCGAGGTTGCCGTCCTCGGACCGCAGGGTCGGCAGATCGGTGCGGGGTCGCAGGTAGGAATGGTGATACTGCAGGACCTCATAGCCCGGGAGCCCGGCTGCGGCCGCGAGGTTCCTGGCCCGCTCGAGTCGCCATACCCAGTGGTTGCTCGCACCGAGGAGACCCACGGTGCCGTCCTCGACCAAACCCCCGAAAGCTTCGACAGTCTCCGCCAGCGGCACCTTGGAGCCTTCGAGGTACGCGTGTGCGTACAGCAGGTCCAGCTTGTCCACGCCGAGCCGTTCCCTGCTGCGCTCCGAGGACTCCCGGATCACCTGGGCGGACAAGCCCTCAAGGTCGTGACTGAGCCCGGTCGCCGGAGCGTTGGGCCGCCCGCCGAGCTTTGTGGCGATGACGACCTCGTCCGTGACACCGCGGCTGCGTCGCCAGCGGCCCAGCAGCGCTTCACTTTCACCTCCCTGAGTGCCATTGACCCAGTAGGCGTAGTTGTTGGCGGTGTCGACAAAGGTGCCGCCGGCCTCGACGAAGCGGTCGAGGATGGCGTACGACGTCGCCTCGTCCGTGGCGGTGCCGAACAACATCGCGCCCAGGCTCAGCACACTGACTTCCCGGCGAGTCCTCGGATCGCCGCCAATCATGCGGTACTTCATGCGAAATCCCCTCAGTTGCCCATCAGCGCAGGGCGTTGAGCGGGATTGTGGCTCCTGGACCGCGCTCAAGGTCAACTAGCGCCTCCACGAACTCTCGCGGGAATGACTCCAATCAACCCGGGGTACCGACGCGGGCGCACGCGCCGACGGTGTCCGCGCCGTAGCGGGCGATGTCGGCGTCCAGGTCGAGCTCGCCACGGCGGTTGCGGGCGTCGTCGTCGACCAGGTCGGCGGGCACGAGCCAGCAGACCTCGAACTCCAGCCCGTCCGGGTCCTTGGCGTACAGGCCCTTCGTCGTGCCGTGGTCCGCCGAACCCACCAGCGCGCCCGCCTCGGACAAGCGCTCCTGGTAATGGCGCAGGTCAGCGAGGGTAGGCACCTCCCAGGCCACGTGGTACAGGCCGACCTGGCCCGTTCCCGCGGTGCTCAGCCCGGCCTGCGGGCCGACCTCGAACAGGCCCAGGTCGTGGTCGTTGGCCGACTCCGGGGCCTGCAGGAACGCGGCCCTGGCGGTCCGGTGCACCACACGGAAGCCGAGGACATCGACGTAGAAGTCCGTGCTGACGCTCGCGTCCCGCACCCACAGCACCGCGTGGTTCATGCCCCGGATGGCCACCGTCGTCCGCCTCTCATTCCGATCCCGGCAGGGCGAAACCGGCCCCGCCCCGCGCCCACCAGCCCGCATGGACCGGGGCGCCAGCGACCAGCTCACGGTATCCCTTGCCGATCCGCGCGCAGAGCTCGTCCACCATGGCGGCCTCGGCCCAGCCGGCCCGCCAGGCCAGCACGATCCGCCGGAACAGCGGGTTGCCGGCCAGTGGCAGCGTGACCAGCCCGTCCCGGTTCGCGCCGATCGGGTACAGCGGGCAGATCACCCGGCCGGACGCGGTCAGCGCGAACGCCACGTGCGACTCGGTGGTGAAGTCGGTGATCCGCTGCTCGAACCCGGCCGCGCGGCAGGCCGCCGCGAAGAACTCGTTCATGCCGCTGTCGTCCGGATGCGGCATCACCCAGCTCTCCGCCGCCAGCTCGGCCAGCCCGACCTCGGTCTCCACCAGCAGCGCGTACTGCTGGGCCGGGATCCCCGCGACCCGCACCGGCACCGACGCGGCCTCCCGCCGGGCGGTCTGCTCCAGCTCGGTCAGCTGCCCGAGCACCTGTTTGGCCTGCTGCGGCACCAGGGCGCCCAGGTGCGTCGGCTGCACGCCCTCGGCGCCGCGCAGGAACAACGCACCGCCGAGGTGCCGCTCGATCCGTCTGAGCTGGGTGGTCACCGCGGGCTGGGTCAGGTGCAGTTCGGCGGCCGCGCGCCGCAGGCTGCCCGCGTTCCCGATCGCCACGATCAGCTCGAGATGAAGGAGATCAAGGCGCATGCGCCCCGTTCTGCTATCCGACCGGGCGTTGCGGCCGTTCCTGGCGGGTCGTGGACGGCGCCTGCGTCGTCGGGGGCATCGAGTTCGGGCGCAACGTGCGGACCACCGATCCGGCCGCATGTGCGGAGTTCGCGACGTGATCGTGCCGCAGTTCGGTGCCGCATACGAGAACCCGGTGCGCGCGTGGTGGTTCGACCCGGCCGACCTGCTCTGCGCCGCCCGCGCCGCCGAGGCGGGCGGACTGGAGATCCTCGGGTCGATCCACATGCACCCGGACTGGCCCCGGCTCGGCCTCGGGACGGCCCGCGCGCATCCGTTGTGCGAACGGCCGACGCCGATGGACGAGTACGTGTTCCACGCCAGCGGCTGGCCGGTCAACCTCGTCTGTTACCTGGAACGCTTGCACGGCAGGCTTTATCACAGCCTCGCCGCGTGGCGGCCCGGCGATTCCGGCTGCGTGCAGGACGTCTCGTTCGTCACCGTGCGCGGCGAGAAACACCACGGCCGGGCCTCCCAGGCGGTGGTCGCCGACAGCGCGATCGCCGCTTCCACAACATGATTCCCGCCGCTGGAGGACCGACCCGATGAGCAAGCCGAAGTTGCGCACCTCGCCTTCGTCGTGCGCGACGCCGCCAAGATGGCCGCGTTCTCCTGCGAGCAGCTGGAGATGGAGCTGTTCCACGTCGACCCGGACGGCAGCCACTTCGTCACCGACGGGTACATCAACCTCGCGCTCATCCAGCACCGGCTGGACAGCGAGAACCCGGCCGGGTGCCACACCCGGTCTCGCGGCCCACTGATCGGCCGTTCGCCGAGTACCGCGCAATCGACCCGGAGGGCAACTGGTTCGACCTGTCCGAGCACGGGTTCCTGCCGCCGGGAACCGGCTGAGATTTTTCCCGCGGTCCTGTCGAGATCGCCGGGTCCGGTTCGACGCATGAGCAGAGACCGGAAAGGGGACCGAAATGAGCACCGTGACCCGCCTGAGGACCGACCTCGCCACCACCCTGGCGATGGAGGACATCGCTGAGGACATGGGCTTCCTGGCCCCCGACGACCGGCTGACCTGTCACGTGCACGGCCGGTGGATCCACCAGTGCGTCAGCTCGCCGGTGCACGTCAACCAGGTCACGCGGCATCGCTGGTGCCGCACCTGCCGGACGGCGCTGACCGTCGCGGTGGACGAGCTGACGCGCACCGTGACCATGTCGTGCCCGCGGTGTGGTGACGGCGGAAGTGCCGCCACGGACCGGCTGGCCGCGGCCTGCCGGGCCAGCATGGACACGGCCGTTGGGCGGGTCGTCGCCGCGGCCGCATGATCGCGGCACGGCGTTGCGTTAGCCTGACCGCGTGACGGAGGCCAATGGCGCAGAGGATCAGTTGCTGCGGATCGAGAGCGTGACCGACTCGGCGCTGTCGCACCTCGACCTGGAGAAGCTCCTGCACGAGCTGCTGGAACGGGTGCGCGACCTGCTCTCCGTCGACACCGCCACCGTCCTGTTGCACGACAGCGCCGCCGGCCAGCTGGTGGCGTCCGCCGCCGCCGGGTTCGAGGAGGAGGTCCGGCAGGGCGTCCGCGTCCCAATGGGGGCGGGGTTCGCCGGTCAGGTTGCCGCGCAGCGCAAGCCCGTGATCATCGAACGAGTCGACGCGTCAACGGTCGTTAACCCGTTGCTGTGGGAGAAGGGCCTGCACGCGATGCTGGGGGTGCCGATGGTGGCCGCCGGTCGGCTGATCGGCGTCGTGCACGTTGGTACGTTCGCGCATCGGCGGTTCAACGACCATGACATCCAGCTGCTGCAACTGGCCGCCGACCGGATCGCTTTGGCCACCCAGTCCCAGGTTTCGCAGACCGAGCGGGCCACCGCGGCGGCGTTGCAGCGCAGCCTGATGCCCGGCCGGCTGCCGCAGCCGGAGGGGCTGGAGTTCGCGGCGCGGTACGTTCCCGGTGCGGGGCTTCGGATCGGCGGCGACTGGTACGACGTGTTCCCGTTGCCCGGGGAGCGCTGGGGCATCGTGATGGGCGACGTCGTGGGGCACGGACTGCCCGCGGCCGTGGTGATGGGACGGCTGCGCAGTGCGTTGCGGGCCTACGCCCTGGACGTCGAGGACCCGGCCGGTGTGCTGGAGAAGCTGAACCGCAAGGCGAACCACTTCGAGCCGGGCATCATGGCGACGGTGCTGTACGCGGTCGTCGAACCCAGCCACGCGGAGCTGACCGTGTCCCTGGCCGGTCACCCACCCCCCGTCCTGGCCCTGCCCGGCGAGCCTTCGCGACTGCTGGACCTGCGGCCGGATCCGCCGATCGGCATGCGGCACGGCACCGACCGGCGCAGTGCCACGGTGGAGATCCCCGAGGGGGCCGTGGTCGGCTTCTACACCGACGGCCTGATCGAACGCCGGGACTGGATCGTCGACACCGGCCTGGAACTCCTGCGCGCCGCCATCGACACCAGACCCGCCGAAGCCGTCACCGCCAAGGTCATGTCCGCCCTCACCGGCGCCAGCCCACCCGAGGACGACGTCGCCCTCCTCGTCATGCGCCGCACCGGATCCTGACCGGCGGGACACCGCCGGTCAGGTATCCACTGTGGATCAAGCGAGCGCGGTGGTGAGCATGGGGAACGAAGAGTGGAGCTCTCGCTGCCACCAGCCCCAGTTGTGGGTGCCGGGGCTGTAGATGTTGGCGGTGACAGTACCGCCCAGCTGGCGGACTCGCTGGATGAAGGCGGTGCTCTGGTCCCGGCAGACCGGTTCGATCGCGAAGTCCGGCAGCGCGCCGGGTGGGTCGAGCGGGCCGACCTGACCGTCACCGCAGGCGACGTACAACGGGATACCCAGCAGCCGGTCGGCCAGGTCGTAGGGGTTGTGCCCGGCCCAGACGGCGGCGTTGACGATCGGGTCCCCCCACAGCGCGAAGGGGTCGTAGCCGTCCTTGACCAGAACCCCTTGGATGAGGCTGGTGCTTCGGGCGGACTGCCGGGTGTGCAGCAGGCCGCTGTAGGACGCGGCCGCCTGGAACATGCCGGGATGTCTTGCGGCGTACGACATGGCGCCGAACCCACCCATCGACAGACCGGCGATCACGCGGGTGCCGCTCGCACCGTAACCACGTTCGATGATCGGCAGCATCTCGGTCAGGTGGAACGTCTCCCAGTGCTGCCCGGTGCGCCAGTCCGAGTAGAACCCGTCCCGCCCGCCGGACGGCATGACCACCAGCATCTCCTGCTGCTGCACCAAAGCCGAGACATCGGTGGACCGGGTCCACGACGTGTAGTCGTCGCCCGCGCCGTGCAGCAGGTACAGCACCGGCCAGCTGCGCGACGAGCCCGGGGTCCAGCCCGGTGGCAGCAGTAGCCGCACCGGGACGGCCGCGCCGAGCGCGGGGGAGTCGATGGTGATGTCGAGCATTCTGGTGCCGAGCCGGTTCTCGGACACCACGCGGGCGGCCGCCATCGGTACGAAGACCGTCGTGGCGGCGCCGAGCAGGAACGTGCGGCGGTTGGCAGGCATCATTGCCTCCTTGGCAGGGTGAACACGCGCTCCGGCAGGGTGGAGCGCGAGACAGGGGAGGGCGGCTGCCCTCAGCGCGAACGGCGCAGCGCGGAGCGTTGGAGCTTGCCGCTGGACGTCCGCGGCAGCTCGGCCAGGAAGTGGACCTCGCGTGGATAGGCGTGCGCGGCGAACCCGGTCTTGACCAGGTTCTGCAACTCGGTCACGAGCGTGTGCGACGGCCGGTACCCCGGCCGCAGCACGACATAGGCCACCAGAACCTCGCCCCGCAACGCGTCCGGCGCGCCGACCACCGCGGCCTCGGCCACGCAATCGTGCCCCAGCAACACGTTCTCCACCTCATGCGGGCCGATCCGGTACCCGGCCATCAGAATCACATCGTCGTCGCGGGAGGCGAACGAGAGGAAGCCGTCCTCGTCGCGCACCGCGGTGTCGCCGGTGACGTACCAGCGTCCGTCGGAGGTGAACCTCCCGGGCAGACCGCGGTACCCGGTGAACCACATCAGCGGGCTGCCGGCCAGCTCGACGGCGAGCCTGCCCGGTGACCCGGCAGGCGCCGGTTCGTCCACATCGGACCGCAGCACGGCCAGCCGCCAGCCGGGCAGCGCGCGTCCCATGGACCCCGGCCGCAGCTCGGCCGCGACGTCGGCATGCCACCCGTTGGCCGCGACCATCCCGAGCTCGGTCTGTCCATAGTGGTCACGGATCGGCGCGCCCAGCGCCCGCTCGGCCCAGACGCTCACATCCGGCGGGAGCGGTTCGCCCGCCGAGGAACAGTGCGACAGTGGTGCCGAGGTCTTGCCTCCGGTCTCGCGCAGCGCGCGGTAGACCGTCGGGCCCGCGGTGAAGTTGGTGACCTCGAACCGGTCCAGCACGGCGCAGGTCAGCTCGGGCGAGAACCCGCTGTGCAGCAACAGGCTCCGGCGGCCCAGCGCGAGCGGGCCGATGATCGCGTGGTAGAGCCCGTACGCCCAGCCGGGATCGGCGGCGTTCCAGTACACATCGGACTCATGGTGGTCCAGGCCGTACAGTTGGTACGCGCGCATCGACGCCACCGCCCGCAACGGAACGGTCACGCCCTTCGGCGCGCCGGTCGTACCGGACGTGTAGAGCTCGACGATGATCCCGTCCCCGCCGACCGATACCGGAACCGGCTGGGGCGCGGCGCTGAGCATGGCGTGGAACGAGAAGTCGTTGCCACTGGCCATACCCGTGGTGACCACCAGCGGCACCGGACCGATCTGGTCCAGTTTGAACCGTTGTGCGGCCTCGGTGACCACGACGGTGGTGCCGCTGCTGGTGAGCCGCTCGGCGATCGCGGGTGGTGCCAGCGCGGTGAACAGGGGCACCTGGACCGCGCCGAGCCGCCAGATCGCCAGCGTCGCGATGACCAGCTCGGCGGACTTGCCCATCAGCGTGGCGACCCGGTCGCCGTGGCCGACACCCAGCGATGCCAGGGCGGTCGCCAACCGCGCGGAGCGGTCCCGCAGCTGTCCGTAGGTCAGATCCTCGAAGGCGAGGTCCGGTTCGATGACCGTGAACGCCACGGCGTCCGCTGGATGCTGGTCGCACAACAACTCCGCGGTGCATGCCCAGGAGTGCCCGAAGAGGGTCAGCAGTTCGGCGATGTGATCCTGTGGGCTGGTCATGGGGTGCTCCCGGAGATCGGGTGAACGGCGTACCTTCGGCTGAGCGATTCCCCGGAGTGGCAGGAGAAGCTCGCCTGCCGAATGATGTTTCCTCAACAACAATCATCAAGGCACCCCCGGGTGAGGGGAGGAGGCGCGGTGGACGGCGCGATGGACACCGACATCAGGCCGCGGATCCTGCGGGCGCTGACCAGGATGCGCGGGGTCACCGGGCTGCCGCTCACGTTCGGCGGGCCGGTCGACGCCGAGCGGCAGACCAGCCTCACCCAGTTCGCCGGCCCGGTGGTGGGCCCGCTGCGGGGCGTCACCCTCGACTGCGGCCGGGGCCTGGGCGGCAAGGCGGTGGCGCTGCGCCGGCCGGTGGTGGTCAACGACTACGTGGCGGCGACCGGGATCAGCCACCACTACGACCACATCATCCAGGCCGAGGGACTGCACGCGATGGTGGCCGTCCCGGTCGTCGTGGGCCGGGTCGTGCGCGCGGTGCTCTACGGCGCGCAGCGCGGCGAGCTGCCCATCGGCGACCGGATCGTGCACTCGATCCTGGAGACCGCCCGGGACCTGGAACAGGCGCAGGCCGTGCACGACGAGGTGGCGCTGCGGTTGAAGTCGCTCAACCGGTACGACGTGGCCGACCCGGCCCGGCCGCGGTGGGAGCTGCTCCGCGAGGCCTACGCCCAGCTGCGGGTCGTGGCCAGTGGCCTGGCCGACGAGCAGGCGCGGCGGCAGGTGCTGGCGGTGTGCGAGCAGCTGTTGGTGGCAGGGGAGCGGACCGCGCCGCCGGCGACCGCGCCGGCCCTGTCGGCCCGTGAGGTGGACGTGCTGGCGTGCGTCGCCCTGGGCTGGACGAATACGCAGGTCGCGGGGGATCTGGGGCTGACCGCCGAGACCGTGAAGAGCTACCTGCGCAGCGCCATGCGCAAGCTGCACGCGGGCTCCCGGATGGAGGCTGTGGTCACCGCCCGGCGGTTGAGCCTTCTCCCGTGAGGGTACTGAGCGGGGTACGGTTGTACCCGGTACTGTCCTGACCGGGCTCGCTGATCTTGGGAGTGCCGTGGACAGCATGCGAGGCGACACGATGACCGCTAAGCCATCCTGGATGACGCCGGGAGCGCGTCCGGCGCGGGGGCGCCGGATGTCCGACAGCAGGCGAGAGGAGTTGCTGCTGCGCCTGGAGAACCTGATCCTGGCGGAGGGGTTCGCCCGGCTGACCGTGGACGATCTGGCCAGCCGGCTGCAGTGTTCGAAGTCGACCCTGTACGCCATCGCGGCCAGCAAGGAGCAGCTGGTCGTGGTCGCCATGCGGCACTTCTTCCGGGAGGCCACCGCGCGGGTGGCCGAGAAGGTCGCCTCGATCACCGACCCGCCGCAGCGGATCGCGGCCTACCTGTCCGGGCTCGGCGAGGAGCTGCGGCACATGTCGCCGGAGTGCTACGCCGACATGGTCAGCGCCGAGGCCACCGCCGAGATCTACGCCAAGCACTCGCTCGCCACCGCGCACCGGGTCCGCGAGTCCATTCAGGACGGTGTGGCGTCCGGCGCGTTCCGCGCGGTCAACGCCGACTTCGCGGGCGGCGCGGTGAGCCTGTTGATCGACGGCATCCAGCACGGCGAGCTGCTCGACCGGACCGGACTGTCCACTGCGGACGCTTACACCGAGTTGGCCGCGTTCGTACTCTCCGCGCTCACCAACCGCTCGCCCGGGTAACAGCTGGGCAACCCGCCCGTTGTGGGGCTTGCGGTGGACAGTCGGGTGTGCCTACCGTACTGCTGACGGTACTGAAGTATTCCTTTTCGTACCCACTTCGGGGCGGAGGCGACGATGCCTGCACGTACGCACACAGACCGGCACTACGAGGTCACTGTGGTCCGGGACGTCCGGATACCGGCCGGACAGTCCGATATGACCTTGTCCGCCGACCTGTTCCTGCCGTCGGCCGCGGGCCCGGTGCCCGTCCTGGTCACGGTCCTGCCCTACCGCCGGGACGTCGCGGCGCTGACCGGGTCGGTGACCGAACGGTGGTTCGCGGCGCGCGGCTATGCGTCGCTGCTGGTGGACATCAGGGGCACCGGCTCATCGGACGGCGCGCAACGGCCGCCCTTCGACCCGGGCGACGCCGAGGACGCGCTGGCCGCGATCGACTGGGCCGCCGGGCAACCGTGGTGTGACGGCAAAGTCGGCATGTGGGGCCATTCCTATGGCGCCATGACCGCGTTGCGCACGGCGTCCTGCCGGCCGGCCGCGCTGAAGGCGATCATCGCGGTGCAGGGCCTGACCGATCCGGCCCGCGACTTCGTCCACCCGGGCGGCTCGCGCGGCTCGTTCTCACCGCTGGGCAGCTGGGGGCTGGGCAACGTGTTCAACCAGCTGTTGCCGCCGCTGGACGACTACGACGATCCCGCCGAACAGGCTCGCTGGTACCGGCGTCTCGCGGCTCCGCCCTACCTGCTGGACATGTACCGGCACGGACCCGGGTCGCCGGTCTGGGCCCAGCGCGAGGTCGACCTGGAAGCCGTTGAGGTGCCGGCACTGTGCGTCGCCGGGTGGCGGGACCTGTTCGGTGACGCCACGATCCGCGCCTACGAACGGATCTCCGGCCGCAAACGGCTGATCGCCGGGCCGTGGATGCACGTCATGCCCCAGCAGTGCCCGTTCACCCCGATCGACTTCCTGGCCCTGGCGAGGTCCTGGTGGGACCGGTGGCTGGGCGATGTGCCCAACTGCGCGGAGATGCCCCCGGTCAGCGTGTACGTCCAGGGCGCGAACGAGCGCTGGCTGGAGTTCCCGGACTGGCCGCCCGCCGGCACCACCAGGCTGACGGACCTGAGTACGTGGGAGCGCAGTGAACCGCCGGAAGTGGATCCGGCCGCGGGGCTGCGGTCCGGCCTGTGGTCCACACCGGCCGGGTTGTTCGGACAGCCCGCCGACCAGCACGACGATGATGCTCGAAGCCTTTGCTACACCTCACTTCCGCTCGCCGAGCCGCTGCTGCTGTGCGGACGGCCCGCGGTCGAGGTGGACCATCCCTGGCCGCGGACCTCCGCCAAGCTCACGGTGGTCGACCCGCTGGGCCGGTCGCTGCTGATCAGTCCCGGCCTGGAGTCCACAGTGCGGGACAGGGTCCGGATCGGGCTGAACCCGACCACCTACGAGGTCCCGGCGGGACACCGGTTGCGGGTGGTGCTGGCGCCCGGGGACTTCCCGCGGGTCTGGCCGGAGACGACCGACCCGGGCGGCCGGCCCATCGCGCGGACCCTGGTGCTGCCGGTCGTCGCGCCGCACGAGGGTACCGAGATCGAGTATCCGCCGCCCGAGGACGCCATCGAGGACATCGGACAGGAGATCGCCGGCCAGGCCGTGTGGGAGACCACGACGGACCTGTTGAACGAGCGGGTGTCCCTGCGCGTCGCCGGGGTCACCACCGTGCGGCCGGACGAGACCTTGCCGCGCAGACACGTCATGACGGTCGAGCAAGACCTCGTGGCCACGGCGGACCGGCTCGAACCGGAGGCCTCCACGGTCACCGGCGTCATCACCGGAACCATCGACATCGACACCGGCGCGCACATCACCGTCGAGGTCGCCATCACCGCCACCCCCTCGGCCCTCGAAGCCACCGGCCGGGTCACCCGCGACGGCGAGACCATCCTCGACCGCCACTGGCGCGGCTGAACCCTCCGCCGGACACAGAAAGGCATTGCCCATGAGCACCGCAGTCCTGTCGAGACGGGAGTTCACGGCCGCGGGGTTGCTGCTGGTCACCGGGGTCGCCCTCGGCGCGTGCGGTGGCACGGCGGACACCGGGGGAACGTCCGGCACCCTCCGGATAGGACAGTTCTGGCCGCCGGTCAGCCTCGATCCGGCCAAGGCGGGCGGGGAGTCGCTGCTGTACCTGAGCCCCGCCTACGAACCGCTCATCTACCGCGCGCCGGACGGCGGCTACCAGCCCTGGCTGGCCGCCTCGTGGCGATACCTGGGCACCGGCAACATGTCCTTCGAGATCTCGCTGCGGGACGGCGTGGTGTTCAGCGACGGCAGCCCGCTCGACGCCGAGGCGCTCAAGGCCAGCATCGGGCACTTCCGGCAGACGGCCGGGCAGGCGGCGGCGTTCCTGGCGCCGATCGCCGCGATCGACGTCACCGGCCCGCTCACCGTCCGGCTGACCATGTCCGAGCCGCACCCGCGGCTGCCTGCCCTGTTCACCCAGGACTTCCTGGCGGGCAACGTGATCGGCCCGGGCGGGGTGTCCCATCCGGACCAGCTGGCCACCCAGACGTTCGGCACCGGCCCGTATCAGCTCGTGCCAGAGGACACGGTGGCCAACGACCACTACACCTACGCGAGCAACCCGAGATACTGGAACGTGCGCGACCGGCACTATGAGAAGATCACGATCAAGGTGCTGCCCAACGAGAACACCGCGCTGGCCACGCTCAAGACCGGCCAGGTCGATGTGATCGCGGGCAGCTACGCGATCGCCGACGGCGCCAAGGCGGCCGGGATGCGGATCGCGTCCAGCCCGGCGATCGTGCTCGGCATCCAGCTCAACGACCGCGACGGCGTGCTCAGCCCGCCGCTGAAGGACGTCCGGGTCCGCCAGGCGCTCAACTTCGCGATCGACCGCGCGAAGATCACCAAAGCCCTGCTTGGCGACTACGGCATCCCCACCGAACAGTGCGCGGCGCCCGGTGAGGACGGCTACAACGACACGAACTTCTACCGCCACGACCCCGGCAAGGCCCGGCAGTTGCTCGCCGATGCCGGTCTGCCCAACGGTTTCACCCTGCCCGTGGTGATCCCGTCGACGCCCGCGTACAGTGCCGACATCGTCCAGGCGATCGCCGCCGAACTCGAACAAGCCGGGGTCTCGCTGAAGATCACCACCCGGGATCCGGCCACCGCGAACACCGAGCTGACCAAGTTCCCCGCGTCCATCATGGGCTGGGGCGCGCTCCCGGTGTACTTCATGGGCCGAGGGCTGTGGCTGCACGACGCGATCGGCATGAACCCGTTCCACAGCACCGATCCGGAACTCGAACAGCTGGACCGCCAGGCCGCGGCGGCCGACGACGAGGCACGGCCCGAGCTGGACCGGCGGATCATCCGGCGGGTGGTCGAGCTGGGCTGGTTCCTGCCGGTGTGCCTGAGCCCGGTGTTCCTGTTCCACCAGAACACCGTGGCGATCGACTCGGTGGCCGGAAAGCCGTTCCCGAGCATCGTGTCCTGGCACCCGACGGCGTGACACTGGAGGCCGCGATGGTCGATGAGGACCTGATCTTCCCGCCGGAGTTCTGCTGGGGCGTGGCCACCGCGGCCTACCAGATCGAGGGCGCCTGGGACGCGGACGGCAAGGGACCGTCCATCTGGGACACACTGGCGCACCGGCCGGGCGGTTTCGCCGGGGGTGCCACCGGGGACGTGGCCTGCGACCACTACCACCGGCTGGCCGAGGACCTGGACCTGATCGGGGGCCTCGGCGTGACGAGCTACCGGTTCTCGGTGTCCTGGCCGCGGGTGCAGCCCGGCGGACGGGGCCCGTGGAACCCGCATGGGCTGGAGTTCTACGAGCGGCTGGTCGACGGGCTGCTGCTCCGGGGGATCCAGCCCACCCTGACCCTGTACCACTGGGACCACCCGCAGTCCCTTGAGGACTCCGGTGGGTGGCTCAGCCGGGACATCGCCGAGCGCTTCGCCGACTACGCCGAGGGTGTGGCGGACCGGCTGGGCGACCGGGTGGCCCGGTGGATCACCCTCAACGAACCGCTGTCGGTGCTGAACGCCGCCATGTTCGGATCGTCCCGAGTGGACGGACCGCTGGGGCGCGATGGGTTGCAGATGGCGCACAACCTGATGCTGGCGCACGGCCTCGCGGTGCGGCGGCTGCGATCCGCGGGCGTGCGCGGCGAGATCGGGATCGCGCTCAACCTGTCCGGCATGACCCCGGCCGGTGGCGGCCCGGCCGATCTCGACGCGGCCCGCTGTGCCGAGGTCCATGAGGACCGGCTGTTCCTGGACCCGTTGTTCCATGGGCACTTCCCGCTGGTGGCCGGCAGGCCGGTGGTGGCCGGGGAGATCATCGACGCACCCATCGACTTCCTGGGCGTCAACTGGTACGCGCCCGCCCGCGTCGCCGCCTCTCCGGCCGGCCTGTTCGGGTACACCCGGACGGACCTGCCTGGTGTGCCGGTGAACATGCTGGGCTGGCCGGTCGCGCCCGAACGATTCGGCGCGCTGCTGACCTGGCTGCGGCAGAACTACCCTGCGCTGCCGCCCATCCACGTGACAGAGAACGGAATCCCCTTGCCGGACGGGGTGAACGCGCCCGACACCGAGCGGATCGCTTACCTGAGCGAGTGCCTGGGCCAGCTGAGCCGGGCGATCAAGGACGGCATGGACATCCGTGGCTACCACGTCTGGTCCCTGATGGACAACCTGGAGTGGGACCACGGCTACGCCCCCAGGTTCGGCCTGGTCCACGTCGACTTCGACACGCTGGTCAGGACACCGAAAGCCTCGTACCACTGGTACCGGGAGATGATCGCGGCGCAACGCGGCCGCCGGAAGGCCGGCCGGCCATGGCGCGCCTGATCCTCTACCGGCTGCTGATCTCGGTCGCGCTGGTGTTCGCCATCTCGCTGGCGACGTTCCTGCTGCAGGCCGCCGCACCCGGTGACATCGCCCGCACCATCCTCGGTGACCACTTCAGTCCCGAGGCCTACCAACGATTACACCACGAGCTCGGCCTGGACGACCCGATCCTGCTGCAGTACTGGCACTGGCTGACCCAGGCGATCCAGGGAGACCTCGGCACGTCACCGATCAGCGGCCTGCCGGTCGCCGGCGAGATCGCCAACCGGCTGCCGGTCACCGCGTCCCTGGTCATCTGCGCCACCATCGCCACCGCCGTCGGCGGTGTGGCGCTCGGGGTGCTGAGCGCGGTCCGCGGCGGGCGGGTCGGCCGGGCCGTCGACGTGCTGTCGCTGATCGGCTATGCGCTGCCCAGCTTCTGGCTGGCGCTGACCATGGTCACGCTGTTCTCGGTGACGGTCGAACTGCTGCCCGCCACCGGATACGTCCCGCTGGCCACGTCCCCCGCGGGCTGGGCCCGCAGCCTGGTCCTGCCGGTGACCACGCTCGCGCTGCCCGGGATCGCCCTGTTCGCCAAGCAGACCCGGGACGCCATGCTGGAGGCGCTGTCCCGGGATTTCGTGACGGCGTTACGTGCCAACGGGATTCCGGAACGGTCCATTGTGTTCCGGCACGCGCTGCGCAACGCGTCGATCCCGGTGGTCACCCTCGTCGGGCTCACCCTGGTGAGCCTGCTCAGCGGCACGGTGTTCGTGGAGGCAGTGTTCGCGATGCCCGGGCTCGGCGGCCTCGCGGTGCAGGCCACGAGCCAGCACGACATTCGGATGATCCAGGGCGTCGTGGTCGTGTTCACGCTGGTCGTCGTCACGGTCAACCTGGTGGTGGACCTGGCCTACGGCTGGCTCAACCCGAAGGTGCGTGCCCGGTGAGCAGGAAACTCGCGGCCGCGCCGCTCGGCTACCTCATCGTCCTGGTCCTCGCTTGCGTGCTGGCGCCGGTCCTGGCGCCGTACAGTCCTAACGCGACAGATCTGGACAACGTGCTGTCCGGTCCGACCGTCCAGCATCCACTGGGGACGGACGGTCTCGGCCGGGACGTGCTGACCCGGCTGATGTACGGCGGACAGGTCAGCCTGGTCAACGCGGCGATCGTGGTGCTCACTGTGCTGCTGGCCGGGGTGACGTCCGGGATCGCGGCCGGGTTCCTGGACGGCTGGCTCGACAAGGCGTTCAACTGGGTGGTCGACATGATGCTCGCCATCCCGGTGATCGTGACGCTGCTCGTCGTGCTGGCTGTGTTCGGCGGGAACCAGACCGTCGCGATGATCTCCCTCGGGATCCTGATCTCACCCGGCCTCGCCCGCGTGACGCGGGGCACCACCTTCGCGGTGCGCCAGGAGCTCTACATCGCCGCGGCACGGGTGAGCGGGCTGCCGAACCGGCACATCGTGGTGCGCCACGTGCTGCCGCGGGTGGCCGGGCCGGTCATCGTCCAGCTGTCGGTGCTGGCCGGTGGTGCGCTGCTGATCGACGCGGGCCTGAGCTACCTCGGGTTCGGGGCGCAGCCGCCGGATCCGACCTGGGGCACGATGATCGCCGAGGCCTCGGCCGTGATCGACCGCCAGCCGTGGCTGCTCATCCCGCCCGGTGTGGTGCTGGGCCTGGCCATTCTGGCGTTCGGCATGCTCGGCGACTACGTGCGGGACGTGACCGCCGAACGCACCGAACGCGTCCCGGCCCGCCCGCCCCGCCGGCCGCGGCGCCGGATCTCCACGGCGGCCCCGACCACCGCATTGCTGTCCATTCAGGACGTTTCCATCGCGCTGGCCGGGACCACGGTCGCCGAGAACCTGTGCCTGGAGATCGACACCGGCCAGACCGTCGGCCTGGTGGGCGAGTCCGGCTGCGGCAAGACGATCACCGGCCGCGCCATCCTGGACCTGTTGCCTGCCGGGGGAACGGTCACGCGGGGCAGCATGGTGTTCAACGGCACTGACCTGACTACGACCGACCTGCGGGCCGTGCGCGGGTCGGAGATCGCGATGATCTCCCAGGACCCGGTCGCCGCCCTGGACCCGGTGTTCACCGTGGCCCAGCAGGTCGGTGAGCTGGTCCGGCGGCACCACGGCGGTTCTCGCCGGGAGGTCCGGGCCCGGGTGCTGGACCTGTTGCGGGATGTGGATCTGGACGAGAAGGTCGCGGCCCGCTACCCGCACCAGCTCTCCGGCGGGATGGCCCAGCGGGTGGGCATCGCGATGGCCCTGGCCGGTGAGCCGCGGCTGCTCATCGCCGACGAGCCGACCACCGCGCTCGATGTCACCGTGCAGGCCGAGGTGCTGCGGTTGCTGCGCCGGCTGCAGGCCGACCGGGGCATGGCCATCCTGCTGATCACGCACGACTGGGCCATCGTCGCCGAGATGTGCCAACGGGCGTATGTGATGTACGCGGGCCACATCGTCGAGTCGGCTCCCGTGCGGGACCTTGTCGACCGCCCGCTGCACCCTTACACAGCCGGCCTGCTCGGCGCCCGGCCGACGCGGGACCGCCGGGGCCGGCGCCTGGCCGCGATTCCAGGCGTCGTGCCCCGGCCCTCCGCCTGGCCGTCCGGGTGCCACTTCGCCGAGCGGTGCGCGCTGGCCACACCGGAGTGCGCCGACCCCGTGCCGGTCTTCGAACCCGAACCCGCCCACCAGACCCGGTGTGTGAACCATGTGCTGCTGAGCGAAGGAGGCGGGCATGAGCGAACCTCTGCTGAATGTGCGTGACCTGCGGGTGGAATACCCCGGCCAGGTGGCGGTCGACGGGGTGAGCCTGCACCTGGACCGGGGCGAGACGCTCGGGCTGGTCGGCGAGTCCGGCTCGGGCAAGTCCAGCATCGGTCACGCGATCGTCGGCCTGGTCCGGCCATCGGCCGGGGAGATCCTGGTGCACGGCAAGGACGTCACCCGGATCCCGGTGCGGCGGCGGCACCGGGTGCAGATCGTGTTCCAGGACCCGTACGGCTCGCTCAACCCGTCCCGGACCATTGGCGGCACGCTGGCCGAGCCGCTGCGCGTGGTGCTGCGGCTGTCCCGCCGGGAAGCGGCCGCCATGGTCGCGGACGCCCTGGAAAGCGTTGGCATGCCACCGGATGCGGCCGGGCGCTACCCCGGGGCGTTCTCCGGCGGCCAGCGCCAGCGGATCGCCATCGCGCGGGCGCTGGTCCTGGCGCCGGAGCTGATCGTGTGCGACGAGCCGACCAGCGCGCTGGACGTGTCGGTGCAGGCGCAGATCCTGAACCTGTTGATGGATCTGCAGCAACGGCTGGGCGTCGCGTATCTGTTCATCTCGCATGACATCGACGTGGTGCGGCACATGGCACACCGGGTGGCGGTGCTGCTCAAGGGCCGCATCGTCGAGCAGGGCAGTCTCGACGAGCCGCACCACCGGTACACGCGGGCCCTGCTCGACGCGGCTAGGCAAGTGATTCCAGTGTCGTGACCGCGGTGTGCACGCCGTTCTCGGCCTGTACCAACGCGCCGACGTGCTGCGCCTGCGCACTCAGCGAGGGATCGGTGGTGGCGTACCGGATCGCCGCCGCAAGCCCGCTGGAGGTCAAGTCGTGCAACGGTTGTGGCGGAGGGGCGACACCGATCGCGTGCAGCCGCCGGCCGAAGTAGGGCTGGTCGAACATGAACGGGCAGATCACCTGTGGGCGCCCGGCGGCCAGCGCGGCCCCGGTGGTGCCCGCCCCGCCGTGGTGCACGAGGGCCGCCATCCGCGGGAACAGCCAGTCGTGCGGGGCCTGGTCCAGCCAGAACACGTCCTCGCCCAGCACCTCCGGCCGGATCGCGCCCCGCCCCAGCGCGACCACCGCCCGGACACCGGCCGCCCGGATGGCCTCGGCGACGATCCGCGCCGTCCGGGACGGGTCGCTGCCGACCATGCTGCCGAAGCCGACGTAGACCGGCGGCTCGCCGTCGGCGATGAACCGCTCGAGATCCGCGGGCGGCGTCCAGTCCTGGGCGGGCAGGAAGAAGAAGCCGGTCGTGTGCACGGAACCGGGGTAGCGCACGTCGTCCGGCAGGACATGCCGGCTGAACGCCTGCAGCACCGGCGCGGGGGAGCCGTCCGGGCGGCGCAGGACGTTCTGAGCGCGCCGCCGGACCGGCAGCTCCAGCCGCTGGGAACGCCATTTCCCGGTGCTGCCGGTGAAGGCGTGCACGAACATCCTGGTCGACAGGTACGACAACCGGTTGAACCGCTCGGGCAACGGGAACGGGAACAACGGGTCCGGAAAGGACCCGGTCGGCACCCAGAACGGTTGCAGGCACACCACGACCGCAGGCACGCCCAGCTTCTCGGCCATCGCGTGCCCGGGGACGTTGACCTGGTGCACCACCAGGTCAACGTCCCCGGACACGTACTCGGTCAGCACCGCCAGGTCCTCCAGCACGTTGGCCATCGCGATCCTGTTGCGGCGGATGAACTTCAGCCCCAGCCACTTGCCCCGCAGGCCACGGAAGTTCAGCTCCACCGCCCGCCACGCGTCCCGGTCGCCGACCAGGTTGTTCGTGCCGTCGTCCAGCGGCACCACCCGCTCGCAGTGCGGGACCGCGAGTGCGGCCGCCTCGGCCGGGCAGGCCAGCACCACCTGATGCCCGGCCGAGATCAGCTCCATGCCCAGCGCGACGAACGGCTGCACGTCACCGCGGCTGCCATGCGTGACCAGCAGCACCTTCACGAGGACGCTCCGGCGATCATCAGCTGCTCCAGGATCTCCCTGGCCAGCCGCCCGACCTGCTCCTCGGTGAAGTAGCGCGCGGTCAGGACATAGAGGACGGTGAGCTCGCCGTGGTAGGTCCACACGTAGTGGCCGGGAAACAGCGTGTCGTCGACGGTGTTGAGCACCCGGAAGCCCGTGATGGACACTCCGGCCGGCTCGGCGAAGTCCTCGATCACGCCGAGGTTGCTCACCAGGGCGAACGACAGGTTGTGGTCGAGGGTGCCGGCCAGCGGCCCGTCCGCGCGGACGCCTTGCTTGCGGGACAGCACACCGTCGAGCTGCGCCTTGATCGACTGGCCGACGGTGACCGGGCTCATCCTCGGCGAGACGTCCACTTCGGCCACATAGGACAGCATGAAGTTGGTCGTTTCCAGGACGTCCACCGGCGGTTCGACCCGGCCGCGGAAGTCCACCGGCGAGACGCAGTACATCCGCGCCGGCTCGCTCCCGCCCGCGAGCATCCGCTGGGCCAGCAGGATCGCACCGCAGGCCAGCCCGTGCACCGACGACCGGTAGAACCGGGCCGCCCGGCGCAGCCACGCCGTTTCCTGGCGGCCCAGGGTGAGGTAGCCGCTGATCAGGCTCGCGGTCCCGTCCGGCTTTCCGCCGCCCGCGGTGTGGAACAGCCTGCGGTCGTAGGGAATCAGGCCCAGTCGTTCATGGAACAACTCCGCCGGTGAGGTGGGGAAGGTGCCGGGCTGTACCGCGGTGCCGTCGCCGTTGACGGTCTCGGTGAGCAGGCGCATGAACTCACGGAACATGCCGAGCCAGGCGTTGGCGTCGGTGATGGAGTGATCCGTGCGCAGGGCCAGATACCCGTGCCCCTCACCCAGGACATGCACCAGGTCGGCCACGGACTCACCGGCGTGCCAGGGCAGTTCGACGATCTTGGTGAGCACGTCCGGCACGTCCTCCAGGACGATCACCTCGGGGAAGTAGTCCGGCTCGACCGCGAACGACGCGTCCTGGCCGCTGCCCTGCACCCAGGACCGCAGCACCGGATAGGCCTCGCACAGCAGGCGGAACGCGTGCGCCACGGCGTCCGGATCCAGGTCGCCCGCGTACTCGGCCGCCATGATCACGACGCGGCCGACGTGCGCGAGTTCCAGATAGCTCAGCGGACGGGTCATGCCAGATTCCACTCCCTCATCAGGAACTGGGTGCCGTTGACCACCACTTCCGCGGTCACGATCGCGTCGGCGGTGCCCATGTCGATGTCGGCCCGGACGGCGACCTGGTCGCCGTCGGTGGTCTCCGCGGTCATCTCGCCGGACGCCACCATCCGGGCCAGCGACGGGTCGTGCTCGTTCACCCCGAAGGTCACCAGGGTCTTCATCGTCAGCGAGTCCTGGTCGCCGTCCGGTGAGCGGACCCGGTCCTCCTTCGCTATGGACACCCGCACCGAGTCCCTCAGGTGGTCGCGGGTGATCTCCCAGCGGTCCTTGGTCATCGCCGATGACCGGACCCGGTCCTGCTGGGGGACAAGGACATGGGTCAACGTCGCCGGATCACACACCGGCAGGCTGAGCGTGGTCGCCGCCAGCCCGCCATAACCTTCGGCGGCCAGCCCGACGTAGTCCCCGGCCGCGTGGATGACCCGGACCACCAGCTTTCCCGGCGATGCCACCGGCCACAGCCGGGGAATGTCCGATTCCGCCAGCACAAGGCGGACCCGGTGGCCCGCGGGCACCTGGTAGCACGTGGGATCCAGGTGGACGACCCGCAGATCCGGGACCGTGCTGCTGCGGGGCTGGGTGAGATCGACCGTGCCCATCGAGATCAGCGTCGAGCGCCCCTGTCCGTCCACATCGGTCACTTTCAGCACACACCTGGCGGCGGTGGTCTCCGGGGCGAGCAGCAACCGGACCAGCGGCCGCCCCGCGATGACCACCGGTTCCGGCAACGGCGCACTGGTGAACGACAACGACCTCGCGTCGTCGTCGTGCTGGTCCAGCGGATGGCCGAACTTGTCGATGGGGTGTTTGGTGAGCCCGCTCAACGCGCCGACGGTCGCGTCGCTCATCCGGGTCGCGGCGACCACGATGGACGGACGGCCGGCCGGCGCGGACTGGTACAGATGACCGGACCCGGCGGCGACGAAGACCTGGTCGGCCTTCTTCTCCGGCGGCCACTGCTCGCTGCGGGCCCACCGCCCGGTGCCCTGGACGAAGAAGGTCGCGGTCTGCTCGGGCCGCATCGGCCGGTTGCCGCCGTGCAGCCACCGGTCCCACCACGCGCACGCCATGGCCACCGACGGAACCGGCTGCGTGCCCGAGACGTCCGGGAACGAGTGCAGCCACGGCCCGGCCAGCAGCTGCTTCGGCGCCCTGATCTGCCGGTACGCCTCGATCATGCTGTCGCAGAACAGGTCCCGCCAGCCCGCGACGCACAGTGCGGGCACGTTGATCAGGCTCGGGTCGAACCGCCGCCGGGTCCACACGTAGTGGCCCGGCGGGTGGTTCCACGAGTCGGCGAACCACGGCTCGAACTCCTCCAGCCGTTGCTTCCAGAGGTTCGCGTACTCGGTCTTGTCGTGGTCCCGCAACGGGGGCAACAGCGCGCAGAAGATGTTGTACAGGCTCAGGTGCCCGAACATGCCGATCCCGCCGCGCTGGCCGTGCGGGTGCACCAGATCGCGTTCGACGTCGGTCCAGCCCATCACCGGGTGGATTGCCCGCAGTGCCGGGGGACGACGGCAGGCGACCGCCAGGGTCGTCATGCCGCCGTGCGAAAGTCCCCACATGCCAACGCTTCCCGTGCACCACGGCTGTTGCGCCGCCCACTGGACCACCGACACGCCATCGTCGGCCTCGCCGGGGTCCAGGATCGGCCGGGGCACGCCGTCGGACGTGCCGATCCCGAAACAGTCCACGTACAGCACGGCGTACCCGCGTTCGGCGAAGTACCGGAGATAACGGCGGGCCGCCAGGCCACCGAGCCCGTCCTTGCGTCCGGTGTGGAGGGTCACCAGCGCCGGAACCGGGTTCTCGGTGCGCGGCAGGTACAGGTCGGCGCCGAGGGTGAGGCCCGCGACGCTCGACGGGACCCGCACGTCGCCGTGGAACTCGGTCTCGTGCTGCGGCGGGCGGGAGCGCGGGAAGTGCACCGGCCGCCGCATCACCAGCGCTCACCGGCCTTCGCCGGGCCGGTCCACCGCAACGCGGCGGCGCCGCTGCTCATCCCGCCACCGAACGCCACCAGCAGCACGATGTCGTCGGTGTGCACCAGGCCGCCGCGCACGGCGTCGTCGAGCGTGACCGGGACCGAGGCCGCGCCGGTGTTGCCGTAGCGCTCGATGGTCATGTGCATCTGGCCGGGCCGCAGGTCCAGCTGGGCGGCCAGGGACTCCAGCATCGTCCCGTTGGCCTGGTGCGGCACGATCAGGTCGACGTCCGCGACGGTCAGCTCAGCCGCCTTGACCACCTCGGTGACCAGGTCGGGCACGACCCGCGCGGCGAAGTCGCGCACCTCGCGGCCCTTCATCCGGAAGTAGTGCTGGCCCGCCGCGACGGATTCCGGGCCGGCCGGCCGCCTGCTGCCGCCCGCCGGGATGCCGACCAGGCCGGCCAGCCTGCCGTCGGTGTTCAGGCTGCTGGCCAGCAGGCCGCGTCCGTTGCCGCGCTTGCCCAGCACGACCGCGCCCGCGCCGTCGCCGAACAGCACGCAGGTGCGCCGGTCCCGGTAGTCCAGGATCCGCGAGTAGGTGTCCGCGCCGATCACCAGCGCGGTCCGCGGACCGGCATCGGCGGCGAGCATCGCGTGCGCGGTCACCAGGCCGTAGACGAACCCGGTGCACACCGAGTCCACGTCGAATGCCGCGGCCCGCACGGCACCCAGGTTGGCCTGTACCATCGCCGCCGTCGCCGGGATCGGCTGGTCCGGTGTGGACGTCGCCACGATCAGCAGGTCCACGTCGAACGCGCTCAACCCGGCCGCCTGCAAGGCTTTGTGCGCCGCCTGGGTGGCCAGATCGGACGTCGCCTCACTGGGCGCGGCGATCCGCCGCTCCTTGATGTACGTCTTGTCAAAGATCCACTGCTCGCCGACACCCAGATGGGTGCCGAGCGCCTCGCTGGTCAGCACCGTCTCCGGCAGGTACGAGCCGGTGCCGAGAATCGCTGTGCTCATCCGGACCCTCCTCTCACTCCACTACGTCTGCGATAGGCGCGCATGGCCAGCGGGAAGAACACGAGCCCCACGCCGGCCAGCCAGGCCAGTGCGGCGGCGAGCGGACCGGTGCCCCCGTTGAGCAGACCCCGCTCGACGTCGGCGAGCAGGCTCACCGGGTTGATCGCCGACCACGACCGCAACCAGCCCGGCATGGTGTCGCCGGCCACGAAAACGTTGCTGCCGAACACGAATGGCATGAAGACCGCGACCGCCACGCCCTGTACCGACGCGGCCCGGCGGGCGACCATTCCGATGTAGACACTCACCCAGCAGAAGCACAACCCGGCCAGCACCAGCAACCCGGCCGCGGCCAGCACCTCCAGTGGGCCGGTCCGCACCCGGAACCCCATGAGGACACCGGCGGTCAGCAGGACCACGAACGCGATCAGGTACCGCACCACGTCCGCGAGCACGGCACCGGTCAGCGGCGCCGAGCGCGGGATCGGCATGCTCCGGAACCGATCGAATACCCCAGTGGTGACGTCAGTGCTGAGTCCGGCGCCGACGGCGATGCTGGCCAGTACTGCGGTCGGCACCATCAGCCCCGGCACCAGGTCCCGCAGATAGGTCCCGCGATCCCCGGCGATCGCGCCACCGAACAGGTACACGAACATCACCAGGAACAGCACCGGCTGCACGGTGACATCGACCAGGTACGCCGGATTCCGCCGGATCCGCCGCACACCTCGCCCACACAGCACCCAAGCCGCTCGTGAGTGGTTTCGGTCGTTGGCACGACTGAAAACCCTCACGAGGGCCGGCCTGCGGTTGCGGACTGGCCGGTGAGGGCCAGGAAGACCTCGTCCAGGCTGGGCAGGCGCAGCGCCAGCTCGTCGGCGGTGATGCCCGCGTCGTCGAGGTCGCGGACCACGGCCGAGACCAGGACCGGGTCGGTCACCGGCGCGGTGAGCAGCCCGGTCGCCGGGTCCTCGACCGGGGAGAAACCGGTGCGGCGGCCCAGGATCGCGGCGACCTTGTCCAGATCGGCCGGTGTGGGCGGGCGGATCTGCAGCGTGTGGCCGCCCACGCGGCGTTTCAGCTCGGCGGCGGTGCCGTCGGCGACCACCCGGCCGCGGTCGATCACGGTGATCAGGTCCGCGAGCTGGTCGGCCTCCTCCAGGTACTGGGTGGTCAGCACCACGGTCACGCCGTCGGCCACCAGCTCGCGCACCTCGCGCCAGACTTCGCGACGGGCATGCGGGTCCAGACCGGTGGTCGGCTCGTCGAGGCACAGGACCTGCGGGTGGCCGGCCAGGCTGGCCGCCAGGTCCAGCCGCCGCCGGGTCCCGCCGGAGTAGGTCCTGGACGGGCGGCCGGCCACCTCGGTGAGGCCGAACCGGTCCAGCAGCTGCGCGGCGCGGGCCCGCGCCTGCCGGCGGGACAACCCGCGCAGCCGCGCCACCAGCACCAGGTTCTCGGTGCCGGACAGGTCGGCGTCGACCGAGGCGTACTGCCCGGTGAGCCCGATCTTGCGGCGCACCAGCACCGGATCGGCCACCACATCGTGCCCGCAGACGTAGGCCTGACCGGCGTCCGGCGGCAGCAGGGTGGACAGGATCCGGATCAGGGTGGTCTTCCCGGCGCCGTTCGGCCCGAGCACGCCGACCACCTGCCCGGCCGGGACCGCCAGATCGACCGACCGCAGCGCGGTGGTCTTCCCGAATTGTTTCACCAGGCCTTCGGCGTAGATACCGAGTGACATTTTCCCTCCTTTCTCCGATGTCATCCTGTCGTTCGCCGAACTGGCCGGGCAATCCGAGAAACGAATCATGTGATCCGAAAAATGACTGCCAGAAAATGGCATGCGAATGAGCCCGCAGCGACACCACGGGCTCATTTACCGAATGTCAACGGCGGAGTGTCTCGGACGGTTTCTCGCCGAACCGCTGCTGGTATTTCGCGGCGAAATGACCGGCGTGCAGGAACCCCCAGTCCGCGGCGATGCCGGTGACGGTCACCGCATCCGCCTGGGCGGCCTGCAGCTCGTCGTGGATCCGCCGCAGCCGCACCTCGCGCAGGTACTCCATCGGCCGCATGTTCAGGTACTTGCGGAAGCCGCGCTGCAGCGCCCGTTCGGTCACGTCGGCCTCGCGGGCCAGGCTCGCGGTGGTGTGCCGCCACTTCGGGTGGCTCTCGATCCACTCCAGCGCGATGCCGACCGCGCGGGACGGGGCCGCATGCGTCTCGCCGTTGATCATGCTGGTGTAGTTGTTGGTGTGCGCCACCAGCAGCGCGCTCATCAGCGTCCGCTCGAACCGGTGCGCCACCAGCGGCTGCTCGATCAGCGTGCCCGGCCGGTCCCATTCGGATACCAGCAGCTCCAGCCCGCACCGCCAGCTGCGGCCGTAGCCGGAGCTCACGTCCATCGGCGGCTCGAACCGCAGCGGCCGGCCCAGTGGTGCGCCGAGCAGGTCGGACAGCCGCGCCTCCAGCGCCGCCCGCTCGAACCGGGCGATCAGCTGGGTGCAGTCGCCGGACCAGCGGATGTCCACCGGGTCGGTCGGCGACAGCACGCACGCCTGACCCGGCAGCGCTCGCATCCGCTGCCGGCCGTGGCTGATCATCGCCACCCCGGACAACGGCATCAGGACGGCGAAGAACGTCTCCAACGGGTCGGATTCGAAACGCACGTCACCGCCGTAGCTGATGACGCTCACCGACATATCTCTCAGCCGGGCGAACCTGACCCAGGCGTCGAGCGGGGAATTGCCGAGCCGGCTGACCCGGTGCGGCCGCAGTACACGGCCGATCACCTCGCGCACGTGATCGAGGTCACCCGAACGCGCCAGTTCATAACCGGCGAGCGGCAACCGTTCCCTGAACAATGTGCAACCTCCGAGTGACGTCTATCGGGGGAAGTCGCCTCGTTGCGGCTCGCGTCATTCCCGGCAGCCCGGTCACCGTGGCTGCGCCGGCAGGGTGAATGTGGCACGGCGACAGCGCCGCACCGGGCACCTCCAGTGCGTTTACGGACAGTAGTCGCCTCTGGACGGGATGTGCAATCACGAAACCGCGCGGGTTCATCCCGTTCGCGTCCCGCTGAGCCGGCCGGGCAGTCAGCTCCGCCGGTCCGCCAGGTACCTGTCGATCTCGGCGGTCAGCGCGGCTTTCCCGGTGTCGTCGAGGAACGAGGCTTTGACGGTGTTCTTGGCCAGGGCGGCGATGCCGGTTTCGTTGAGGTCGAGCAGTTTCGCGGCGACGGCGAACTCCGTGTTGAGGTCGGTGCCGAACATCGGGGGGTCGTCGCTGTTGATGGTGACCAGCAGGCCGGCGTCGACCATGGTGCGCAGGGGGTGGTCCTCGATGCGGGCGACGGCGCGGGTGGCGATGTTGGAGGTGGGGCAGACCTCAAGGGGGATCTGGTGTTCGCCGAGGTGGTCGAGCAGGACCGGGTCGGCGATCGCCTGGGTGCCGTGGCCGATGCGTTCGGCGCCGAGGTCGCGCAGGGCATCCCAGATCGTTTGCGGCCCAGTGGTCTCACCCGCGTGCGGGACGCTGCGCAGACCGGCGGCGCGGGCGCGGTCGAAGTACGGCTTGAACTGTGGCCGCGGCACCCCGATCTCGGGGCCGCCCAGGCCGAAGCTGACCAGGCCGTCGGGCATCAGGTCCAGGGCGAGGCGCGCGGTCTCCTCGGCGGCGGGCAGCCCGGACTCGCCCGGGATGTCGAAACACCAGCGCAGCACGATGCCCAGCTCCGCCTCGGCGGACTTCCGGGCGTCCTCGATGGCCTCCATGAAGGCCACGTCCGGGATGCCGCGGCTGGTCGAACTGTAAGGCGTGACAGTAAGTTCGGCGTACCGGATGTTCTGCCGTGCCATGTCCTCGGCGACACCGTAGGTCAGCATGCGGACGTCCTCGGCGTCGCGGATCAGGTCCACAACGGACAGATAGACCTGGATGAAGTGCGCGAAGTCCTGGAAGGTGAAGTACTCCGCGAGCAGCTCCGGGTCGGCCGGGACCTTGCTGGTGCCCTCGTGCCGCGCGGCGAGCCCGGCCACCACCCGCGGTGACGCCGAACCCACGTGGTGCACGTGGATCTCGGCCTTGGGCAGGCCGGCGATGAACCCAGCCAGCTCGGACATCGGCTCGTCTCCTTCGTGAGTGTGCCCGCTAGGGATATCAGACGCCCGCATGTCATGCTCGGGACAACTGTTCAGCTGATGCTGTACTGTTCCGTCCATGCTGACCGGTGAGACGCGTGAATCGGCCCTGGCCCGCCTCGGCCGGGCGCTGGCCGACCCGACCCGCTGCCGGATCCTGATCGCCATGGTGGATGGCGTGAGCTATCCGGGTCAGCTGGCCGTGAAACTGGGTCTGACCAGGTCGAACGTGTCCAACCACCTGTCCTGCCTGCGCGGCTGCGGCCTGGTCGTGGCGACCTATGAAGGCCGCCAGGTCCGCTACGCGCTGGCCGATGCCCACCTCGCCCGCGCGTTGAGCGAGCTGGTGCAGGTGGTACTCGCCGTGGACACCGACGAACCGTGCGTCGACGACGTGGTGGAGGTGGCCGAGTGAGCGAGGACACCGAGCTGACCACGTGCGACTGCTGCACTCCTGCTGCGTCCGTTGATCCAGACCGCCGCGGGGTGTTGTCCCGGCGGGTGCGGCTGCTGGTCGCGGCGACGATCACCTACAACGTCATCGAGGCCATCGTCGCCATCTCGGCCGGCACCGTGGCCTCGTCGACCGCGCTCGTGGGCTTCGGCCTGGACTCGGTGATCGAGGTCGCCTCGGCCGCCGCCGTCGCGTGGCAGTTCTCCGGCAAGGACCCCGAGGCGCGCGAACGGACCGCGCTGAAGGTGATCGCGGTGTCGTTCTTCGCCCTCGCGCTCTACGTCACCGTCGACTCCGTCCGGTCCCTGCTGGGCGCCGAGTCCGCGGAGCACTCCACCGTCGGCATCGTCCTGGCCGCGGTGTCGCTGCTGGTGATGCCGGGCCTGTCCTACGCGCAACGCCGGGCCGGCCGCGAACTCGGCTCCGCCAGCGCGGTCGCCGACTCCAAGCAGACCTTGTTGTGCACGTACCTGTCCGGCGTGCTGCTGGTCGGTCTGCTGCTCAACTCGCTGTTCGGCTGGTCCTGGGCCGACCCCATCGTCGCCCTGGTCATCGCCGCCGTCGCGGTCAGGGAAGGCCGCGAAGCCTGGCGCGGCGACCACTGCTGCTAGGACTCGGTTGTCCGGATGTCGATCTCGGACTTCAGGGTGCGGTGGACGGGGCATTTGTCGGCGATCTGCAGCAGGCGTTCGCGTTGCTCGGGGGTGAGGTCGCCGTCCAGGTGGATGGTGCGTTCGATCCGGTCGAGCAGGCCCGTCTTGGTCTCGCAGGAGGCGCAGTCCTCGGCGTGGATGCGTGAGTGTCGCAGTTGGACGGTGACGCGGTCGAGCGGGAGCTGTTTGCGGTCGGCGTACATCCGCAACGTCATGGACGTGCAAGCACCAAGGGCAGCAAGCAAAAGGTCGTAGGGTGTCGGTCCACTGTCGACACCGATCGGCACCGGCTCGTCGGCGGGCAGTGAGTGCCGCCCGGCGGTCACGGTCTGGCCGAGCGGGCCTTCGCCGCTGTCGGTCACGGTCACGTAGCCCTCGCCCGGACGGTCGGCGAGGACGTAACGGCTGGCCCAAGCGGCGAGCACCGAGGCGACGTACTCGGCGTCGTCCGGGTCGGTGAGCAGGTGGTCCGCGCCGTCGAGCGAGATGAACGACTTCGGGTGGCGGGCCGTGTCGAAGATCTTGCGGGCGTTCTCCGGGCCGACCAGCTTGTCGATGGGGGAGTGCAGCACCAGCAGCGCGGCGTCCAGGTGCGCGATCCGGGAGGCCTGCGGCTGCTCGGCGATGTCGTCGAGGAACTGCTGACGGATGCGGAACGTCCGCCCCGCCAACGAGACCTCCGCCTCGCCCGAGCGTTCGATCTCCGATGTATCCGCGCCCAGCAGATGCGCGACATGCGAAGGATCGGCAGGCGCACCGATGGTCGCGACCGCCCGAACCTCGGGGATGCGGTGTTTCGCCGCCAGCACAGCCGAACCCCCCAGCGAATGCCCAATCAGGAGGGTCGGTGCCTCGTGGTGCGTCCGCAGGTACGAGGCCGCGAGCACGAGATCGTCCACATTGGAGCTGAACCCGGTGTTGCCGAAGTCCCCGCCCGACCCGCCGAGACCGGTGAAGTCGAACCGCAGCACCGCCACGCCGAACCCGGTCAGCGCACGGGAGATCCGGGTCGCCGCGACCTGGTCCTTGCCGCAGGTGAAGCAGTGCGCGAACAACGCGTACGCGCGTGGCATCCCGGCCGGCAGCTCCAGCCGCGCGGCCAGCGGAGTCCCCTGCGACCCGGTGAACTCGATCTTCTTGGTGCGCATCGGCGACCTCTCAGGATGGTTTCCGCGCCACCCACCCGAGCAGTTCGGAGATGGCCGACGTCGCGCGGGCGGTTTCCCGGGCGGCTTCGACGAGATTGTCCCCCAGGCGTTGTTTGGGCGCCGACACGTTCAACGCGGCGACAACTCGCCCGCGGAAGTCCCGGATCGGCGCGGAGGTGCCGACAAGCCCAGGCTCGAACTCCTCGTCCACATAGGCGTACCCGGCCTCGCGGACACGGGAGATCCTGGTCCACAGCTCGGCGACCGTGCGCACCTGGGTGTTGTGCTCCCCGGCCGGGAACTCCCCGCTGGGGAACCGGACATGCAGCTCGTCCGGGGTCGCGTCCATCAGCAGGACCCGCCCGGCCGACGTGCAGTACACCGGCACCCCGCGGCCTTCCCAGCCGTGAGCGCGGAACTCGTGCCCCGGTGACACCGACAGCAGCGTGATCACCTCCTGGCCCCGCAGCACACACAGGTGACACGTCTCCTCCAGCGCGTGCGCGAGCCGGTGCATGACCGGTTCGGCGACCTGGACGAGCCGGTTCTGGGTGGACCGGGCGGCCAGCGAGAACAGCCGCCAGCCCAGCCGGTACTCCAGGGTGTCCGGGTCGCGCTCGACGATGCCCTCGTCCTCCAGCGACTTCAGGGCCCGCGACACCTGGCTCTTCTCCCGGCCGGTCAGCGCGGCCACCCGCAGCACGCCCAGGCCGCCCCGGCGCTGGGCCTCCTGCCCGGCGAGCACCTCGAGCAGCTCGATGTCACGGCGTAACCCCATGGACCCCATGCCGGCACGCTCGCGCCGGAGGGCAACGCCCGGCAGCTGACGGTGAGGCAGCCGGTCGGGCCGTGCCTGTTGATCACGCCGTGGAACTTCCCGCTGGCCATGGTCACCCGCAAGGTCGCGCCCGCGCTTGCCGCCGGGTGCAGCGTGATCCTCAAGCCCGCCGAACAGACCCCGTTGACCGCCTTGCTGTTCGGGCAGCTGCTGGCCGAAGCGGGCGTCCCCGCGGGTGTGGTCAACATCGTCACGACCAGCAACCCGGCCCCCGTGGTCGACGCGATCCTCGGCGACCCCCGGGTGCGCAAGCTGTCGTTCACGGGATCGACCGAGATCGGCCGGATTCTGCTGGCCGCCGCGGCCCGCAACGTCCAGCGCACCTCGATGGAACTCGGTGGGAACGCGCCCTTCCTGGTCTTCGCCGACGCGGACATCGACGCCGCCGTGGACGGAGCGATGATCGCGAAACTGCGCAATGGCGGCGAATCCTGTGTCGCCGCCAACAGGTTCCTTGTCCACGAAAGCGTCGCGGAGGAGTTCGGGACCGCGTTGGCCACACGGATGAGCCAGCAAGTGCTCGGTTCAGGCGTCGAGGACGGCACCACAGTCGGCCCGTTGATCGACTCGGCAGCACGGTCCAAAGTGGACGATCTGGTTCAGGATGCCGTAGGCCGAGGCGCTCGGGTGCTCACCGGTGGTGGCGCTCCCGAGCGCCGTGGATACTTCTACCAGCCAACGGTTCTGACCGATGTCACCGCCGGCTCCCGGCTCCTGCGCACCGAGATCTTCGGCCCGGTGGCGCCGGTCAGCACGTTCGCCGACGAGGACGAGGCCATCGCCGCGGCCAACGCCACCGAGTTCGGCCTGGTCGCGTTCGCCTACACCAGGGACCTTGACCGGGCTTTGCGCGTCGCCGATGCCCTGCAGACCGGCATGGTCGGGCTGAACCGCGGCGTCGTGTCCAACGCGGCGGCCCCGTTCGGCGGCGTCAAACAGTCCGGGCTCGGCCGCGAAGGCGGCGAGGCAGGCATCCAGGAGTACTTGGACACCAAGTACATCGCCCTCTGAAGTCTCCGGCGAGGGCCGGAATCAGGGCTGCCGTGGGGTGAGTGCCGCGGAACGAACCGGCCCCGTCGACCAGCACGATCACCGGCCCGGTGCCGGTCCGGTCGAAGCTCACGCTCAGCCCAGCTCCTTGCGTTCAGCGAAGGGCATTGTCCAGCAGGCGGACCAGCTCACCGACCCGACCACCGCCACCCGGCGCCGCGGGGAAGCGTTTCAGCACCGCGATGACAGCCGGTGAGACACGATCTGCAGCCTGCTGGATATGTTGCACGCCAACGGTTGGATCACCAGCGGCCAGCTCGGACGCTCGGGCGGCATGCGCGGCCGAGCCGAGGATGTGCTTGACCTGGGTGGCTTTGGCGAGGGGGTGCAGGTAGGCGGCGCCCGCTGCGGCCATCGCCGCCCGGCCTGCCTCGCGGGCGGCGTCGGAGTCCGTGCTGTTGGCCGCTTTCTGCGCCGCCCAGGCCGCGTCGCGCAGGGCCTTCCCGCGTTCACCGCCCCGCGCGAACGCCCACGCCACGGCGATCGCGTTCCGGGGCCGGGTGTCATCCGGTTGCGCGGCCTCGAAGATCTCGAGGGCGGTCTCCGCGCAGGCCGCGGCGAACGCGGTGACCTCACGCAGATCCTGTTTGCTCAGTTCGACCTCGTCGGTGTCCGTCCCCATAGGCCTATCTTGGACTACAGCTCGTTACCCGCGCGCAGCCAGTCGATGTAGTCGGCCACGGCGCGTTCCGTGTCGTAGGCGGGTTCGTAGCCGGTGTCCTGCCGCAACCTGGTGATGTCGAGGTAGGTGGGCGGGGTGGGTTCGCCCGCGGGGAGGTCGACGCGGGCGTCCGGGATGACCTTCTTGATCGCCGCGATGACCTCGGCGTTCGACGTCGAGCGGCCGGAGGCGACGTTGTAGGTGCGGTGGTTAAGCCGGTCCGCGAGTTGCAGGGCGGCAATGGCGCGGCCGCAGTCCTTCACGTAGCAGAGGTCGATCGCGTCCTCGGCGAACCGGGGCTGGGCGAACTGCGGGGTCGTGCCATGGACGGCAGAGTGGATGAGTCGCGGCGCGGCGAAGAACAGGTCGTGGGCGCGTCCGCGCGGACCCCAGATGGCGGCGATGCGGTAGTTCACGATGTCCAGGCCGGTGGCGCCGGCCAGGTGGTCGGTCAGCAGCTCGCCGATCTTCTTGAACGTCGGGATGACGTGCAGCGACTGCATCGGCAACGGCGTGTCCTCGCTGAGCGCGCCGGTGGCCGCGACCCCGCCGTACACGCCGATCGTGCTCGCCACACCCACCCTGGTCACGCCCCATTCCTGCGCGACCTGCAGGACGTTGAACAGGCTGCCGAGCGCCTCCCGGGAGGCCTCGACGGGCTGCTCGGCGGGCGCGGGCCACGGCATCGAGAACGCGAGATGGACGATGCCGGTGATCTCGTGCCGTTTGCCGATGTCGCGCAACGCCTCCAGGTCCTTGATGTCGGCCTGTTCGACCACGGCGCCGTGCAGGTCGTCGGGCAACCCGGCCGCGCGCCGCTGCACCAGCACGCAGGGCTCGCCCGCGTCGAGCAGCGACCGCACGGTGTGCGAGCCGATGAAGCCAAGACCGCCGGTAACCAGGATCATGATCTTCCTCATCTTGTCGTCGAGCTGATTATCAGTCGTACTGACAATCAGCTTAGCGATAGGATTGGGGCGTGTCCACCGACCCTGAGTTGAGCAAGCGCCTCAGCTACCTGCTCAAGCACGCGCAGTTCAAACTGACCGAGCTGGTCACGGCCGCTTTGAAGCCGTACGGAATCGAAGGCCGCGAGCTGGGTGTGCTGACGGTGCTGGCGGGCGACGAGCCCTCGTCCCAGCAGCAGGCGGCCCAGCGCCTGGGCATCGACCGGACGACCATGGTCGCGCTCCTGGACACCCTCGAAGCCAAAGGCCTGGTGTCCCGTCACCCCCACGAGCAGGACCGGCGGCGCAACGTGGTCGAACTGACCGAAACCGGCCGGACCACGCTCGTCGAGGCCTCAAAGGCATCCTGGGAGGCCGAGGCGCTGTTCCTGTCCCCGCTGCCCCCAGAGGTGGGTCGGCAACTGAAGCAGGGCCTGCACACGATCCTCAACGCCGACCGGGACTGAGCCGCTCACGGGCCACAATGGACGCCATCCAGCGCGGTCGGCGATGGGGTCGGTTCGCAATCGCTGATCTGGGGTGTCCGCCGTCAGCTCGTGAGGCAGCCGGCCCAGGCGGCGGCGATGGCCGCGACGCAGGCCAGGAGGAACAGGGGGAGGACCTCGGTCACCACGGTGAGAACTGCCAGCACCACGGCAAGCATCGCCAGCACAACGGAAGCCCAATGGACGCTACGTTTGGGCGTCCGCCGGCCGGACAGGGACTGGGCGAGGGCGGGGTCGTCGGCCTCCAGCCCGCGTGCGATGAGCCTCAGCTGCTGCTGTTCGTGCGCGTTGAGCATGGCCGGGACCTCCCGAGGTGCACCAAGGGTTACCCGGAAGTAGCGTCGGTCAAACCCACGGCATGAACCGCCGGACGGTGTCGGCGAACTGCGGGGGAGAGGGCGGCATCGGGGTCTCGGCGAACGCGCCGAGCCCGACGTCGTACCGTTTGCCCCATTCGGGCTCGATCACGTGGTATCTGTCGGCGCGGACGGTCTCGATGTTGCGCTGGACCGCGGCCTTGGCCCACATCTCGGCGTCCATCGCCGGGAAGAACACGACCGGGATCGAACACGCCAGGATGGTGGCCGAGAGCATGTTCCCCGCTGCGCCCGATGCGGTGGCGGACAACATGTTGGCGGTCGCGGGCAGGACCGCGAGCAGGTCGTGTTCCTCGGCGAGCCGCAGGTGGTTGTGCCGGACCCAGCTCGACTCCGGCTCGCCGGTCACCGCCTCGTCGGCGAACAGGCCGACAGTGTGCGCGGGTAGGAAACGGGTCGCGGTGTGTGTCATGAGGACGGTGACCGATCCGCGCCAGGGTCAGTGACGATCCGTGCCACGCCGTACAAACCTGGTGTAGTCCCGGCGACAACGCGGAAAGCGCGGTGGAGTTGGGCGGTCCGGCGAAACCGCAGTCGCGCGCCACAGCAGCGAGCGTGCGGGTTGGCATGGTTCGAAGCAACCGCTGGGCTTTCGCGACCCGGTGGTCGCGGGTCAGGTCGGCGAGCGACTCACCTGCCATGGCCCGGAACAGCGTCCGCCGCGAGATCCCGCATCCCGCGGCCACCGCGTCGGCGTCGAGTCCCGGTTCGCAGGCGGTGTGGGGATCGAGGCGTGCCAGTTTGGTGAAGAAATCCGTGACCAGGCCGGCCGGTCCGGACGAGGGCAGCGCGACCGATGTGGCCCTGGACATCGGCCGCCGGGCCATGAGCGTGCACGGAACCCGGACGACCAGCTGTGAGAACACCCCAGTGAAGTCCAATGTGTACGGTCGGCTGCTGTCCACAAAGGCCAGTGTTTCGGGTGTCAGCATGGCGACCCGGCTGTCCTGCAGGAGCCGCCCCATACCCCATGGTCACCTCGACCGCCCAGCCCTCGCAAACCACCGGCAACTACTCGCCGTATGTCCACTCAGCCTCGTGGGCAGGCACCGAGAGGTGCGGCTCGATGCCGTGCCCATCGAGTGTCACAGAACGCCATAGCCCCGTTGTCACAGCTGGTGGTGACACCCATCGAAACGAGGCTCCGTAATGGACACACGTGGCACGTGCGAGCGGCTGCCCGCCAAGAACAACGGCGTCCATTTCACGGCGACGGACCGTCCCAAGCTGACTGCGCCGGCCATCGCCGTCCTGCTGTGCGTCACCGTGCTGGTGTTCGACGCTGGGGCGGCGATCCTGCCGGCCCGGCCGTTTCTGGTGGTCGTCACCTGGCAGCGGCTGGTGATCGTGTCCGGACTGGCCGCCGTGGTCGGCGCGGGCGCCCGGTTCGCACATTTCCGGACCAGGCTGGACATCCCGATCCTGGTGCTGCTGGCCGCCGCGATCGCCGTCACCGTCAGGGAAGGCGGTGCGCCGCAACTGCGGAACCTGGTGTCGTACATCGCGATCTACTACCTGGTCACCGCGTTGACCCGGGTGGCCAAGCACTCCTGGCGGACCATCGTCATGCTGGCGTCGGGCGCGGTCACCGTGGCGGGTGTGATCGCCATCAACCAGGTCAGCCGCGGTGTGCAGACCGGGTTCTGCCGCATGGGGTTGCTCAGGGAGACGGCATGTGCGCCGGGCCTCCAGGTTCGCGCGATCGGCACGTTCGGCAACCCGAACCTGCTCGCCGCGTTCCTGTTGCTGTTCCTGCCGCTCAGCGTGGTCGCGGTCGCCACGGTCACCGACCGGCTGTACCAGATCTGCCTGCTGGGCCTGACGCTCATCGGGTACGCCGCCTTGCTCGCCACCTTCTCGCGGGCAGCCTGCATCGCCGGGTTCGCCGGGCTGATGGTCCTTGCGTGGCACCGATTCCATGGCCGGTTCAGCCCGCGTGCCACGGTGCTGGCCGGGTGGATCGGGGCGAGTGCGTTGGCTGCGGCGCTGGCCGGGATCGCGATCGCGTCCCAGGCCGGACGGGCGATCGGGATCCGCGGCGAGGCGTGGCGTGCGGCCATGGACATCGCGGTGCAGCGGCCATTCGGCGTCGGCCTGGGCAACGCGGGAGCAGCGGTGAACGCCCGGATCCCCGGCCGCGAGCAGTTCGCGCACGTCCACAACCTCTGGCTGAACTGGCTTGTGGAGACCGGGGTTCTGGGCTTTCTGGCGATCCTGGCCATCACCGTCGGTGCGTTGGTCACCGCCACGCGACTGGCCACAAAGGACATCGCCGTCGGTTTCCCCGGATTCGCCGCGCTGCTGGGCTTCCTGCTGATGAGCCTGGTCGACCACCCGGCCGGCCTGTCCCGGATCTCCGTCGCGCTCTGGCTGGTCCTCGGCCTGGTCATGGGCTCGGCGCCGGGCCGGTGGCGGCTGGGGAAGACGCCCCGGCCAAGATACCCGGCCACGATCTGACCGGGCCGGATTGGCCATCCACAATGGAGAACGGTGCTCAGTTCGCTTGGTCGAACACCTGCCGCACGGCGGTGCACGGGTCGGCGTTCGGGTCCTCGTGGTGGATGTGGGTCGCGGCCCGCTGGGTGAGGTCCTGGAACGCGGCCTGCTCGTCGGCGCTGAGGCCGCTCAGGATGACATCCTCGACGGCGGCGACGCGCCGTTCGGCCGCGGCGAGCACTTTGCGGCCCCGGGCGGTCGCGACGATGCGGCGCGCCCGGCGGTCGGCGGGGTCGGGCCTGCGCTCGACGAGCCCGTCGCCCTCCAGCTCGTCGATCAGGTACGTCATCACCGTGCGGTCGATGGACAGGTGGGCGGCCAGCGCCACCTGGGTGGGCAGCTGTTCATGTACCACAGTGGACAGAACCTGGTAGCCGCGTGAGCCCTGTGGCACGTCCTTCAGCACGTCCTCGACGCCCTCGTGCCACCGCCTCAGCACCACCGCGAGGGCCCAGCCCAGGTTCCGCGTGGTGCTGAGGTCGGTGCGCTGGGCCATGGTCACATGTTACGGCTCGAGGGGTGCGGCAGGACGTCCGCTTTGGTGATGTCGAAGTTCTTGTCGAACACGTCGTCCGGGTCGTACTTGGCCTTCAGTTCGCGCAGCCGGCACAGCACCGGCGGCGGGAACGCGTCGAGCAGCCGTTCCGGGCTGGTGGTGGTCTCGAAGCTGAGGTACATGCCGTCGAGCAGCGGGTACAGGGTGTCCCACAGCTTGTCGTGCTGGTCGGCCCAGTCCGGGAAGGTCACGCTCACCACCGAGAAGTTCTGCGTCCGGTGCGAGTACGCGGTCGCCTCGGCCGGCATGTCGTTGACCGCGCCGCCTGCCGACCGGAACTGCATCATCAGCACCCGGCCCGACTTGATCATCGACTCGATCACGTCGGCCGCCTCCGGCGTGATGTGGTGCAGCAGGCCGGAACGCGCCTCCGATGGGCCGTCCCCGGTGTGCCGCTCGCCGGGCGGGTACACGACGGACGCGTACGGCATGACCTGGGCCTCGTTCGACAGCACCGGGCCGACCCCGAGGAACGGGCTCAGCGCGGCCTGGGCGGCGTCGACGTCGTCACCGGCGTAGACCAGGATGATCTGCGCGACCGGCGGCTGACCGGCGCGGGGCGGGTACAGGGCGGTGAAGCTGGTGACCTCGCGCGGCGCGTCCTCGACGAGCCGGCCCCACCGCCGCATGACCTCGGCGGTGTCGGTGGCGTCCACGAACAGTTCCGCGTGCACGACGTTGACCAGCTCGGTGGCCTCGATCTCGAACGCCGTCACGATGCCGAAGTTGCCGCCCGCGCCGCGCACGGCCCAGAACAGGTCGGGCTCGTGCTCGTCGTCGATCCGCAGGAAAGTGCCGTCCGCCAGGACGATCTCGACCGCACGGATGTGGTCGATCGTCAGGCCGTAGCTGCGGGCGAGGTACCCGAGGCCCGCCGTGGTCGCCAGACCGCCGACGCCCACACCGCCGAAGTCGCCGGAACTGATGACCAGCCCGTGCGGTTTCAGCGCCTGCGCCACCTCGCCCCACCGGGCGCCCGGTTCGACCCGCACCCGCTTGGTCGCGCGATCGAGCACCTTGACGGAGTTCAACCGGCCGAGGTCGATGACGATCCCGCCGTCGTTGGTGGACCGTCCACTGAAGCCGTGGCCGCCGCTGCGAACGCCGATCGTGACGTCCTGGCTGCGTGCGTATGCCAGCGCTGCCTGGACTTCCGGGACGTTCCCGGGTCGCAACACCAAGCCCGGCGAGCCTTTGCGGGCGAAGTTGTGCCGGATCCGGTCGTAGGACGGGTCACCCGGCTCCACGGCCTGCAACTGCGGTGGCACTGCGTCGTAGTCGATTCCCGGCACCCGCTTGGCCAGCGCGGCCGATGACCGTTGCACGGCAACGCTTCCGCGTTCCTTGGCGACCGCTTCCCGCAGGGCGGGCGCGAGTTCCTCGCCGAACGCCCGGATGGTCGCCGGGTCGTCGGTCGCGACGAAGAACGCGCTGTACCCGAGGTCGATGACCAGGGGGAGCAGCTGGTCGGCCCAGTCCTCGGGCGTGCCGCGCAGGAACGCGGCACTCGTGCCCGGCTGCATGACGTTGAGCATCCGGCGCACCTGCCGCGGATCGCGTCCCGCGGTCAGAGCGGCCTCGTCGATGATCTCGTTGCCCGCGGTGAGGACCCCCGGCTCCAGGTACTCCAGGGTCGGCAGCCAGCCGTCCGCCTTGCGGCCGGTCAGCCGCAGGATCCTCGGTTTGTAGGCGCCCAGCCAGATCGAGATGTCGTGCGCGGGCCTGGGGCCGCGCTTCATCCCGGGCACCTGGTAGTGCTTGCCGGTGAATTGGAACATGCCCCGGGTGTCGGTGTCCCACGCGCCGCGGAAGATGTCGATCGCCTCGGACAGCGCCTCGATGCGGTCACCCGCGCTGCCGTGCCCGCCGCCCATGCCGCGGATCGGGTCGGCGAACCCGCCCGCGCCGATGCCCATCTCGAACCGCCCGTGGGACAACAGGTCCAGGCTCGTCGCGGCCTTCGCCAGCACCGCGGGCGGGCGCAGCGGCAGGTTGAGCACGTTGCCCGACACCAGGACCCGCCTGGTCCTGGCCGCGACCCAGCTCAGCAGCGTCCACGTGTCCAGCAGGGCGGCGTTGTACGGGTGGTCCTGGAAGGTCACCACGTCCAGCCCGGCCGCCTCGGTCAGCTCGGCCAGCGTCACCGCGCGATCGGGAGCACTCACCGACGGCGTGATGAACGTGCCCAGCAGCAGGTCATGACCGTAATCAGTCATCCCAACCCCAACTCGTCTGTTCTACAGATCATCTGTTGATCAGATGATATATCCATCAACGTAGTTTGGGCCGGGATATTCCGCGCCCGCCCGTGCCGCTGTGACATCGCGCCGTGTTCCCGCCATACCTCTGAGGCATGTGGCGTAACGCGCGCAACGAGGTCCCGATGGGTTCGGTAATGACCGGGTTCCTGAACAACAATCAGGGCTGGTGGGGCTTTCTCGCCCTCCTGGTCCCGTTCCTGCCATACCTCTGGCGGATCGGCCGGACCGTGCGCACGGCGCGGCTGTCCGACCAGGACCGATGGCGGTTGTTGATCACCACCATGCGCAACGACCGCTCGCTGGTGCTGCGCCAGCGCCGCGAGCAGTTCCAGCTGCCGATCCGGGTGGTCGATGCCGGCAACACCGCGCTGAGCGAACCCGCGACCGACCTGTTCGCGCTGCTCAAGGCGGGCCGGTGTGTCGAGGTGGTCGGCGATGCGGGGGCGGGCAAGTCGTACCTGGCGGTGGAGGTGCGCCGGGCCGCGCTGGCCGTGACCGAACCCGATCGGGTGGTCGACATCGTCAGTGCCCGTGAATGGCGCAAGCCGCGGTGGACCTGGCTGCCCGACAGCGGCGAAGCGACCGAGCTCGCCAGCTGGGCCAGCCGGGCCCTTCGCCGCCGCTACCCGCATTTCCGCCGGTCGGACCTGCGGCGGCTGATCGACGAGGGTCGGATCGTGCTGGCCGTGGACGGCTTGGACGAGGTGGACAGCGACGGCGCGGAGTCGTTGTGGCAGGCGATCGTCGGGCATGCCTCGCGGCTGCCGGTGCTGGTGTTACGCCGTTCGGGTGGCGCCCTGTCCGCGGTGACCGCCGAACGGTTGTCGTTCTACGGCTTCGCACGGCACACCATGCGCCCGTTGCGGGAACGGGACGTGGCCGACCTCCTCCGCCGGCGGTTCACCTGGTTCGATCGTCTGGCCGAAGCGCAGCGACCCCACCTCATCCGCCAGATCCTGACCAACCCCCTGCTGCTGCACATCGCCGTCCAGGTCTGGTCGCCCATCACACCGCCACAGGAGGTACTGACCTCCACGGACCCGAAATTCGAGCTGTGGTCGGCTTTCCTGCATGAACGGGTCGGCGGCTCGGCGCTGAGCAGGCACGATCCGCGGCTGCGGCGGTTGCTGGAGGCGATCGCGCTGTCCACGGGCTCCTGGGCCAGCCGGCTCAGCGACGTGAACTACAACATCCGCGTCCGACCGCTGACCATCGGGCTGCTGGCGCTGATCGCGCTGCCGGTGGGCTGGTTGGTGCGCTGGCCGGACCTGGCCGTGATCGCGGTGATCTGCGCTTCGACCGGGCTCAGTTCCCACGCGCGCAGCCGGGTGTTCGGGATTCCGTTGCCGTCGTTCGTCCGCCGGTCGCCGTCCGGCCTGATCGTCGCGGCGCTGATCGGGACCGTGGCCGGGTATGTCCTGGCGTTGCTGGCGATCCGGGCGGTGTGGCTGTTCGTCGACCTGGTGGCCCAGCTCGGCCCGGATCCCGTTGCCGTGCTGGACGAGTACGGCGACCTGGTGGTCAGCGCCTGGTGGTCCTCGTTGCCGTGGGTGTTCGACGTGCAGCTGGTCCCGTTCCAGATCGCGGCGCTGATCGTCGCGCTGACACTGCTCGCGGTCGGCAGTCTGCTGCAGTCCGAGGGATCCGGCGATGACGCGACGATCTACCTGCCAGGGTGGGGACGGCTGCCGTTCGCCGACCGGCTGTGGCCCAGGCTTGTCCTGATCGCACTCCTGGTGCTGGCCTTCGGCTTGGACTACGCGCCCGTCTTCGCGTTCTGCGTGCTGCTGCTGGCCGGTGTGCTGTACCGGGTGATCAACCTGGTGTTCTTCGCCGTCCGGATCCGGTCGGTGCACTGCCTTTCCCGGCGGCTGTTGCGCGGGCTGGACGAACTCGGCGTCCTGTACGCCGATGGCGCCCGGTTTCGCCTGGTACACCAGGAGATCGCCGACAACGTGGCGCGTGAGCTGCTGCGGGACGAGAAGGACATGATCCGGCTCGCCCGCACCGTTCCCTACGAACGCGGCTGGGACATCGTCGACGCGTCCACACGGCACCAGGACGTCGCCTGGGTGCGGCCGCTCGTGCAGCGCCTGGTCCGCCAGTACCCACAGGACGAGGGGCTGGCCAGCCAGGCTTGTCTGCTGTTGTTGTACGGAATCGGTGACCCGGCCGCCGCGATGGAACCGGTGCGGCGGCAGCAGTCGGACATCGGCGGCGCATACCTCGCCGAGGTCTACTGGTCGCTGCGTGATATGCCGCGTGCGCGTGCGTTGCTGGACCGGACCGTCCGCCGCTTCCCGGCCAACGTGTTCGTGCTGCACCAGGCCGCGAGTTTCCTGGTCTTCCAGAACGAGATGGACGCGGCGCTGCGGCTGCTGCGCGAGGCACAGACCCGTGTGGACGATGACACCCGGTGGTACTTCCGGACGTTGGCGGCCGTGCTGGTGTCAGCGCACGATCCTGCCGCCGGGCAGGCGCCGGAAACCGCGCTGGCCGAGCTGCAGTCGCTTGCCGAGCCGGGAAATCCGTACCACGAGATGGCCGAGCTCGAGCTGGCGCGCCGGTGGTCCGAGCAGTTCGACGAGCATCAGCGCGCGCTCGCGCTGCTGCGGCCGTTGGAAGGGATCGACTCGCGCTCCGACGCGATCGTCTGGAGCCGGATGGCCGAGGTGCACCTGCGGCTGGGCAACGACCAGCTGGCCTTCCGGTACGCCAACCGGATCATGGACGAGCTGACCTGGGATCTCGACCTGGACCACCAGCTGGAGGCGGCCACCGTCGCGGCCGGCGCCACCGGCGACGAACTGGCCGCGCAGATCGCCGACCGGCTGATCGGCTACGGCTGGCCCCAACCCCCACGACTGCACACCATCGCCGCGGACATGCGGTCGCTGCGCGCCCGGCGAGTCAGCCCGCCCGAATCGGACCAGGCCGCGACCACCGGCGCGCCTTGACGTTCCTCAACGAACATCTACCCGGATGGGTATCGCGGAGGTGGGTCAGCATGGCCGCGTCCGATCGATGTCATGGCGGCTGCTTGGAGTCCAACGGGATCACAGGCCGAGGCGCTACCCGGCCCCGGCGGCCGCACGCCACCCCAAGAGCCGGGATGTCAATCGTCCTCAATAGACAGTAAGCAACCACTGTTTTCGGCGAAGGCAAAGCTTTGCCGAGAGCCTGGGAAGCAGGATCGGGCAACGAGGCGCCAGTTTCAGGCAACGCAACAGGCTTTGGCGGATGGCAGGAACATGCCGCGTCCCGTGTGGGCATCCTTCCCGTACTTGTCTTAAGTCGTAAGCGATGTTTGGCTGGGGGTATGCGCAGCTCCGCGGAAGTGCTCGACGAGCTCAGGTGCCTGGTGTCGGTGCACGCCCGGCCGGATATGCGGACGGCGATCGACTGCCTGGCCGTGGCCAAGGTGGGCACGGCGATGCCCGAGGCCGGGCTGACCGAGCCGCTGCTGGTCGTCCTGGTCCAGGGCGGCAAGCGGATCCTGCTGGGCGGCAACGTGTTCGAGTACCGGGCCGGGCAGTGTCTGCTCGCCACCGCGAACCTGCCGATCACCGGCAACTTTCTCGGTGCCACACCTGAGGTTCCGGCGATGGGGCTGAGCATCGCGCTGCGGGCGCCGGTGATCGCGCCACTGCTGCGGGAGATCCCGGCCGGGCGGTTCGCCGACTGCCCGCCGCAGCCCGCGATCGCCACCTGCGACGCCGACGTGCACCTGCTGGACGCGCTGGTGCGGATGGTCGGCCTGCTCGACCACCCGGACGCCATTCCCGTGCTGGCGCCGATGATCGAGCGCGAGATCCTCTGGCGGCTGCTGACCGGGCCGCTGGGCGCGATGGTCCGCCAGGTCGGCCTGGCCGACAGCGGGCTGTCCCGGATCGGCCGGGTGATCCAGTGGATCCGGGACAACTACGCCGAACCGATCCGGATCGCCGACCTCGCCCGGCTCGCCGGGATGAGCGAGTCGGCACTGCACCGGCACTTCCGCGCGATCACCGCGCTCAGCCCGGTGCAGTACCAGAAACGCATCCGCCTGCAGGAGGCCCGCGCCCTGCTGATCGCCCGCGCGGGCGACGTCGCCGGGGTGGCACACCTCGTCGGCTACGAGAGCGCCTCGCAGTTCAGCCGCGAGTACCGCCGCCTGTTCGACGCGTCACCCGCCCAGGACGCCCTGCGGCTGCGCGCCGACGGCGGCTGACCTTAGTTTATTGGCGCGCAAGGTCTTCCAGTGCGCGGTCGAGCCGGATCGGCAGGTCGCGCTGGCGGCGGCCGGTGGCGTGCCAGACCGCGTTCGCGATGGCGGCCGCGGTCCCGGCGGTGCCGATCTCACCGACGCCCTTGATGCCCGAGGCGATGTCGGGTTCGTAGTCGGGTACGAAGTCCGCCTCGATGTCCGGCACGTCGGCGTGCGCGGAGATGTGGTACCCGGCGAAGTCCGCGTTGATGTGCCGGCCGGAGTTCGGATCGCGCGCGCTCTCCTCGTGCAGTGCGAGCGACAGCCCCATGATCATCCCGCCGACCGCCTGGCTGCGGGCCGTGAGCGGGTTCACCACACGCCCGATGGCGAACATGCCCAGCAGCCGCCGCACCCGGACCTCGCCGGTCGCCGGATCGACCGTCACCTCGGCGAACACCGAGCTGTAGGACTGCCTTTCCTTGTGGGGCATGGCGCCGATCTCCGGCGTGGTGTCCGCGGTGACCGACACCGGCAGCGGTGGACGTGTCGACAGCTTGTCGCGCAACAGCTTCGCCGCCGACGTGACCGCCCAGGACCAGGAGGCCTGGCCGAGCGAGCCACTGGCCGCCCACGCGTTGCCGAAGTCGCTGTCGGCGATCCGGATGCTGATCTTGTCCGGCCGGACCCGCAACGCGTCCGCCGCGACCGAGGCGAGCGCGGTGCGCGCCCCGGTCCCGATGTCCGCGGCGCCAATGGACACTGTGTACGTGCCGTTCTTCTCCGCGGTGATCGACGCGGTCGACGGCAGGGCCAGGGTGAGGAACGACACCGCGGCCATCCCGGTACCGACGAGCAGGTCACCCTCCCGGCGGCGGCGGGGCCGCAGATCCCGTTTGGCCCAGCCGAACCGGCGCGCGCCCTCCCGCATGCAGTCCACCGCCTTGCGGTTGGCGAACGGCACCCCGGAGACCGGCCCGGCCTTGGGTTCGTTGCGCAGCCGCAGATCCAGCGGGTCCATCCGCAGCTTCTCGGCCAGTTCGTCCACAGCGGACTCCAGCGCGAACGAGCCCGGCGTATTACCGGGCCCACGCACCGAGACCGGCGGCAGGACGTCGAGCGGGACCACGCTCAGCCGGGTGCGGATCGCCGTCGCCGCGTAGCTGGACTTGGCCATCTCGGCGCAGTTCTCCACGAAATCGGCGAGCGGCGAGATCGCGAGCACCGCCTCGTGGCCGATCGCCCGCAACCTGCCGTCGCGGTCGGCGCCGAGCCGGACCCGCTGCTCGATCACCTCCCGGCCCGAGGTCGTCAGGAACACCTGGTTGCGGTTCAATGTGACCCGCACGGGCCGGTGCAGCAACGTGGTGGCCATGGTGGCGAGCACCAGCTGCGGGCCGAGCGTCCCCTTGGAGCCGAACCCGCCGCCGACGTGGTCGGCGCGGATCCGCACCTTCTCCATCGGCAGGGAGAACAGGGCGGCCAGGACACCGGCGATGTAGAAGGCGCCCTGGTTGGCGTCGATCGCCTGCAGGCGGTCGCCTTCCCACCACGCGGTCGCCGCGTGCGGTTCCATGGCGCAGCAGGTCTCCGGTGGCGTGCGGTACAGCTGGTCGACCACGACGGCCGACGCGGCCAGCTCCGCGTCCAGGTCGCCGAGGTTGGCGTCCGGGCCGAAGATCGGGTTGCCGGGCCTGCGTTTGGGATGGTCGACCCGGAACTCGGTGTCGTGCGGCAGTTCGTCGTAGGTCACCTTGAGCGCCTTGGCCGCGGCCTGCGCCTGCTCGAGGGTTTCGGCCACCACGAGGGCAACGGGCTCGCCGGAGTAGTGGATCTCGTTGGTCTGCAACATCTGCAGCTGGCCGTCCGGGCCGAAGAAGTGACCGGCCTGGGGGTTGAGCCTGGGTGCGTTGGTGTGGTCCACCACGCCGACCACACCCGGCATCTTCAGCACGGCCGCGGTGTCCATCGTCCGGATCCGGCCACGCACCACTGTGGACACAACCAGAGCGCCGTGGACCAGGCCCGGCAGCTTGACGTCAGCGGCATAGCGGACGCCGCCGGTGACTTTGCCTTGCGCCTCAAGCCGTGGCCGTGCCGTGCCGACCACGCCACCACCGGTGGCGTCCGCCGGTTCGGCGTTGGCGTCGGCCGGAATCGCTGTGACGGCGGCCGCGGAGACGGCGGCTCCCTTGAGAACCGTCCGGCGGCCGTGCCGTGCGGGGTCGTTCATGGTGCTGTCTCCCATCACTTGGCCCGCCTGGCGAGGTCGGTCAGCGTGGTCTCGATCAGGTTGCGGGCCAACATCACCTTGTAGGCGTTGTCGCGCAGCGGCTTGGCCTTGGCCAGTTCGGCGGTGGCCGCTGCCCGGAACCGATCGGCGGTGGCCGGGCCGTCGCGCAGCGCCGCCTCGGCGATCCGGGCCCGCCACGGCCGGGCCGCGACCCCGCCGAGCGCGATCCGCACGTCCTGAACCCGTCGCCTGTGGACGGTCAGGGCGGCGGCGATGGACACGGTCGCGAAGGCGTAGGAAGCGCGCTCGCGGACCTTGCGGTACCGCGACTGCGCCGCCACATCCAGCCTGGGCAACGCGATCTCGGTGATCAACGCGCCCGGCGGCAGGTTCGTCTCCAGGTGCGGGGTGGTCCCGACCGGGCGGTAGAAATCCGTCAACGGGATCTCGCCCGCGCCGTTGAGCGTCTGGAACCGCACCACCGCGTCGAAAGCGGCCAGGGCAACGCCCATGTCGCCGGGATTGGTCGCGGCGCAGTGGTCGGTCCAGTCGAAGATGGCGTGGTTGTGGTGGATCCCGTTGATCGCCGGGCAGCCGCTGCCGGGTACCCGTTTGTTGCACGGCTGCGAGGTGTCGGTGAAGTAGCCGCACCTGGTGCGCTGCAACAGGTTCCCGCCGATCGTGGCCATGTTGCGCAACTGCCCGGACGCCCCGGCCAGGATCGCCTGCGTCACCGCCGGATACCGCCGCCGCACATCAGGATGGGCCGCGGCGTCGCTGTTCGTGGTGGTGGCGCCGATGACCAGCTGGCCGTCCGCGGCGAACCGGATCCCGCTGAGCGGCAGGTGCCGCACGTCCACGACCTTCGCGGGCGTCTCGATCTCGTTCTTCATCAGGTCGACGAGGTTCGTGCCACCCCCGATGAACTTCGCCCCGGGCGTGCCCGCGACCTCGGCCAGCGCGTCCCGGACCTGCGCCGAACGCTGGTAGGCGAACTCCTTCACCGCGAGGCCTCCTTCCGCGCGGTCTCGACCACCGCGCGCACGATCGACGGGTACGCGCCGCAGCGGCACAGGTTCCCGCTCATCCGTTCGCGGATCTCCTGCTCGTCGAGGTGTGGCGGGCAGTCGGGGGAGACGTCGCCGGTGACGGCGCTGGGCCAGCCCGCCCGGTGCTCGGCCAGCATCCCCACAGCCGAGCAGAGCTGGCCGGAAGTGCAGTAGCCGCACTGGAAACCGTCCAGCCGCACGAAGGCCTCCTGGATCGGGTGCAGCTGTCCGTTGCGGGACAGGCCTTCGACGGTGGTCACCTCGGCCCCGTCGGCGGCGACGGCCAGCGTCAGGCAGGACACCACCCGCCTGCCGTTGAGCAGCACCGTGCAGGCGCCGCATTGGCCGAGGTCACAGCCCTTCTTGGTACCGGTCTGGTCCAGCCCTTCCCGGAGCGCGTCCAGCAACGTCGTCCGGTTGTCGACGGTCAGCTTCCGCGTGACATTGTTGACGCGAAGCGAAATATCGCTGCGAGTATTTCCGGTCATGTCGTTCCCTCTCCTCGCGCAGCGAATCCACGCGGGTGATACCCGGTCGAGTCGGCGATGCGGATATTCAACCAGGGAAGGGAAAGTGAGGGCATGCCTAAAACTGCCGGTCTGCTGCCCGATCCTGGCAAGGCGCGGTGGACCTGCGAGTTGTTGCCACAATTGCGGATTACTCGCGATATCAGGGTGGGCGACCCGGCTTGGGGAGTAGCCTGACCAACAAAAGTGCCAGCACGAGGATTCCGGCGCAGATTCCGAACACCAGCTCCGCGGCGGCAACCTATGAAGCGCTGGACGGCGTGCCGGCGCGGGCGAAGAACACCGCGCCGAGCGCGGCGACGCTCGCGTCACCCCAGGTTCACGACAAGGACGAACGCGCTGAGCGAGGCGTAGAACCCGCCGACGATCAGCAGGCCGACGACGAATCCGTGCTCGCCGGTGGCATCGAGCCGCAGACCGCCGCATGGGCCCGCGACTCGTTCACCCTCTACGTCAGCGCCTACACCCCGGAACGTTCACTCGTCCAGCAACGGCAGCAAAACCCGGACCACAACGGGGTTCCGGCACCGGCCACGACCGGTTCGACTTCACCCTGACCCTGATCATCGACAACCTCACGCCGGGCCGCTGACCGGCGGAGGCCGGTCAGGCGGTCGCGCGGCGGAATAGCAGCCACGCAGCGGCCCCGAGCGCCAGCGCGAACAGCAGCGGATACGCGGTGAACAGCGCGAGCAACGACTGACCGCCGAGAAAACTCCCGATCGGCGCCCACCAGCGTTGCGCCGTCGCCAGCGCCCCGGCCAGCAGCGCTGCGCTGCCGAGGAGCGCGAGGTAGATCCCGGTCTGCCGCCAGCGTTGGAACACCACGCCGACCAGCACGCAGATCGCTGACACGGCGACTATCGGCCCGCTGTAGACCAGCCACTGGGTTAGCGGATCGTCCTGGCCCAGCGTGCCGAGCCCGAAGATCCGGGCTTCCCGGCCCCAGCCACCGGTCGTCCGCTCGACGGCGCCGAACACCACCAGCACCAGCCCGAGCAGTAGCGCCTGCCCCAGGACGACCAGCGCCGTCGCCTGAGCGAACTTCCGGCGTGTCACCCCCAGCCCCAGCGTGAACGGGAAGACCTGGGTCATGCTCTGCAGGTGCCCGGCGGCGGCCACCCCGCAAAGCACTGGCAACAGGTAGATCTCATGCGGGCCACTGGCAGTCTCGCCGTTCGTGATGTCGATGATCAGGCCCAGCACGGGTATCGCGGCCACGACGGCCAGCGGGTAGGCGAGCAGGGCCGGCCAGTTGACCAGCTGGATCCGCGCGACGTCGAGCACGCGTGTCATCGGGTTTCCTTCCCGGCGGCGATCGGCCCGCCGTTGCGTTGGGTGGTGCGCACGACCAGCTGCTGCAGCGAGACCGGCTCGAAGTCCAGGCCGGGTTCGGGCCGGTCCGGGGCGCCGGTGAGGGTCACGCGCAGTGAGCCGCCGATCCGTTCGCGGTGCAGCTCCTGGTATCCGGCGGCGAACCGCTCAACGGCGTCGGCCGGTCCGGTGACCGCGATGGCCTCGCCGCGCAGCGACTCCGCGTCGGCGTCGATGAGGACCTGGCCCCGGTCGAGCAGCACGACGTGTTCGATCAGGGCGCTGACCTCGTCGATGAGGTGCGTGGAAAGCACGATGGTGCGCGGGTTCTCGGTGTAGTCGGCCAGCAGGCGGTCGTAGAACAGTTGGCGCGCAACGGCGTCCAGGCCGAGGTAGGGCTCGTCGAACAGGGTCAGCGGCGCCCGCGAGGCCAGTCCGATGGTCACCCCGACCGCCGAGAGCTGGCCACGGGAGAGCTTGCTGAGCAGGTGACCCACCGGGACGGCGAAGTCCGCCAACAGCTCCGCGGCATACCTGTCGTCCCAGTTCGGGTACAGCAGACTTGCGGCCCGCAGCGCGTGCTTCACCCGGAACTTCTCCGGGTAGTGCTGGCTCTCCTTGATGAAACACACCCGCGAGAGCACGTCGGCGTTCTCGTACGGGTGCTGCCCGAAGACCTCGACCGTGCCGCTCGTCTCGAAGCCTTGCCCAGTAAGGATTCGCATCAGCGTCGTCTTGCCCGCGCCGTTGCGGCCCAGCAGGCCGTGGATCGTGTTCCCGGCGAGCTCCAGATCCACCCCCGCGAGCGCGGCGAGGGGGCCGTACCGCTTGGTCAGCCCGGTTGTGCGCACCACGTTCATCGTTCGGGCTCCCAGACGTCGATCAGCTTCTTGATCTGCTCGGCGTCCATGCCGAGCTTGCCCGCCTCCGCCATCAGCGGGGCGACATACTGCCGCGTGAAGTCCGCGCGCCGCCGCTCCAGCAGCTGCGCCCGGGCGTCCGTGGCGACGAACATGCCGATCCCTCGTCTCTTGTAGAGGATCCCGTCGGCCACCAGCTGGTTGATGCCCTTCGCCGCGGTCGCCGGGTTGATCCGGTGGAAGGCCGCGAGCTCGTTGGTCGAGGGCACCTGCGTATCCGCGGCCAGACTCCCGTCCACGATCGAGTTCTCGATCTGCTCGGCGATCTGGAGGAACAGCGGCCGCCCATCATCCTTCACGCCGACCACCGCGCGGTGCGGTTCGTCGGTTCATTACTCATGTAACTAACCATGGAGGCTCGAGGGCGGACTTGTCAAGCCCGGCCATCGGCAGGTTTGAACCCGCGACCTTGACGTTGTAAGCGTCCTGCTCTGACCGGCTGAGCTACGGGGGCGTGCGCATGACAAGACCCCGGGGTGACCGCCCCGGACGGGCAGTACGACATCCTTGTCCTGCCAGGATGAAGGGCTAGTGCTCGGGGCGGTGGGTGACGCGCATGCCGCGGGCTTCCATGCGGGCAACGGTTTCCTCGACGGCGGCGTCGCGGGCGGCCTTGTGTTCGGTGGCCCAGGCTTGCATCTGGGCGGCGAGGGTGTCCCGGCGCTCGGTCAACGAGGTCGCCGCGGTGTCCGCGCGGGAGGCGTTCGCGGAGGCTTCGGCGCGGTCGGCTTCGGCGGCGGCGACGTGACGCTGGTTGGCCTCGGCGAGTTGGGCGGCTTGTTGCTGTGACTGGGTGAACTGGGCTTCGGTGGCCTCCGCTTGCGCCGAGGTCGTCGTCAGGCGTTGGCCCGCCTGGGCGATCTCGGCGCCGCGGCCGGGCTGGGCGGCGGCGTGACCGGCGATGCCCTGCCTGGTCTGTACTAGTTTGGCCATGAACGTGGCGGAGTCGGTGTTCATCTTGTGGAACGCCGACACCGCCGAGTCCGGCAGCACCGAGGAGAAGTCCAAGACCAGCCCGGTGAAGCCGGTCCACCCGGCCAGCAACGTCTCCAGCGTGCCGATCCCGGCCAGCTGCGACGCGGAGTCCTGGATGTGCCCGCCACCCTCCTGGTGGGCCTGGGCGCGTTGCTGGTTGAGCTGTTCGCGGCGCTGCACCTGGGCCTGGTGCGCCTGGGTGGCGGTCAACGCCTGCGCGGATGCCTGCTGCGCCTCGCTGACCTGCGCGCCCTGCGCCTCGGCCTGCGTACGAACCTGCTGTGCCCGCGCCTGCCGCTGCTCGGCCTGCGCCCGCGCGGTGAGCAGCCGGTCGATGTCCCGGGTCATCTGCTCGATCTGCTCGTGCGTGCCCGGCGGCGGCTGGTAGGCGGGGTTCACCGACTCCACCACGGGAGCGTGGGACTCGTGCTCCGCCCCGCCGCCCGCGCGGTCCACGATCGCGCCCGCCTGCTCGCCGCGGTGCGCCCGCTCCGCGAGCCGCGTGCGGTGTTCAAGCCCCTCAACGGTTTCGTGCATGGCGAGGGCACGATCCCGGCCCGGGTACTGCTGCAGCCGGTCGAACCAGTTCCCGGTGATCGGCAACTCCGGCCCGACCTGAGCCGGTGACACGCCACCGGCGGGTGCCCGCGGGAAAAGGTGTTTGGGCAGCTGGGTTTGCGGGCCGCCGCCCGGGTACACGTTCGGGCGGTCCGGCGCGGGCAGGCCCTCCGGCTGAGGCGCGACCTCGGAACGGATCTGTGGCGTCCCACCGGGAACCTCCAAGATCCGCACCGCATCCACCGGGTTGCCGGGATACACGGTGCCGGACGCGTCCGCGGGCCAGCCGTGCGGCAACGCCGAGGTGTTCCGGATCCCGCCGGGGCTCTGCGACGAGACCCAAGCCGCGTACGCCTGCGCCTCCTCAAGACTCGAGAAGGTGTGGTCCACCCACGCACCCGGCGGCCCCACGCGCACGCCGTAGTCGGGTTGCACTGTGCCATCAGCGTTGTACCGGCGTTCCGGGACGTCGAAGTACCCCTCGGGCGCGAACTCCCCGTTCTTCACCTGTCCCAGCTCGCCGCGGAACGGCCCGGGCCCGTTGGCACCTGCCGGGTCGAAGTTGCGCGTATTCGGGTTCACCTCAAGCTGGCCCGAACCGCTCAACGTGGATCCGGTCGGCCTGCCGTTCGCGTCCAGGCCCAAAGCCTGCTGCACGGCCGGATCGCTCCAGTCCACATCGGTCGGTCGCTCCGGCGGCCGCCGCGAAGGTCCTTGGAAGGTCTCGACTTCACCGGGTTGAAGCCCCAGCGCGGCCTCGTCGATGATCACGCTCGGGAGGTCGCCACCTCCCGTGGGTGGCGGCGTGCCTCCGCCACCACCGGTAGGCGGTACACCGCCACCGCCGCCACCGCCACCTGTTGGAGGCGCACCGCCACCGCCTTGGATGGGCCCGCTTGGCTCGCCGTAGACCGGATAGTGCGACGAGGCGATCTGTTCGGGCGTGGCAACACCCGGCGGCATCGGGTTCCCGGCTTCGAACCCGGCGCGCTGCTGCCCGTTCGGCAGACGCAGCCACTGGTCGTCCGCGGTGCGGTACCGGCCCGCGGTCGGCTGCCCGTCCGCACCCGGCAGCGGCCGGATGTTGGCGCGCTGACCGGCGCCCTCGTTGACCGGCTGGCCCTCCCACGGGTAGTTGTTCCCGGGCGTGTTGACCTGCACGGTCGGGTTGTCGTGCGAGAAACTTCCTTCCGGCGCACCGGGGTTCGCGCTGTGGTAGCGCACTTCGACGTTCCCGCCGGTCTCCGCGGACAACACCGGGCGCGGCTGGTTCGGGCCCGGCGACGGCCCGGTGATCCGGACCTCGGTCTGCGGCACCGGATTGCCCGGCGCCCCAGGCAAAGTGGGCTCCGCACCGGTCGGGAACGCCGGGATCTCACGGACGTCGCTGATCCCCTGGAACTGCATGTTCTCGTGGTACGCGATCTGGTTCGGGTTGACGTTCTGGCCCTGGATGCTGGTGCCGCTCAACCCGAACGCGGGCTCGACCTGGCCGGTGACCGGGTTGACCGTGTCCGGCCCGACCGGACCGGACATCGCGAACTCCGGCGCCTCCAGCTGCGAGGGGTTGTCCAGGCGGCCGACCAGGGCGTCGATGTCCGCGTCGGTGAAGTCCGCCGGGGTCGCCTCGCGGGTGGGTGCGCCCGACAGCGCCGCGTCGATCTCGGCGTCGGTCAGGTTCTCCAGGTTCTGCGGTTCCTGGGGCGGCGGCGTGCCTTCGACCGGAGGTGCTCCCTCGGGCGCCGGAGGCGTTCCACCCTCCACCGGCGGCACGCCTTCCGTGGCCGCGCCGGGGATCGGTTCTCCTTCCACCACAAGGGGTTCGGGTGTGCCCGCTGGTTCGTGCGTGCTGGGCGGGACCTCGTCACCCGGCGGGGGAGTGCCTTCCTCGTGGCTCTGGCTGCGGCCCATGCCCGCCACCGCGGCACCGGCCAGACCGCCGAGCGCGCCGCCCATCTCCTTGCCGGCCTCTTCGAGGGTGTGGCCCTGCGCCTCGACCTCACGCGGATCGGCCTGGCTGGTGAACGTGTGCAGCGAACGGAACAGCAGAACCAAGGGCTGCAGAGCCATTTTCACCAGGCCGAGCACCATTCCGGCCATGCCGATGGCGGTCGCGATCGACCCGGCCGCGATCGCCAAGGGGGACAACGCACCCAGCGTGAACAGCGCCGCGGCCGCCGCGGCGACGGCGACGATGCCGACCACGCCGCCGAGGATGTTGATGATGTTGGAGGCGATGTCGAGGATCGCGCAGATCCCCTCGATGTCGTTGGCCGCTTCCTCGTAGCCGGACCGGCCTTCGCCCATCCGCCCGATCGCCGCGGTGTTGCGGTCCCAGCCCTGCGCGAGCGCGTAGGCGGACATCACGCCACCGACAACCGCGCCGACACCAGGGATCGCGACACCCGCGATCTCCTCCAAGCCCGCTTCCAGCGCCTGGACGCCGATGGTGGTGACCAGGCCCATGACGAACCCGGTGCCAAAGCCCTCACCGACACCGCCGCCCACCTCGGTGGCGATGAACGCGGCCCGGTCGGCGGATCCGGCGGCGCCGACGAGTTCCGCTGCGGCGCCCCAACGTTCGTGCTCGACCAACTCCTGGTCGATCAGCGCGAGACCACTGGTGTCGAGCGCATCCGCACCCGTACCACCCTCACCGGCCGCCGGTGGCGCGCCGACCGGGCCGGGGATCGCGGGTGCCGGAGCGGGCCCGGTCTCCGGCGCCGGGGGCGCACCGGTGGCCGGAACAGCACCGGGAGCCGGTGCGGGGCCTGAGGCCGGGGTGGTCCCGGACGCCGGGGCCGGACCGGCCCCGGGAGCCGGAGAAGGCGTTGGTGGCGCGGGAGTCTGCGGAGTGCCACCGGAAGGTGCAGGAGCCTGTGGCAAGCCGCCCGCGGGCGCGGGAGTCTGCGGCACGCCGCCCGGTGGGGCGCCGCCGTCGTGAATGCCCGCGTCCGTCACGCCGGGAGGTGCGCCGCCGTCGCGGATTCCGGCCGCGTCCATGACCTCCGCGGGTGCACGGCCGTTGACGATGTCGGCCATGCCGCTGTTGCCCACAGTGGACTGAAGGTGGCTCACCGGGTCGGTGGTCACATCCGGGGCGACCTCGGGCGGCGCGACCGTCGCGGTCGCGGTGGCCCGGTCGGGCGTCTCGTCGGCACGCAACCGGTCGGTCTGCCCGCCCATCAGCGGCTCTCCTCGTACCGTGCCTTGACCGCGGCGAACTCGCCCGCCCCCCAACGGTCACGGCGAGCGATCAGGCTGGGCGCGAAGACCGCCCGCGCAGCCTCCGCGCCGACCAGATCGGCGAGCGTGACCCAGCCGACCGCGAGCGACGCGTAAGCCAGGAGCCGGTCACCGTCCGCTTCGGACAGTTCCGCGATGGCGAACGCGGCGGCCACGTAGTCCAAAGGGGACCGTGCGGCCAATGCCTCCGCGCGCGCCCGGCGTGCGTGCGCCAGCGCCTCGCGCAGATCGCCCCGGTCGAGCGCCTGGCTGGCCACGACCAGCGCCGACTGGGCGACCGTCGGCTCGGGGTCCTTGGCGATGGACAGGGAACCGCCCAGTGCGGCGGCCATCCGGCGGCAGCGCGCCTCCTCGGCCGGGTCGCCTTCGTCATGCCATTCGTCGGCGGCCCGCTCGACCAGGGTGCGGGCTTCGTCGATCTTGCCCGCGAGCAGTAGATCCCTTGCGGCGACAACGGAATCGGCGGCGGTCATGTCAGCACCGCCTCGTACGGCTCGAAGTCGGCGACCTTGCACAGCTTGCCCAGTTTGACGAACTCGCGGTGCACGCCACGCATCAGGTCCACCATGGACACCGCCCGGTTCTCGTCCGCCGCGAAGTACCCCGCGGCGAGGGTGATGTTGCGGATGTTGCCGCCGGCCAGCTCGAACCGCTCGGCCAGCAGCCTCAGGTCGACGTCGTCGGCGCGCGGGACGGCCGGGTTCAGCGCGTGGTCCCAGATCCGGTACCGGTGCTCGGCGTCCGGCCGCGGGAAGTCGATCACCGCGTCCAGCCGCCGGGTGAACGCGTCGTCCAGGTTCGCGCTGAGGTTGGTCGCCAGTATCACCAGGCCGTCGAACTTCTCCATGCGCTGCAACAGGAACGCGGTCTCCACGTTGGCGTACCGGTCGTGCGCGCCCTGGACCTCGCTGCGCTTGCCGAACAACGCGTCCGCCTCGTCGAAGAACAGCACGCCGTTGACCTGCTCGGCCTCGGTGAAGATCCGCTCCAGGTTCTTCTCCGTCTCGCCGATGTACTTGTCCACCACGGTCGCGATGTCCACTGTGTACAGATCGAAGCCCAGGTCGTAGGCGAGCACCTCGGCGGTCAGCGTCTTGCCGGTGCCGGGCGCGCCGGTGAACAGCGCGGCGATACCCGTGCCACGGCCGCTGTTGCGCATCTTCCAGTCGTCCAGAACGCGGCCACGCAACCGCGCCCGCGCCACGAGCTCCCGCAGCATCTGGATCTGCGCGGACGGCAGCACCAGATCTGGCCAGCCGGCCGCGGGTTCGGTCCGCCGGGCAAGCCGTTCCAGACCTGCGGCGTTCTGGGTGCGCGCACCGAGACGCAAGTCCGCGGCACCGATCGGACGCGCGGAGTGCGCCGCCTGCCACCAGGCCGCACTGGTCGCGCGCTGAACCTGTGCAGGGTCAAGGTTGAGCGAACTCATCGTGGCGCCGACGTCCAGCCCGGGCTCGACATCACCGGTCAGCAAGGCATCCCACAGCCCGGCCATGTCGGTGGGCGAGATCATCGGCGCCTCAAGGGACAACGGGATGTCGACTGTCCACTTGGGATCCCACGACCGGCGGCCGTGCAGGATCACCGGCCAGCCGGGGTCGCACAAGGCGGGCACGGCTTTCCCCGCGTTGTCACCGAAAGCGTCCACCGGCCCGGCCACGAGCCCGGCGCCCATCAGCCGCGCCTCGCGCCGGGCCACGGCGGCGACCTTCGCCGGATCGTGGTCGCGCAACCGGCCGAGATCCAGCACCAACGCGGGCAGCCCGAGCTCGGTGAACGCCGCCGCGGCCAACGAGTTCGCCGCGCTGCCCCGGTGTTCGCGCAGGTAGCACAGGGTGGCGCCGCGCTTGAGCGTCGCACCGAGCGCTACCGGGTCACCGGCGAGGCAGGGCACCGGCCGCACGGTCAGGCCGTCCAGCGACGGATCGGGGGTGTCGTCGCCGAGCAGGTGCATGGTCACGCGGTCGGGAACCCGCAGAGCGCGGGTGAGGAACGGCCGGTCGGTGTCGAGGATCTCGACCAGCCCGCCATCGATCAGCGGCGCACCCGCGCACAGCCGAGCCCGTCCGGCCGCGGCGGGCGCCGCGATCCCGGCCAGTTCCAACGCCAGTCCAACGCTCGCACGGCGTCTGGTCATGTCGTCGTGCAGATACCCATACAGCCGTTCGAAACGGGAGTCCACCTCCGGCGCCATCGCGGCGAACAGCAGCTCGACATCCAGCGCGGTCAACCCGAAGGCGCGCACCAGATCGCGCAGCCGCAGGGTCTCGCCGCCCTCCTCGGCCTCGGTCGCGTCCCGTTCGATCCTGGCCTGCAGCTCGTCGAACTCGGCCCCGCCGCTGCGCGCCCCGGCGGGCCCGGTCAGCAGCCGGTCCACTTCGCTGTCGCTGAGGTACAGGCCGCGGAACGGATCCGCTGCCGTGTCGCCGCCACGCCGCGACTGCACCGCTGCCCTGACCCTCGCCTCGGTCAACGCCAGGCGGGACAGGACATCGTGCAGCGACCGGTGGGAGGAGGAGGTGCCCACCGCCGCACCGTACCGACCCGCTGTGGCAGCAGACCTGCCCCAAAGGGCGGCTTTGCGCGCTGACCTACCGTGAGGTCAAGGTTCCGTTCAGGTACTGACGGGCCAGATCGGTGTGCAATGGGAAGGCCAGCTCCACCGGCTCGAAGATCACGACCCGCTCGGAGGCCTCCTCGTTGGGCTCGAACGGCCCCAGCTCAGCGGCCTGGACCGGCGGCGCCAGCGAGAACAGCAGGACCAGGTCGGTGGCCGGTTCGGGGGAGCTGAACAGGATCGGCCGCAGCCCCGCCGGATCCACCTTCACCGCCGCCTCCTCCCACAGCTCCCGCGCCGCGCACTCCTGCCACGTCTCGCCGACCTCCATGAACCCACCCACCAGGGCGAGCTGCCCCACCGGCGGAATCGCCCGCCGGACAACCAGAAGCCCGGTCCGGTCGCCATCCTCGACCGGCAACAGCGTCACGGCGACCGGCGCCGGATTGGCCCACACCATCCGCCCGCACGACGGACAGGTGCGGGGATAGCCGCTGGTGTCGGCGTACGCGGTGCCGCAGTAGGAACAGAAGGAGTCTCGATCCATACACGGCAATCTATCGGGCCGTTGTGCGAGACGGCTGGCGGGAAGTCCAGTGCCAGGCCGCGAAAGCGAGCGCGGCGCTGGGGCCCGCGTACAGCGGGGCGGCGAGTTCGCGCCGAACAGCATCGACGCGAACGTGACCACGAGCGCCGCTTTCGCCGGGCTCAGCCCGGTTTCCCGATCGGCTCGAACGCGGGGAACTGCGGCACCGGCCGGTGTCCGCGATCGCGGCCTTGGCGATCGCCTTGGTGCCGAACTTGGCCAGGTCCCCTTGGGAGGTGTGCGGCGCGGCCGCTGCCGCTTCGCTTGTTCCCGGATCAGCTCGCGTTCCGGGATGCCCAAGACCACGTGAAGGGCAGCCGCCTCAGGCTTCGGCGGGCAGCTGGGTACGGCGGATCCCGGCCGCGGCGGCCTGCAGGTGTGTCATCAGCAGGTCCATGCTGGGGCTGAAGGGGCGGTCGGTCGTGGTGGTGACACCGGCGACTCGGCGTGTTCGACACCGGGCGGGTCATCAACCCAAGATGGCCCGGTCGCAGCTGGTCGGCGGGATGATCCAGGGGATCTCGATGGCCCTGCACGAGCAGAGCGTGCTCGACCCGCGGTTCGGGCACGTGGTGAACCTGGACTTCGCCGGCTACCACATCACCGCCAACGCCGACGTCCGTTCGGTCGAGGCGTACTGGCTGGACACCATCGACCCGTACACCAACCACATGGGCGCCAAGGGAGTTGGTGAGGTGTCGCTGGTCGGCACGGCCGCCGCGATCGCGAACGCGGCCTGCCACGCCACCGGTGTCCGGGTGCGCGACCTGCCGATCACCCTCGACAAGCTGATCGGCTGAGCGGCCTGGCCAGGCCGCTCAGCCCTAAGCGGCGATGCCGTCGTACATGATCCGGCGGATGGCCTCGCTGAGCCGGCGCTGGTGGTCCGGATCGGGGGTGCGCAGCGAGGAGATGGTGGCGCCGAGGATCATGCCGTTGATGGCGCGGGCGGAGTTGCCGATGTCGAGGTCGGCGCGCAGGTAGCCCAGTTCGACGCCGTGCGACAGGTAGGCCGCGGTGAGGGTGGTGGCCAGCTCGAAGAAGTCCAGCACCTTGTCCGCCATGGCCTTGTCGATCCCGGCCGCCTCCAGCAGCAGCATCCGCGGCAGGCGGGGGTCCTCGCCGAAGATCCGGGCCAGCGAGTCGCCGATCCGCTCGGCCTGCGCGCGGTAGTCGTCCAGAGTGGACACCGCGTCCGGGGCGTTCTCGGCGGTCAGCGCGGTGATGATCCGGCCGACCAGGTCGTCGATGACGTGGTCGACGATGTCCCTTTTGTTCTCGAAGTACCGGTAGAACGTGCCGTGCCCGATGCCGAGCCTCGCGGCGATGTCGGAGATGCCGGTCGCGTGGTAGCCCAGGTCGGCGAAGCAGTCGAAGGCCGCATCGATGATCTCGCGGCGCAACTCCTGCTTCTTGCGCTCGGTGCGGCCGAGCGGCCGGGAATCGGAGGTCACGACGATGAGTGTATTGCCGCTGGCGTAGGAATGACATATCGTTCCGAAAGTGACATCAGATTCCGCGACGACGGAGGGTGCGATGGTCGCGCAGTACGACGCGGTGATCGTGGGCGCCGGGTTCGGCGGGATGGGCGCCGCGATCCAGCTCGCCCGGCTCGGCCACACCAACCTGCTGATCCTCGAGCGCGAGGACGACCTCGGCGGCACCTGGCACGTCAACCGGTACCCGGGCCTGGCGGTGGACATCCCCTCGTCGACCTACTCGTACTCGTTCGAGCCCAACCCGTACTGGTCGCGGCTGTTCGCGCCCGGGCCGGAGCTGAAGCGGTACGCCGAGCACGTCGCGGACAAGTACGGGCTGCGCAAGTGGATGCGGTTCGGCGCGGTGGTCACCGGGGCGGTCTGGGAGCGGACGCACTGGCGGGTGACGTTGTACAGCGGGGAGAGCTTCACCTCGACGTACCTGGTGACCGCGACCGGATTCCTGTCCCAGCCGAAGATGCCCGAGATCGACGGCATCGATGGCTTCCGCGGCAAGGTGATCCACACGACCGCGTGGGACGACGACTACGACCTGACCGGCAAGCGTGCGGCCGTCATCGGCACCGGCGCCACCGCGGTGCAGCTCATCCCGGAGGTCGCGAAGGTCGTCTCCGAGCTGACGGTCTACCAGCGCACCCCGATCTGGGTCAGCCCCAAGCCCGATTACGTTGTCCCGCGACGGCTTCAGGCCGCGTTCGCCGCTTTGCCGTTCGCGCAACGGGTTGTCCGCCTGACCGGAAGCGCGATCCTTGAGCTGCTCATGATCACGGGTGTCGTGCACTACAAGAACTTCCGGCTGGGCAACCGGATCGCCGAACGCTGGTGCCGGGCGCACCTGCGCAGGCAGGTCCGCGATCCCGGGCTGCGCCGCAAGCTCACCCCGGACTACTCGTTCGGCTGCAAGCGGCCGACCTTCTCCAACGACTACTTCCGCACGTTCACCCGCCCGCACGTGAAGCTGGAAACCACTGGCATCGCGCGGATCGAGGACAACGCGATCATCACCGCCGCGGGCGGCCGCACCGAGATCGACGTTCTGCTGCTGGCCACCGGGTTCAACCTGTGGGACGTCAACTTCCCGGCCATCGAGATCATCGGCCGCGACGGCCGCGACCTCGGCAAGTGGTGGCGGGAGAACCGGTTCCAGGCCTACGAGGGCGTGACCGTGCCGGGGTTCCCGAACCTGTTGTCGCTCAACAGCCCGTACGCCTACAGCGGCCTGTCCTACTTCACCACCATCGAATGCCAGATGAAGCACATCGACCGGCTGTTCACCGCCATGCGCCGGCGCGGATCCCGCGTCTTCGAGGTGACCCAACGCGCCAACGACGAGTTCCTCGACCGGATGACCGACAAGGTGGGCGATTCCGTCTTCGCGCTCGGCCAGTGCGCGACCGCCAACAGCTACTACTTCAACCAGCACGGCGAAGCGACCCTGCTACGGCCGACCTCGACGATCGCCGCACACCGCGAAGCGGTCCGGTTCCCGTTGTCGGACTACACCTATGCCTGATCGCGGGTTGGCCCTCGGGCACCCGGCTTCGCCCATGAGCCGGCCGGGACGGGCCTCAACCTCCTGGACGGCCGCCGCGTGTGCTCCACTGTGGATGCAGCGCGCCCGAAGGTTGAGCGGTAACGGGATGGGTACTCCGGGTGGGTCCGGTGTGTGTCGCCGCTCAGGAGGAAAGCATGTCCACCGACGCGATCGTGCTGCTGAAAGAGGACCACAAGGAGATCCGCCGGCTGTTCGGCGAGTTCCAGAAGCTGGGGGACCGGGCCAAGGCCACCAAGGGCAAGGTGGTCGGCAAGATCCTCGAGGCGCTGACGGTGCATACCTACATCGAGAACGAGATCATGTACCCGGAGGTCCGCAAGTTGTTGCCGGACGTGGAGGACGACGTTCTCGAGTCCTATGAGGAGCATCACGTCGCCGACGTGCTGTGCATGGAGCTGGCGACGATGAAGCCGGAGAACGAGCGGTTCGACGCCAAGGTGACCGTGCTGATCGAGAACGTCACGCACCACATGGAGGAGGAGGAACAGGAATGGTTCCCCAAGGTGCGTGCGGGTCTCGGCCGTAAACAACTGCGGGACATGGGCGAACGCATGCTCGAGGCCAAGAGGAAGGCGCCCCGCAGCCCGGCCCAGCCCAGCGCCCTGAAGAAGGCCGCGGACGCACTGCTGTCCTGACCCGGCGGGAAAGGGAAACAGATCGGTGGTGGCGGTGGTGCGGAAGGCGGGGTCTGCCCCAACGTCTGCACCAGGCTCGGCTCGGCCACGTTCGCGGCGGACGAGG